>CAXBFC010000201.1:0-13805 GCA_963974725.1 uncultured bacterium | reverse complement strand
CCGTCCTTGCCTTCGAGCATGTCGACGCCGGCCATGTCCAGGCCCATGATCTGCGCGGCGCGCACTGCCGTGGTTTCGTATTCCTTGGTCAGCGTCACGGACGTTGCCTGGCCGCCGCGGTGCACGTTGCTGCGGAACTCGTCACCGACGGCCTGACGCCGCATCGCTGCAACCACACGATCACCAACGACGAATGCGCGGATGTCCTTGCCCTTGCTCTCGGCGACGAACTTCTGGATCAGCACGTTGTGCTTGGTGCTCTGCAGCGTCTCGATGATCGCCTGCGCCACCTTGACGGTATCGGCGAGAATCACGCCAACGCCCTGCGTGCCCTCCAGCAATTTGATGATGACGGGCGCGCCGCCGATCCGCTCAATCGCGGGCAGCACGTCGTCGGCGCGCTTGACGAAGGCCGTATGCGGAATGCCAATATTGCGGCGGCTCAAGATCTGCATGCTGTGCAGCTTGTCCCGCGAACGCGCAATGGCCCGCGCCGGGTTGATCGTATAGACACCCATCTGCTCGAACTGCCGCAGCACTGCCAGTCCATAGAACGTGATCGAGGCACCGATGCGAGGAATGACCGCGTCGTATTCAGACAGACGCTTGCCGCGATAGACGAGGCCTGGCTCGTCTTGCTCCACTTCGAGCGAGAAGCTCAGCGTATTCAGGACCACAGCCTTGTGGCCGCGCTGCTCGGCAGCCTCCTTGAGGCGTCGAGTGCTATAGCATTTGGGATTCCGCGACAGAATGGCGATCTTCATGTTTCTTCCTTTCGGTGGTAGGAGCCATGGCTCCGGTAGTTCTTGACAGGGACGAGCCAGGCTGCAAATCAAACGCCTAGATCATCCATTGATTGACGGCCTCACAGAAACGAATCCACGAACCCCGACGCCTGCCGCTCCGCGGAGCGAAAGCTGACGTACAAGGGATGTGAGTTCGCGACCAAGCGCGCCAATGCGATGTCGCTGAAGGCGAGCAGCAAGTCCGAGTGCTCCTTGAGCACACCAAACAACTCCTTCGCCATCTCAGAAACATCGTCGTCACAACAGTTCTCGACAAGTCGAGCGACGCGGACCTCTACATGGTCTACGGCAGCCTCTATGTCGGCGCGCCTCATTGCGATGAGGACGACTTCTGGCGCTTGAACAAGCGCGTCAGCAGGCACAGGCAGAACCCGATCAGAGCTGCCAGAATCAGCAGCACTGCCCGCGGCATCGCCACAGTCGCGAACAAGATTCGCGTCTCGACGACCTCAGTGTTTTGAAGTCCTACTATGACAAGGACAACCGCCAGGATGACGGCAAGGTACTTCTTCATGCGGTTCTTGGTCTGCGCCACGTCGTGCCTCCTGACAAGGAAATGCCTGCCCCTCGACAGCTGTCGAGGAGCATGCGTCGAATACGATTCTTGCCGCCTACCTACTTCTTGCCAGGCGTGCGGCTCCCTTGACGGGGATGCTCACGATCGGCTTCAAGGACACCTCGAGCTTCACGGTCGGCGTCTTGATGACCGGAGCAGGCGAGTGCCGGCAACAGCAGAATGAGTCGGGGTTGGGTGGGGTGTTCATACGTGTGTTTACTTCGGCGCTAAAAAGGGACGCCTACCCATGAGGCACGCCCTGGACCCCTCTGCTAACGCAGTAGCGGGGTTGCTGCGGGCGCATCGATGGCCCCGCGGGTGCGCGGTGGGTCGTTACGTGAAACTCGGTGGCCTGAGTCAGGTCGAACGTCGCCTACCTGAGGATCACTGGTTGTTGAGCCGTTGGCTGGAACAGGAGACTCTGGCTTGAGGCCGGGGCTGTCCGAAACGGGCGTGACCCTGGCAGGACTTCGACGAAATGATTCTCAGGCCAGGCCATAAGCAGAAGTCGTGCCGCGGGCTCACGGCAATCTGCAAGCTACTTGCTGATAGTGTGTTACAGATCATCACGACCTCAGGTGCGAATTGCGGCATCCATTATCGGGTGTTTAGGCCCGGCATTAATGGTGGCTGGCACCTAGTATTCAGGGCCCATGCTACTGAGAGCCTTCATCGCCACCAAGAGTGCGAACTATGCCAAACAGCTCGGGGAACTGCTGACAACGGATGGCCTGCACGTAACCACACTCGGCAAGAAGGACAATCTGTGGGGAGCCGTCCGCGCCGGCAGCCTGGACCTGCTAGTCACCGACGAAGAGTTGCTCGAGGGAGGCTTCGCCGCTGGCATCGCCGTGGTTCGAGCGCTCCCCGAGGCGCCAGAGGTAGTCGTCTTCACCGACAACGAGGACCCCGCGCACCGGGCCGAACTACTGGCCGCCGGGGCGTTCGCGACTCTCAGCTCTTCTGTCAGCAAGGAGGAGACTCGCCTGGCACTTCAGACTCTGGTCAAGCGTCGGACCGAGCAAGCGCAACAGCGGCTAACCGTCGAACGCGCCGACACCAACAGCAGGCTCGGCGACTTCGCGACGGCAAGCCCGACGATGCGCGAGTTCCTGGCACTCGTGAAACGAGTGGCGAACAGCGATAGCACGCTACTGATGCAAGGTGAGACGGGCGTCGGCAAGGAGTACTTGTCCCGGGCCATTCACGCCGAGAGCGCGCGGTCCGCGTTTCCGTTCATCGCGGTCAACTGCTCCGCCTTGTCTGAAGCTCTACTTGAAAGCGAGTTGTTCGGTCACGTGGAAGGAGCCTTCACCGGCGCGCAACGGGCTCGCAGGGGTTACTTCGAGCTTGCGCACAAAGGGACCCTGTTCATCGATGAGGTTGGGGAACTCTCTCCCAAGCTGCAAGTGAAGCTGCTCAGGGTGTTGCAGGATCGAAAAATCCGACCCGTCGGTTCTGAAGAAGAGTTCGATGTCGACGTTCGCATCATCACCGCAACCAACCGGGACCTGAGCGTGGAGATGGCGGCGAAGAGGTTTCGAGCGGACCTCTTCTACCGACTGAGCGTGGTCTCACTTGACGTTCCACCGCTGCGAGCGCGTCACGAAGACATCGCCGCAATGGTCGTCAGTCACGTCGAACACTTTCGAGTCACAATGAGTAGGGCCGCAAATGCCGTCAGTGACGAGGCCATGGAGCGGCTCGTGGCATACCGCTGGCCCGGCAACGTCCGAGAACTGATCAATGTCGCCGAACGTGCGGTACTTCTGTGCGAGACCAACATCATCGAGACTCGCGATCTGCCAGAGGAAATCCGTCGCATGGGAGACAGCATCGCCCCCCAAGAAGCGCCACCCGCCAACTTGACCGAGGCACCCGAAAGCGGTGAGGACGACGAGGACCTCCTAGAGAAGAGCTATCACGAGGCCCGGCGAGAGATGCTGGATGCCTTTGAGGTGTGCTACATCAAGGCGGTGCTGAAGTGCTCGCACGGTCGCGTGCAAGACGCAGCGAGCATTGCGGGGATCAACCCGCGCAGCCTCTACGAAATGATGAAGAAGCACGACGTGCGGAAGGAGTTCTACAAGGTCGATCCGCCGACTCCCCCGCTGCCGGAACCCTCAGGAACGCGTCACTAGCGATGGCGAGCCAAGACCGATGTGGCCACCCGGACCGAACACGATGCTTTGTAGCGCGACGGTCAGGCCCTGCGGAACAACGGGCAACCCTGCAAAGTTGATGGTGTCGACCTGTTGGCGGCTAGCGCCGAACGTGCCGAACGCCACGATGGACAGTGCGGTTGGGTCAAGCCAGGTCACACCTAGCGGCGTTGCGAGTTGCGGCCCAGGCAGGGCCAGCACCGTGACGAACAGTTCGCCGGCGCGGCCCTGATTGTTGATGGTCAGGTCCTGGTCGTCCATGTGGGTCGTCAGCGTCGACAGTTCGAGCGTCGCAACCGCAGCACCGCCCGTAATGAGCGTTTGACCTGGCGAGGGCAGCAGGGACGCACTCGGATCGAGAAGCAACACGCCGGACTGGGCGATGATCACCGGTGCGAACGGAGACGGAGCCATCAACGTGCAGCGGCTCACGGCAACCTGCGCGTCTTGCAAGGACAGTGCGGGCGCGACGAGGCCGGACGACGGCCCGTTCAGCGAGCACGAGTCGAACGACGCGCGTCCGCGCACAATACTGACCCCGAGCAATCCCGGGTCATGGATCAAACGCTCGATCACCGAACTGCAATCGACGGCGCCGAACGACCGACTCACGAGACCGCCGACGTGCAGTTGCGCAACGTTCGTCGCCCCCACTCGCCAGGCGATAAGCCCGTTCATGCCGAGTTCCTGCAACGAAACGCGCCCAGCACAATCGGCAATGACGATGTCCAGATCCGAGGCTGCCGCCGCATCCGTGTCGAAGCCCCGCAGCACAAATGCCTGGCCGGCCGGCACGTTGGTGATATCGATGCGCCACAGGCCGAACGACCCGCGCGTCAACACCGCGTCTTCACCGATCAACGTGATGCCCTTGTCGACCGCGAAGTTCGCTGGCCACACGCCTTGCCGCACAACAACGACATCGCCGGGCTGTGCCACGGCGATCGCCGCTGGAATCGACGGCAAGCCACTGCCACCGCCGACGTAGATCGTCTGCTGCGCTTGCACCACACCCGCAGCCAGCAGCGCGATGCCGCAGGCGAGCAGAGTGGTTCCATTCCCGTTCTTCTTCGTGCAATCCATCATCACAGCGTAGCTGCAATCGCTCCGGAGCGATGCCCCCGCCCAGGCCGACAAACGCAGCAACGAATCACGGGCCCACTGCCCCTCCGAACCAGATCCCCACGGGTTTGCTAACTCACGTTGGTGCATCGCGACTATCATCCGAAGTTGCGCAATCAACCCCGCGCGGACACGCTTCGCCACGTAGCAATCATCCGTGCTGCAGACCGAAGCGGGAGCCTCCCTGCTGGCCCGCACCGCAACCCAGAACGACTCCCAGACAATGCGAACCCGGAACTTGTGCCTGATCACCACTTCACTGCTAGGTCTGGTGATGGCTTCGACCGACGCGACTGCCCAGACCAGAGGCAACGCCAACCGCCCGGCGAACGTATCGAAGCGAGTGTTGGACCGGGCGGTGAAGCGACTGCACCGCGACCTGACCGAGGAGCTCGACATCTGGGTCGATCGTTCGGACTTTGCGAACGCCTGGGTAGCGACCACGGACCACTTCTCCGTGCGCACGACCAAGAGCTACGGGTTGGCCAAGGATCTTGCGTCAGGGCTCGAAACGATGCTCGGCCACTTCCGAAAGGTGTTGGGCAGCGACTACGTGCCGCCCAAGCCGTTCCCGGTCTTTGTGCTCCCAGGGCGTGCAGATTACAACGCGTTTGGCGAGAGCCATGGCGAGCACCACTCGTCGTTCTTCGGCAGCTTCCACGCATTGAGCCATGCAGAGCGGCCGGTCGCGGCGGAGTGGATCGACAATCCGACGTTGCTGCGCATGCAAATCACGCACAGCGTCGTGCACCAGTACTTGCACTCGGCATTCCCTGCCTCAGTCGGCAAGCGCACCGCATGGGTCGAAGAGGGATTGGCGGCGTACTTCACGTTCTACTGGGATCCGAAGTGGACACTCGATCAGTATCTACTCGCCAAGAAGGATGGCCGGTTGCTAGACCTCGGCAAGGTGCTGCTGCAACCCATCAGCCAGTACGGCAACGATACCGAAGTCCGCATGCTGCAACTGGCGATCTTCTTCGACTACCTGCTGCGCCTGCGCGAAGACACCAAGACGACGATCGGTGAAGATGGCAAACCGCAGGGAGCGTTCCGCGACTACTTGATCGCTACCCTCGAAGGCCGGAGTCCGCTCGCGTTGCCATTCTCGCGCATCTTGATTAACCGCGCGAAGCTCGCGCAAGACTTCCTCGACTATGACTTCGAACAATAGGGACTTCGGCCAATAGGGACTTCAGTCAATAGGGACTTCGGTCAATAGGGACTGCGACAAGAAGGGACTTCGGCCAGCAAGACTTCGACCAGTCGCGGGTTAGGTCACTACCCTTTCAGCGTTCGCAGCCAGCCTTCGACCTTCTCGTCGGAACCCCCGGCATCTACATAAGCCTCGAACTGGGTGATCGCGTCCTGCGGGCGCTGCTGGTAGTCCATGAAGATGACGCCCAGGGTGTAGCGCGCAACCAGATCTTCGCCATCGAGGTCGACAGCGCGCTGCAGGTAACCAACGGCGCCGGAGTAGTCCTCGATGCGAAAGGCAGCCAGGCCGGCGTAGAAGTGCGCCTTGGCCAACTCGCCGTCCGCCGCGATCGCCTGCCTGGCAAAACGGCGCGCTTTGACCCAATCCGCATCCCTCGCGTACTGCATGGCGAGCAGCAAGTTGACGGTCGCAACATCCTTGACGCCCATCTCCAGGGCCTTGGTCCAGGCAGCGATTGCGGCCTCCCCATTGCCGAGACCCTGCTCGGCTACGCCTTCGACAGCGAGCAGATCGCCGTCCTTGGGGGCCGCCGCGGCCAATGCCGTCAGTGCATCGGCGAAACGATCTTGGGCCAGCAACAGTTGCGCATGAAGCACCCGCAGCTCGCGAGCGTCGGACGCCATCGTCAACCCTGCAATGCACTGTTGTTCGGCGGCTTCGTGGTCGTCCTGTTGTTCATAGGCCAAAGCCAGGCCGCGATACGTCCGCCAGAACGATGGGTCGCCGCGCTTGGCCTGCACGAACGATTGCACGGCGAGGTCGACATCGTCGACGGCGAGCTGTGCCTCGCCCCGGTACAGATACACCAGCGGATCTTCGATGGTGGTATCCGCCAGGACCTCAAGGGCTTGCTCGGGCGTGTTGCGCGCCATTAGCACGGCAGCTCGACCCGCGAGCGCAAAGCCGCACCTGACATCGGCATCGATGGCAATCGTGAATTGCTCGGCGGCCGCATTCAGGTCGCCCTTCTCGACCTCGAGCCAGCCGAGGCCGGCAAGAGCATGCGCGTAACCTGGCAATCGCTTGATCGCCTCTTGGTAGTCGAGGCGCGCTGTGTCGAAGTCCTTCTGACGTCGATAGACTTCGCCGCGCACGAAGAACGATTCGGCATCTGCGATCGGTCGCCGCGCCGCCTTGTCCGCGACGGCCATTGCCGAGGCGATGTCGCCGGTGCGCAGCCGATCGCGCGCCTCGGTCAGAAGCGAGACGTATTCCTTCTGTTGCTCCGATCGTTGTTCAGCAGGAATGCCACTGATCAGTGGCGCGTCGCCGTGTGCATTGCCGCTGCCGTTCCAGATCAACCATGCGACCAAGATGACGACGACTCCGCCCGCGATCGCCAGCAACTGCTTCTTGGCGCCACCTGCGGCCCGATCCGTTTCCCGCTGACGAGGGCTGCGCGCCGGCCGCTTGCGGGCACCACTACTTCGCTCTTGGCCCGATGCATTTTGCACGCGATCGAGTCGAACCTCGTCGAGCGCCTCAAGCATGTCGGATGCATCTTGGAAGCGTTCGTCGCGCTGCTTCGCCATGCCTTGACGAAGCACGCTATCCAAGTCGACCGGCACCGGATGCTTGCTGACATGATCCAACACCGAAGGCGGTGCCTCCGTCGTGCTTCGCATCAGGGTTTCGGTGACGTTGCCACCCTTGAAGGGCTGATGCCCGGTGAGCATCTCGTAGAGGATGAGCGCTACCGAGTAGAGGTCCGAACGTTGGTCGACATCTTCGCCGTGCCATTGCTCCGGCGCCATGTAGAGCGGCGTGCCCATGACGCGGCCGGACATCGTTTGCAGGCTCGCATCCAACGGTCGGTCGACCAGCTTGGACAAGCCGAAGTCGAGCACCTTGAGCGTCACCTTCTCGCCGGGGCCGCGCACGATCATCAGGTTTTCGGGCTTGATGTCGCGGTGCACAACGCCGTGCTTGTGAGCCTCGACCAACGTCGACAGCAATTGCCGGGTGATCGACAGCGCGACGTTGGTGGGCAGGGCACCGTCGCGCGCCAGCAGGTCCTTCAGGTTCTCACCCTCGACGTATTCCATCGCGAGGTAGGAAGTGCCGTCCTCGGTGCGATCGAAGTCAAAGATCTGGATGACGTTCGTGTGAGTGATCTGGCCAGCCGCGATGCCTTCGCGCTGGAATCGCTGCAGCGGTTCGTCGCCGATCTGCAGTTCCCGGTGCAGGATCTTGAGCGCGATCTTCTTCTTCAGCGCGACATGCTCACCGAGATAGACGGTGCCCATGCTGCCAGCGCCGAGTTCGGACAGAACCCGATACTTGCCATTGAGGATGCGCCCAGCCATGCCACTGCCCTGCGGACCAGTCGAGTGCGTGCCGCATTGCGAGCAGTAGGTAAATGGTTCCTCGGATGCGAACCCACATTGGCCACAGGTCATCATGAATCTATCAGTCGTCGGCAAGGCATCACGATCAGCTACAACGCGACCTCCGCAGGATATCGCCCAATGCCGTAGTTTTCGTGACTGGGTTGCCACAGGTGAATCTTGCCTGTCGCACCAACGCATGTATTTGCGGATTGGCGGGCGCCAACCAGCGATGGAGCGAAGGCGGAAAAAGGGCGGCTGGGACACAATTCGCGCGACCCCGACAGGCACCGTTTGACTGCGGGCACTCGCTCGATCATGAAGGGCCCGACGGCATTACCAAGCCACGAGTTTCGGTTGCCAAAGGTACGCATCAGGATCCTGCTTGAGTTCGGCAACCACCTGACGCGACGATGGCGGCGTGCCTGTTCGCATCCCTTTCAAACCCGACGCGTTGGCCGGCGAACGCTTCTTCCGCTGGCGCGGCGGCAACGTCTCGCGGCTCGAAGGCCTGGCGGACGCAGTCTTCGCGCTCGCCCTGACCTTCTTGGTGATCCGCCTCGAAGTGCCCAGCACGTATGGCGAGGTGCAAGAGGCCCTGTTGCAAGTGCCGGTCTATGCGGCGTGCTTTGCGCTGTTCTTGTGGATCTGGTACTGCCACCACCAGTTCCATCGGCGCTATGGACTCGAAGGGCCGCTGACCCTGGCGATCGATGGCGCGATCTTGCTGGTCGTCTTGCTGTTCGTCGTGCCGCTGCGCTTTCTCGCGAACTACCTCTACTGGGCGTTCGCCGATCCATCGCGGGCTCGCGCCATGTTCTCAAACGAGCGAACCGAATACTGGCTAGAGATGCGCGACCTGATGGGCTTCTACGCCGGTGGCTTCTCCCTGGTGTTCTTGCTGTTTGCATTGCAGACCTACACGGCTTTGAGCCAACGCAAACGACTCGAACTCGATGCCCTCGAACTGCGCGTAACCGCGGGCACGATCGGCGCGCATCTGCTGTCGGCTGCGATCGGACTAGCAGCGCTCGGCACCTGCTACTGGTCGCAGGCCACGGCGCCGTTCGCCGGACTGGTATTCTTCGCCATGGGCCCGCTGCACTGGCTCTACGGCAGCTGGAACGGCAAACGACTCGTCAGGCTCGAAGCGTCGATCTAGCCACGTGATCATTTTGAAGCTGTTCAGATCTTCACCGCCGACGGATGCCGCATCGTCGACTACTCCATCGCCCGCGAGCAATTCCTGGTGGCGCGGTCGGCGGGCCCGGTGTCTCCTGCTCGGCTCATTGTCGTCAGCGATTGGCGTGCGGTTCGCTGATCGAAGTGACGCTTGATTGCAGGCTGCTACGCGCTCGTCAAAGGGTGACAACGCAAACGGCATCGTCGCTCGACTCGATGATGACGGAGTCGACGGCCCTGTTCCATTAGGGCTATTGGAACTCGGGTCGGATCAACCGACCCCTGGTGTTGTGGTGATCTCGATATCAGTAGCCGAGCCAGCCTTCGAGGCCGTTCGACGCTGCGAGGAGCGAAGGCAGGCTGAGGTTCAGCGAGACCGATTGGGCGTTCAGAACCGAACCCTTCAAGGTCGGGTCGTTCGGGAGCGCGATCGTCACCACGGCCGTGCCGGCGACGTTCGGCGCAGTCAGGCTGCCGAGCAGGCCGTTGAGGTGCACGCTGCAGCCCGGCGAGTTGATGCCGAGCAGCGGTAGTGGAATCGGCGTGGTCAGCTGTGAGGAAGCGAAGAACGTGATCGCATCGAAGATCGTCAGACCGGTCGTGGTCAGGTTCCAGTCGCCACCGATGATCGGCGCGTTGCTGTTCAGCGCGAGGCCGACGCAACCGGCACCATAGGTGGTGGCCTTTGCGCAGCCCGCACCATCGGCGGTGTAGATGGCCTGGTAGCCCGGATTGGTCGCAACCAGCAGCAGGCTGCCGCCAGCCATGTCGAAGGTCTCGGCAACCGGCTAATGCTCGAACAGCGTCGGGTCGCCGGCCGAGCTCGGATCCAGTTCGAGGTCGGAGCTGGCTGGCAGCACGTTCGGGGAGCCCCCGCTGATGCCGACGACACCTTGCTTGAGGTGAGTAAAGAACTCCGAATTGTTGGTGCAGTTGTGGTCGTAGCGGAACTCGACGTCGCCGTTCGGGAACAGCACCATCTGGAACGAGAAGTACGGGTCCGGAAGGCCGGTGCTGTAGAAGGTCACGAAGTCCTTCCAGGTGACGATGCAACGCGTTGGGCTAGCGTCAACGTAGACGTCTCCCGCCGGCCAAGACGCTATCGAGTGCGTCCAAAGCGGTGCGACGACAGGGCCATCGGCAACGAGCCCTGCCGGTGTGGGGTTGACGCTGCCACCTAAGCCGGACGGCGGTGACGGCGTGCCAGCGTTCGAGAACCAGCCGACGCCGCGAGCGCTAACGTGAATGTCCGTGTAGGTCCCGCCATCGATTGGGAACGCGAAGCCGATCGGGATCGCGCCGGTGGGCTGGGCTGGCCCTATGCCGACGGCATTTCCGGACGCCACGATGCATTGGTAGCCAAGGGGCGCAGGGGCGATGCGCGAGGGATCCGTCGCTTCGACCGATGCGTCCGTGCCGAGGAAGCCGTGCAGCGCGTTGTTGGACGAATCGGTCACGATCTGTCCCGCGGCCTCGAACCGATAGTACGCGATGAGGTCGGACTGGCTGCCCGGGTTCAGGAGCAGGGCCATGGCGCTCTGAATCTGTGCCTGGCTGCGGGCTGTGCTCCACAGGCGGAACTCGTCGAGTTGGCCGTCGAACTCGTTGCCTTGCACCCCTTGCTTGCCGATCACCAGCGGGTAGGTGCCCGGCACCAGTGCCGCCCCGGGATGCGCACCGCCGCCGTCGGCGACGCCGTTCAAGTAGAACTGGTAGCTGCCCGGGCTCTTGACGACTGCGACGTGGCTCCAAACGCCAGCCGGCAGCACGGTGTTCGAGTAGACCTAGGCCGAAGTTCCGTGGTTCAGCGCCAGCCGCCCGTTGTTCCAGACCAGGAAGAGGATGTTCTGCTGCGGAGCGAAACCCGCGCCGCGGCCGAGGATCGCGTGGTGTGCGCCGATGGTGTCGGGTCGGACCCAGGCTTCGAGCGTGTAGGTGTCGTCCACGTCGAGCGCAGTGCCTGCAGCAACCGTGACCCGGTCGTCCGTGCCGTCGAACTCGAGCACCTGACCAGATTGGGCGGAGAGTGCCGCGGTGAGGGCGAACGGCAAACAGAGGGCGAGAGAGGCGATGGGGCGTTGGATCATCGGGGGAACCTTTTCGGCAAGCAGTGTCAGGCGCCAGCGAGACGCAGGCGGCAGGCCGGGGGGCCGGTCGCCTCAGGTGGCGCAGGAACCCGAGACCTGCGCCAACGAAACCCCGGAATCTCGAACCGGACTGCCCCGAATGCAGCCGGGCCGCGATGCGTGTTCTCCCGACATGCCGGTGAAGAATCGCACTCTGACGATCCTGGCGTGGCGCTCGGCGAGCGCGGTGATGTCGACATCGTCGAAGCCGCTTTCGTCCTCTTCATCAGCGGAAATGCCGCGCAGCTTGAACCTTCTGCACCCCGTCTCGCTCGCAGCAGGGGCCGACGGGGTCGTCGATCGTTCGAGATTCTGGCTGATTTGTGGCGCAGGTCTCGGGTTCCTACGCCACCTGCTGCGACCAGCACCTCAGGCCAGCCGCCTGGATCTCGCTGGCACCTGACATTCGTTTCCGGACAAGTCCCCCGATGATCCAACGCTCCCTCGCCGCATTCTCCGCCTGCTCATTGCTCGCCATCACCACGAACCTGTCCGCCCAGTCGGGCACGGCGCTCGAGTTCGATAGTTCGGACGACCGAGTGACGTGCCCGGCGGTGCCGACATTCAACCTCTCCGGCGACTACACGCTCGAGGCCTGGGTTCGTCCCGACGCCGCCGGCGTACACCACGCGATCCTCGGCCGCGGCGCGAGTACCAACCCGCAGCAGAACCTGCTGTTCCTGGTCTGGGCCGACGGGCGGCTCGCGCTCAACCATGGGACTTCGCCCTGGGTCTACGCGACCACTCCCTTGCCCGTCGGCGAGTGGAGCCACGTCGCCGTCGTCAAGACGCCCGGCTCCTACGAGTTCTTCTTGAACGGCTTCAGTGATGGCACCGGTGCGCATCCTGGCCAGGTGTTGGCGAACGGCACGTACCCGTTGGTCATCGGCAAGCAGGGGCAGCAAGGCAACGAGTTCGGCGGCGTGATCGACGAGGTGCGCATCTGGGACAACACGCGCAGCCAGGCGCAGATCCAAGGCTCGATGGGCGGTATCTCCGACCCGGCCAATCAGGGATCCCTGAAGGCGTACTACCGGTTCGAAGGCACGGATCAGAACGTGACCGACTCGTCGAGTTCCGGGATGCACGGCTTCCTCGGCACGGACGCGACGGTCGAGTCGACCGATCCCGTGCGGGCACCCGCGCTCGCTGGCGACTTCGGCTGCATGCTCGAGTTCGACGGTGTCGACGACCTCGTGACGGGTCCCTCGGGTGGTCTGCTCGACCTGCCGGGCACCTACACGCTCGAGGCCTGGGTACGCCCCGACGCACTCGGCACGTACCAGACGATCCTCGCGCGTGGCAGCGGCAACGGGAATCCGGCGGACTACCTGTTCACGGTCTGGACCGACGGTCGCATTTCCCTGAAGCACGGCAACCTGGGGTGGCTCCACTCCGCAAGTTCGATCGCCGCCGGGGAGTGGAATCACGTCGCGGTCGTCAAGACCCTCGGGTGGTACACGTTCTACTTGAACGGGGTTGTCGACGGTACGAGTGGCAGCGTGCCGAATGCGCTCTGGGCGAGCACCGATCCGCTGCAGCTCGGCAAGCAGGGATCGTCTGCCAACTACTTCGATGGCAGGCTCAATGAGGTGCGGATCTGGAACGTCGCGCGTTCGCAGGCGCAGATCCAGGCCGCCGCACTCGGCCTCCAGAATCCGGCGAGCGAGTCGAACCTCGTGGCCTGCTACCAGTTCGAAGGTGAGGGGCAACAGGTGACCGACTCGTCCGCCAACGGGCTGCACGCGTCGCTCGGTGTCAGCGGACTCGTTGAGGCACAAGATCCGGAGCGCACGGCGGCCCCTCGTACGCTGCACACCGGAACTGATTACTGGGGACAGAATGGTGGCATGTTCGAACTGCGGGCGACAGAGTCGATCGTAGTGAGGAGCTTCGACATATTCCTCATGGGTACCACTACCGGGTGGGACGTCGAAATCTACGTGCTGACTGCCAGCAACACGCCCTATCTGCCGAGCGTGACCAACCCTGGGGCCTGGACCCTGGTCGGCACGGCAACTGGCCTTATCACGAATGGCGCGCCAGGCCCGAATCAAATGGTTCCGGTTCCCATCGACGTAGACATATTGATTCCCGCGGGTGAGATCAGAGCCTTCTACCTGACCCAGAACAACCCGGCTTACTCCAGCGGAATGTACTTCGTGCCTTCGGGTCCGGCCGGTCAGGTGCACGAATCGACAGCCGAACTCGAGTGCCTCTCGGGGCATGCTTCCGCCTACCCCTTCCTTGGTGTCGTGCCTGACTTCACGCCCAGCTGCACGGTCCACTACAACGCGGCTTGCGA
>CAXBFC010000200.1:0-13855 GCA_963974725.1 uncultured bacterium | reverse complement strand
ACACAGCCCACAAACATCGCGGCGGTCGACGCGACGCTGCGGCGCTCGCTCTGATTGGGCTTGGTCCCGAACGACATCGACGACGACACGTCGAGCAGGAACAGCACGGTGAGTTCGCGCTCCTCGACAAACTTCTTGACGAACGGTCGGCCGACGCGGGCGGTCACGTTCCAGTCGACGCTGCGCAGCTCATCGCCTTCGGCGAATTCGCGCACTTCGTCAAACTCGATGCCCGAGCCGCGAAAGACCGAGCTGTAACCACCGGACATGACGTCCGTGACCATGCGATCCGCGCGCAATTGGATGCGGCGGGCCTCGGCCAGCAGTTCAGGATCGAGTGCGCGGGCCATGCGTATCCCTTCTATCTAGCTCGAACGCCACGCGAACGCCTACGGAACAGGAACCGTGTCGAAGATCGTGCGCAGCAACTCTTCGGAGTCGATGCCTTCGGCCTCGGCTTCGTAGGTCGTCAACACGCGGTGACGCATCACCATCGAGCCAACGGCCTTGACGTCTTGCGGGGTGACAAAACCGCGGCCTTCGAGGAAGGCGCGGGCGCGAGATGTGCGAGCCAACGCCAGCGAGGCCCGCGGCGACGCGCCATACAGGATCAGCGGCTTCAGCTTGGCCAGCCCCACCTTCTCCGGTTCGCGCGTGGCGAACACCAGGTCGACAATGTAGCCCTTGACCTTATCATCGAGGTAGATCGTGTCGAGCAACTCCCGCATGCGCAGCAACTCTTCGGGCGTCGTCGCCGGCTGCACCGTCGTCACTGCGGACAGGCTCGCCATGCGATCGATGATCTGCAGCTCTTCGGCCTTGGTCGGGTAGTCGACGATCAGCTTCACCAAGAAGCGGTCGACCTGGGCTTCGGGCAGCGCGTAGGTGCCCTCTTGATCGACCGGGTTCTGGGTCGCCAACACCAAGAACGGATTGGGCAGCTTGCGGGTATCCCCGGCCAGCGTCACCTGCCGTTCCTGCATGGCTTCGAGCAACGCCGATTGCACCTTGGCAGGCGCCCGGTTGATCTCGTCGGCGAGCACGAAGTTCGCGAACACCGGCCCTTCCTTCACCTGCCAGTCGCCGGTCTTCGGGTTGTAGACGTGCGTGCCGACCAGGTCGGCCGGCAGCAGGTCCGGCGTGAACTGGATGCGGCGGAACTCGCCTCCGATCGAACGCGCCAGGGCGTTGACCGCGAGGGACTTAGCCAATCCTGGCAAGCCCTCGAGCAGCACGTGCCCATCGGCGAGCAGGGCGATAAGGAGACCGTCGAGCAAGTCGTCCTGGCCGACGATCACGCTTTGCAGCGACGACCGAACGGCCTGGAGAGTGTGGCTCTCGGCTTGAATACGTTGGGCGATTGCGACGACGTCAGTCATGGGCTGTCTGGATCTAAAAATCGGCAGACAACGATACAGACTGGCCAAGACTCCTCAATGGTGAGCTTGCCCAGTCGAGCCATCAGTAGCCGTATCCGTCGATGCATCCGCCAAGGCTCAGCCGCGCGACTCCCTCCCAGCGGACACGGTTGTTACTGTCGCGCCGCTGTTAGCGCCGAGACCGGAATCGCTCGCGCAGCAGTAGAAACCGACGCGCGGCCAAGGCGTCCGGCGCAATCTGACTGGCTGCGAAGGCCATCTCTGGTGGCGTTGCGGCTGGCAGCGTTGCCGCTGCCCCACCACCGGTGGCCCCGACAGCTCCATCGCCGGTGGCCCCGCCTGACGAATCGTTGGCCAAAGGCATCTTGCCCACTTGCAAGTGCGCGGAGAACTCGGCGACGACGCGCTGCCAATCAGCCGTAGATGCCTCGAGGCCAATCATGTCTCGCAAGGCAAGCACATCGGCAACATCGAGGCCGGCGCCCTTGGCAAGCTCCGCGGCCGCGGGCCGTTCTTGCTCAATCCGCAGAAACGTCGAGCGGCTGCGCTGCCAGTAGAACAGCAGCACAAACGCTGCGGCCAGCACCAGCAGCACTGGCCACGAACCGCGCCAGGCAGCAGTGCCTCCTGGGCCAGACGCCCCAGATGGTGCGGACCCGACTGGTGCGGACTCGGCTCGTGCAGCTGTAGCTTCGACCGACACTACTTCTTGGTCTTCTCAGCATCAGCTTCGGCAACCAGTCGGTAGCGGCCCGCCATGCCTTCGCGCAGGTCAGGCGGAGTCTGCTCGGTCACGACCCCGTAGTCTTGCCCGGTAACCGTTCGCAGGATCGCCGAGCACAGCACCCACAGACGGGGATGCTCGACGTCGACCATCAAGCGCGCGAGTTCGGGCACTGCCTTCATGCCAGCGTCGCTGGCGAAGTCATCCAAGGTCAGCGTGGTCGGCACTTCCGCACGCTTCAGGCCGTCGAGCAACCACTGCCACTGGGCGACGTCCTTGTTGCCGCGCCACCAGCCTTCCATCGCCGTGATGCGATCGGGCACGCTGCGTAGGTCGACACCGGTCGCGCCTTCGATGACCGGCACTGCATGTGCGGCAACGTTCGGCATGCGCAACAAATCCATCAAGTCCGGCACGTTTTCAGGATCTTGGTAGGCACCGAGCAACAGCACCAACTCGGCGCGAATCTGCACATCCGTCACCAACGGGATCTGACGACGCAGGGCCGGCACGGCCATCATCGAACCTTGCCGTTGCAGGTGGAACTTGGCGAGGTTGCCGAAGTCCTTGCCGTGGCCCATGACCACGAACTCCGCCAGCAGGTGCGCCGCGCGCGGGTCGCGCAATTCGCCAAGACCACGCAGGGCCGCGGCCTTGTCGTCCTTCGACGGCGAGGCCATCGCTTGCTGCAACACCGGGAACGCGAGTTGGCCACCGACACGACCAATCGCGCGCAAGCACTCACGACGCATCGTCGGGTCCGTGTCCTGCGCGGCGATCATTTCGACCAACGGTCGGCTTGCCGAGGACACCTTCAAGTGACCACACGCGAACACTGCCGCGCGCTGCACATCAAAGTCTTCGTCTTGCAGCAATCGGACCAGCGTCGGCGCGGCGCGCGCATCGCGCACCGAAACGACCTCATCGAGGGCGGCCCGGCGCACCAGTGGTCGATCGTCCTTCAACGCACTCAATACCGCATCGGGGCCGAGCACGTTGAACACCTGCGAGACCGCCTTGCGGCCGCCACCTTCGGCACTGACGGCTAGCGCAACACAGTCACGCCAGACGTTGTCCCCCGGCGTGCTGGCGGCTACTTCAAGCAACTGCAAGTCGTATGGACCGAGTTCGGCCAACGCGGACAACGTCGCAACAATCGCCGCACCATCCTGCTCGCGCAGGATGTTCTTGCGGCTTGGGTGGCCAACAAGGTAGCCAATGGCGCGCGCCCGCAACTCCGGACTCCACGTGCTCCAACCGCCGAGCACATTGCCCAGGAAGTGGCGCGCACGATCGACTTCGTCCGGATGTGCGGCTCGCCACTTGTGTTCCGCTCGCCAGAACGCAGCCCGATCGGAGTCGCGCGCGGCGACGCGGTACAACTGCCAAAGTTCGTCGCCAACGGTGGCGTCGATTGTGGCGACCATGCTATCGAACGCCAGGTGCGCCGACTCCGTCACGGCAACACTGCTGCGCCCTTGCCCCACTCGGACCTCGAGGGAACGCATGCGCGGCAAAGCACTTTCGACGCGCATCGCGGCGGCGTTGCCGTAGCCATCACTCTCCAGTGACTGGACCAGGGTGAGCATCTGCTGCGCAGTCAGCACGACTTCGATCGCGTCCGGCAGAGCCGAGACGGTCGCGACGTCTTCGCCGATGATGCGCACCGTGCGATTCTCTTGACGCAACGTGATCAACGCCGCGCCGGCGTTGTTGATATCGACGGCAAGCTGTGAACGCACGCCTAGGAACGTGTCCTTCTGCTCGAGCCACCAGGCACGCCACGACAGCGCGTTCTCGGCTGCGATCACGCGGCCCGTATGACGCAGCAGCCGCTGCTCAGCCGCCCCGCGCAACATGTCGATATTGGGCACGAACTGCGTTGGCTCCACCACCAGCAACAACGCTTCGACGAGACCGGCATCGGGAAGTTCTTGTCCTTCACCAGGAGCAGCACGGTAGACGAGGTCAGCGAGCGGCACCGCTGCCAGCACCCGCGTCAGAGCTTCCGGTGCCCGCAAGCGCTTCGCCAACGGCACAAGCAACTCCGCCGGCAACACGTTCTCGCCGGTCGCATCGCCGATCTGCGCCAATGCGAACGCCGCATAGACGTAGCTGCGATCGATGGCCGGAGCGGCAACGCGCTTGTGCAGCACGGGCACGGCAGCTGGGCCGACGCGAACCAGCGCCAGGCAAGCAGCCGCGGCCAAGGCGGGATCCTTGGCAAGCAGCGCAACCAATCGATTGGTCGAGGCCTCGTCACCGATTGCCTCCAACAATTCGACCCCGCGCAAGCGCAGGTCGAGCGATTGCTCGCGCGACAACTGCAAGGCGAAGGATGCGTCTTCCTTGGTGCAAAGCGGCGCCAAAACCGGCACGGCATGTCGCCGCACCGCCGGGATGCTCGCGCGCATGCACTGCTTCAACGCCGTCTTGGCTTGCGGCCCCTTGAGCACCGCCATGGTGTCGATGACCAGACGCGTAGCCGAACCAACCGGACGTGCCAACAACTGGAACAGCAGTTCGTCGGCAACGCGGTCCGTGCCAGACGTGCGGCCGAAGCGTCGCGCTACCGGCATCAGGTTGCGCATCTCGGTAGCGCGCGCCGTGCGGGCAACCTGCAGGATCAAGTCCTCGATCTTTTGATAGGCACGCCCCATCTCTTCGAGCTTGGCCTGCACCTTGACTTGGGGGCCGGACATCTCGAGCAGGTCGCGTCGGAAGCGCTCGATCTCCTCCAGAGGTCGAACCTCGTCGGCCTTGGTGGCCGAGGGCTTTACGGGTGGTAGCTTGAGGTCGCCGCCAGGGAAAATCTGGGGCAGGAAGGACAGCAGTAGTGAGGCAGCGAGGGTCATTGGGCAGGACCGCGGAGGGGAGGCATTCGATGGGGTCGAACCGATGCCAGGGACGTCGAGGGATCATAGCCCGATGACGTGGCCCGGCCAACGTGAGGCCGAGAAGTGCGGTCCTTAGGCAGAATACCTTCACCACGACGCTTGGCACGGCATGACAACTGCTGTCCCCACTCGCTTCGCGAGACCAGCGAATGGACCGAAGCAGCCTTGGCAACGGGCACGCTCCCCAAACCAGCCGGTGGTCCAGCAGGAATCCGTGCGCATTGGCAAACCGAGTTGGCAAGCTGGTCTTCGGGCCGAATCGGCGAGGAAACTCGGTGGCGAGACCCAATGAGCCCCATGAGCACAACCGGCACAAGCACTGGCTCCTGACTTGCGCCACACGGGGGCAACGCGGCACAGTCGACGAGCTGTGCCGTCCACGTTGCGTGTCCACCTGGCGCTGATCACCGTCTCGGTGTTGTTCGGCGCCCACTTCGTCTTCACCAAACAGATCCTCGCTGCCGTCCCGGCCAAGTCGTGGGTGCTGTTTCGCATCGGCGCGGCGATGGTCTTGATTGTGCCGCTCGCAATGTGCCTGCGGCGGCAACGAGGCATGCCGGGCTTGCGAACGTGGTTTGCATTGGCCATCGCGTCGCTCTTCGGCGTCGTGCTCAACCAAGTGCTGTTTACCGAGGGCATGGCGCTGACGACCCCCGAGCACTCCGCGGTCGTCAACTCATGCATCCCCACCTGGACCCTGATCGTGGCGACGATCGTCGGTCAAGAACGCCTGAGACGGCGCAAGGTGCTGGCGATCCTCTCGGCGCTTGCCGGCGTGCTCTACCTGCTGGGCATCGACCGGATCCTGACCGGTGAGGTGCAAGGCTTTGGCAGCGAGACTTTGGTTGGCGACCTGCTGAGCGCCGGCAACGGGCTCGCGTTCGCAATCCACCTGGTCATGATGCGCAAGATCGGCCGCAGCCTCGACCCGTGGACGACGACCGCGATCCTGTTCGTGCAGGGCACCTTGATGATTGCCTTGTGGAGTGGCCCCAGCATCGAGGCGGCCCACGTCGAAGCGGCGGTCCTGCCACCGATCTTGTGGTTTGCGCTCTACACCGTGCTCGCGTCGACGGTGCTGACCTACCTGCTCAACACCTGGGCGCTGCGGCACACGAACAGCTCGAATGTGGCGCTCTACATCAACGTGCAGCCGATCGTCGCCGCGGCGCTCAACTTCGCGATGGGCGCCCCGGTTCCGGGACACCGGTTCTTCGTGGCGCTTGCCCTGGTGGCGTTGGGGTTATGGCTGCAAACCAGTGCAAAGCGGGTCGACGGATGACCTGGCGCCCGTATCGGTAACAGTTTTCGACGGCGCTTCGGGTAGCCTGTTCGCCCTGCAATGAGCGAATTGACTACCGAACTGACCCCGGGACAGACTCTCGAACTGCGCACCGAACGCCTTGCATTCGGCGGCGCAACCATGGCACGCCACGAAGGTCGGGCGGTGTTTGTGTCCTATGCGGCCCCGAACGAACTGGTCCGCGTCGAGATCACGGACGTCGAAAAAACCTTCGCCCGCGCCAAGGTGCTCGAAGTTCTTGAAGCCGGCCCCGATCGCATTGAGCCACGTTGCCAACACTTCGGCGAGTGCGGCGGCTGCAACTACCAGCACATCCGCTACGACGCGCAGGTCTCAGCGAAGGGCGAGTTCGTCTTCGACGCCTTGACGCGGATCGGCAAGTTCGATTGGCCAGAGCCGATCGTCGTGCACCATGCCGAGCCGTGGAACTACCGTTCGCGCACGCAACTGAAGCTGAAGTCGACCACCGGCACGCGACCCGATGGCTCGCGCAAACGTATCGACAAGCGCGACCGCAAACGCATGGAAGCGGCCCAGGCCGAAAAGGACATTGCCGAAGACAAGAAGAATGGTGGACCGCGCGCCCCCATCCTCGGCTACCACTACGCCAGCTCCAACCGCGTGCTCGACATCAAGGAATGCCCGGTGCTCGCGCCCGCTTTGGAGCAAGGCATCGCGACCATCCGGACTGCAATCACAGGCATGCCGCGTCGCGAATGGCCATACCAGATTGAGGGTTCTTGTGGGGTCGAAGGCGCGTCGTATTCGCCCGACCTGCCCGGCATGCGCAAGGATCTGGTCGAGCACGAAGTCTTGGGGTTCCGCTACCTGATCGAGCCGGAGAGCTTCTTCCAAGGCAACCGCCACCTGGTGCATCGACTCGTCGAAGTCGCAATCGCCAACGAAACGGGCGGCCTCGCGTTTGATCTCTACGCCGGCGTTGGCCTGTTCTCGCTGCCGTTGAGCAAGCAGTTCGAACGGGTCATGTCGGTCGAAGACGAACGCCGCGCCTGCACCCTGGGCCGCGTCAACGTCAAGACCAACCAGTGCAACAACGTGCACTACCTGCGCAAGACGACCGAGCAGTTCTTGCAAAGCAACAAGGAGCGCCCGGATCTAGTGGTAATGGATCCGCCGCGCCTCGGCGCCAAGCCCGCGATCCCGATGCTGCTCAAGCTCGCCGCGAAGCGCATCGTCTACGTGTCTTGCGATCCGCAGACGTTGGCGCGTGACCTGCGTTCGCTCGTCGACGGCGGCTACGAACTGGAGAGTGTCGAAGCGCTCGACATGTTCCCGCAGACCTACCACGTCGAAGCAATCGCGAAACTGCGCCTCAAGGACGCGTAGCCCCCCCCTTGCATGATCAAGACGCGCACATTCGAAATCGCTCCGGCCGGTGAGGCACCGACCAACATCGCCGTGCACATGTGCGGCACTGGCCCACTGGCGCTGCTGATCCACGGGTTCCCACTCGACCATCGAATGTGGCTCGACGTGATGAACGGGCCGCTCGCGGCGCGCCGCACGCTGTGCGCCATCGACCTGCGAGGCCACGGCCAATCGTCGGGCCAGCCCTCGTCGGCCGAAGCCAATGAAGCATTCACGATGGAACGCCTCGCCGACGATGTCGCCGCCGTGATCAAGCAATTATCCAGCGACCCCATCGACGTCTGCGGCCTGAGCATGGGCGGCTACGTGGCGTTCGCCCTGCACGCGCGCCAAGCGAACCTCGTGCGTTCGCTCGTGCTAACCAACACCCGAGCCGCAGCCGACACCGATGCGCAACGCGCCGGCCGCGACGCCGGCATCGAGATGGCCACCAAGCAAGGCAGTTCCGCGGTCGCCGATGCGATGCTCCCCAAACTGCTAGGCAACTCAGCAACCGCCGAGCACCAATCTCGCATCCGCGAGATGATCGAGCAGGTCCCGGTTGCGACCATCGTCGCTGACCAACGCGGCCTGCAACAACGCCCCGACCGCCGCCCGGAACTCCCCCACTTCCAAACGCCCACCATGGTGCTCGTCGGCGACCAAGACATCATCACCCCACAAGCCGAAGCCGAACAAATGGCCGCCGCCATCCCCGCAGCCCAACTGTCGGTCATCACCGGCACCGGCCACATGTCGCCCCTAGAAGACGCGCTGCAATGGAGCACCGCCGTAGCCAATCTGTGGCAGTAGGGTCCGTACCGTGTCAGGCACAGAAGTAACATCTCCGACGCCCCGGGCGTCGGAGATGTTACTTCTGTGCCTGGCACCGTACCTACGGCAAGCCTAGTTGTACCACTTCGATGCGGCCGCAGTGGGACTTGCCGTTTGCGGTGAGCATGCCGTGCTTCTTGGCAACGAACGTGACCGTGGTGTCGGCGCGGCAGGCGGCTCCGAGGATCTCGCCGGTGTCGCCGTGCAGGCCGGACGGGATGTCGATGCTGAGTTTGGGACCGGTGGCGTGATTGAAAAGCTCTACCCACGAACGGGCTGGGTCGCGGAGTTCGCGGTCGAGGCCCGTGCCGAACAGTGCATCGATCCAGACGGCGCCGGAGTGTTCGCTGGGGTCGGGCTCTGCTGCGATGCGAAGGGTCGCGCCAGCGCGGTGCAGGATCTGCTGCTGCAACGCTGCGTCGGGCGCCTTTTGGGGATCGGGCGCGGCCAGTAGATGTAGCGCGCAGCGGGCAAAGCCTAGATGGCGGGCGATTGCAAGGCCGTCGCCACCGTTGTTGCCGGCGCCGCAGAGAATGACGAAGCGACTGCCGAGCGTGCGCGCGACTTCGGCTGCACCTCGGGCGGCGTTCTCCATCAACAGAATGGTTGGCATGCCGAAGCGCTCGATGGCTTCGCGGTCGATGGCGCGCGCTTCGGCGACCGACAAGACTCGTTCGCTCTGACTCATTTTGGATCCTGGTTGCGAACCGCTTCGCGAACCCGGCGCAGCACGTCGAGATCTTCAACTGGATCGAGGGCCAGCAGTTCTTGGAAGCCGCTTTGCTGGGTGCCGAGCAACTCGCCGCTACCGCGCAACGCAAGGTCGCGCTCGGCCAATGCGAAGCCGTCGGTCGTCGCACAGATCGCGGCAACGCGTTCGGTCCTCGGACCGCAAAGCAGCGCCATGCCACGGCGGCGACCGCGACCAACACGACCGCGAAGTTGGTGCAGCGTCGCAATGCCGAAGCGATCGGCGCCAATGACGACCATCAACGTCGCCTCTGGCACATCGACACCGACTTCGAGAACCGTCGTGCCGACCAGGACATCCACGATGCCGTCTCGGAACAGCGCCAACGCACGCTGGCGCTCGCTTTGCTTGACGCGGCCGTGCACCAACGCGCAACGAAAGACCTTCTGTAGGGCTTCGTGCACCCTCACGACACCGCCCTTCTCTCCTTCTTCGCCGACGGCCGGGCAGACGACGAACACGCGGCCTTCGCGTTTAACGGCGCGGGTAATCGCCCGCATCGCGCGCGGCCACTTGTCTGCCGACAGATGGAAGGCGAGCACCGGTTTGTGCCCCGGTGGTTTGTTGGCGAGCGTGACCACGTCCAAGTCGCCAAACGAAACCAGCGCTTGGGTGCGCGGAATCGGCGTCGCCGTCATCACCAGCACGTGTGGGTTGTTGCCCTTGTGCACGAGCTTCATGCGTTGGCTGACACCAAAACGATGCTGTTCGTCGACGACCACCAAACCGAGCCCCGGCATCTCAACGTCGCCGGAAATCAACGCATGCGTGCCAAACACGATGCGCGGGCCACTGCGCGGCAACTTGCGTTTATGCGTGGCTGTGCACAACGCGACGTCGACACCGGAGCCCTTGAGCCACTTCGACACGGTCGTGTGATGCTGTTCGGCAAGCAGTTCGGTCGGCGCCAAGAACGCAACCATGCCATCCTTCCGACAGACGGCCAGTCCCGCGGCAATCGCGACCGCCGTCTTGCCGGTGCCGACATCGCCCTGGAGCAGCACCCCCATCGCCCCGGGGCCAGCCAATTTGCGCCACAACGACTGCACGGCAGCGTGCTGGTCTTCGGTCAACGCAAATGGAATCCGCGCCAAGATGCGCTCGGCCATTTCGGCGTCGACCGCGAAGGTGGCGGCAAGGCGTTGCTCGCGAGCGCGGCGCGCGCGCTCGACGGCCTCGAACAGCTTGATGGCTTCGCGCACGGCGAAGTGGCGACGCGCTTCTTCGTGCTGCTCGACATCCTTCGGCCGATGCATCGCCAACAACAGTTCGCGCGGCGACAACGACATCTCTTCGAGTCCATCTGGCAGCGCGGGCAACGTCACCCGGCTCCAATCCAACTGGTCCAACACGTGCGCAATCCACTTCTGCAAACGAGGCGACGAGATGCCCTCGACTTCCGGATAGCGCAGCTGCACCTCGCCATCGGCGACGGCTCCCTGCGGCAAGACTTTGGCTGCCGAAACCACGAACCGCTTGCCCTTCTTCAGCAGCGTGCCCTCGACGTTGCGGCGCTCGCCAGCAGTGTAGCTCTTCTTCAGCCACGGCTGATTGAAGAACGACGCCTGGAAGGTGCTGCCATCGGCGCACGCAAAGCCGACCGTCACCATCGACCGACGCCCCGGCAACCACTGCATCGAAACACTGCGAACTTCGCCCTGCAACCGCACCAACTCGCCGATCGCCGACTCATCGGGCGCATCCAGATCCCGGAGCGCGCGGTAGCGGCGCGGAAAGAACGCCGCCAGTTCGAACACAGACGTAACGGATACGTCTGCGAGGCGAGTCGCGGTCGTCGGCCCGATTCCGGGCACAGCCACGACCAGAGCTTCCGGGGCAAGGCTCGCAGCAAGCGATGCGCCTGATGCCGCCGTTCGCGTGGTCTCGCCAGCTGCTGCCGCACGTTCTACAGATCCGCCCATGAAACTATGGTGTAGCCGACTTCGACTCGCCACGGAACGACGCGTCCGGTAGGTTGTGCGCGCTTGAACGAGCTCACTGAGCAACAACTCTCGGAACTGCAACGCTTCGGCTACGACGCCGAACGGCAACGTCGTTGGCAAAAAGACATCGCCGAAGGTCGTCTATCCAAGGAGAGCAATGCGGTCGCTGGCGACCTGTTGGTGCCCCCACCAGGCACGATCCACAAGCTGCCGAGCATCGACACCAAGGCCCACAAGCAAATCGAGCAGCTCGGTCGCGACGCGATCCACAACGGCGAGCTCGGGGTCGTCGTGCTGAACGGCGGCATGGCGACGCGTTTCGGCGGCGTCGTCAAGGGCATCGTGCCGGTTCTGGGCAAATCGCGCACATTCCTGGGCCTTGCGGTGGAAGACGTGCTGCGACACCGCAAGGAGTCGGAAGGCGATGGCGACAACAACGTGCCGTTCTATTGCATGAACAGTTTCGCGACCGACGAAGCGACCCAGGCTCACTTCAAGGATCACGCGCAGTTCGGGCTTTCCAAGGACTGCATCACCCACCTGACGCAGTCGGTCGCCGTGCGCATGACCAAGACCGGGAAGCTGTTCCAGCTCGACAACGGCGAAGCGTCGCCATACGGCCCCGGCCACGGCGATTTCGCCTCGTCATTCCGCGACAGCGGCGCGCTCAAGCACTTCCTCGACAACGGCGGCCGCTACTTGCTGGTGCGCAACGTCGACAACCTCGGTGCCCGCATCGACCCGCTCGTGCTCGGCCACCACATCAAGACCGAATGCGACATGACTTGCGAGCTTGCGCCGAAATGGCCAGACGACGTCGGCGGCTCGCCATTCGAATACTTGGGCCGCACCCAGCTGATCGAACAGCTGCGCTACCCCAAGGGCTTTGACCCCAACGTCGTGGACGTGTTCAACACCAACACGTTCACGTTCTCAGCCAAGGCGCTAGATCGCGACTTCGACCTTGGCTGGTACTACGTCAAGAAGAAGGTCGAAGGACGCGACGCTGTTCAGATCGAGCACCTGATCGGCGAAATGACCTCGCACTTGTCGACCAACTTCCTGCAGATCCGGCGCAACGGTCCCCGCACCCGATTCTTGCCGATGAAGACCCCGGAAGACCTGCAGGCCGCGCTCGAGGAAATTGCCGAGATCTACGACGGCACTGACGAAGAAGACGACATCTAGACACTCGCCGCCGTGGTGCTGGTGGGTATCGACCCGCTTGCTCGCGGGGTTTCCTTGCGCCGCCGGCGCCCATCGACTCGATTCCGGGCCACCCAACTGCCGATAGCAGGGGTGGATGACGACCTCGGAGAAGTCCTCGGTGATGAAGGCGCAGTATGCGTCGTGGCCCTACCCCCAGGTGCCGATGCTGGCCAAGCTGCCCAGCACGCATCCGTGGGAGCTGCACGTGTCGTGGCTTTGGGATCGCTGCGGTAGCGGCCCGGCGCCTGTATCGCCGCGCATCTGGATTGCGGGTTGCGGCACCTTCCAGCCGTATGCCCTCGCGGTCGCGAATCCGCTCGCCGACATCGTCGCGACCGACCTGAGCGAACCGAGCCTCGACCTGGCCCGACGACGTTGCGCATGGCACCGGCAGAAGCATGTGCGGTTCGCGCCGGTGGACCTTGCCGACGAATCCACCTGGCCCGACGGCGAGTTCGACCTGATCGAGTGCTACGGCGTGCTGATGAACCTGCCGGATCCGCAGCGCACGCTGCGCGGCCTCCAGCAACGATTGACCAAGCGCGGCGTGCTTCGGTTGATGGTCTACCCGCACTACTCGCGCCAACGCATCTTCCAAGTGCAACGCGTCGCCAAGCTGTTGGGTTTGACCGCGAACGAACGCCACCACCCGTCGGTGCTGCGCCAGTTCGTCAAGAAGCTCGATCGTTGCCACCCTTTGCGCTACGCGTTCACGACCTACGCCGACAGCAAGAACGATGCGGGCGTCGTCGACGGCTTCCTGCACCAGGGCGATCGCGGCTTCACCGGGTTCGAAATCGGTTCGCTGATGCAGAACGCGGGACTCGATCCATCGTTCTGGTTCCATCGTCCGTGGGCCCAACCGGACCGCATGGCCGAGCGGCTGGAGCTGGGTAACACGAGCCAGAGCTTCGTGCTCAACTACCTCGATCTGTGGCAGGAACTGCGCACCAATTTTATCGTGTGTGCGCGCCGCAATGACGCGCCAGCGCGCGTCGTGCAAGAACCGACGGCGCATCCGATGTTCCAGGGCAACGCCGGCTCGCTCCGCCACCGGGTGCGACTCGAACGGCTGCGTTGGTTTGGCGGCTCGGTGCCAACCCGCACCGGCGACGGCACCGTGATCCTCAAACCACAAGCGGCCCGCGAACTGCGTTCGGGTCGGGTTCCGGCGAGCAACCCACTCATACTAGGCGGCCAAGACCACGGTCTGCGACTGCCCGCCCATCAAGATTTTGCCGCGGAAGCCGCATGGCTGTCGGACTATCAGGCGATTCGCGTCGGGCCACGTGCCCCCAACCCGCTCTATGCGCACTTGTTCGCCGCATTCTCGCTGAGCCAAACGCACCCAGAGCTTGGGCTGCGTGATCTCGAAGGACAAATGGGACGTTGGTTGCCGTGGGCCGATCCACTGGAAGAGCGGCCCATCGCGTTCGGCCTGACGCCG
>CAXBFC010000199.1:0-13960 GCA_963974725.1 uncultured bacterium | reverse complement strand
CAACGATCGCGATGCGCAATGCCATGGCGGGAGCTTGCGCTGACTGTGCCGATTGCCCAGGCAGCGTGATCCAGGCTACCGCAATCTGCGGCAGCCTTTAACCCTGTTGCTCGCCGAAACCGTGCCCTGGTACGATCCGTGCTGGCCTCGAATCAATCGCCCGAACTCGCATCGCCGGATGCTTCGTGCACCCGTTCGCGGCGGCGACGCTCGCGTTCCTCTTGGCGCCGCTCCAACTCTTCGAGGTATTCGTCGTCGACGACTTCGCTGAGCTGATCAAAGTCCTCGAACGATTTCGGCCGGTAGGACTCCCCCGCCTCTTGTTGCGCGTCGACTTCTTCGGCGTAGGCGCGCACCACCGCTTTGTGCACTTCGATGCGCGTGACCGAGTTGATGGGGTGGGCCAGATCGGCGTGCAGCCGGGCGCGCCCGCGACCATCCTTAGGCGCCCGCTCGGGATCGAGTCGCGTGCCGCAATGATTGCAGAACGAGGCGCGCAGATGATTCTTGTGCTGGCAGCGCGCGCAGTGATCCGCGAGTTTGCGCGAGGGCATCGCGACGAACGGTCCGCGGTTGCCCTCGATGATCTTCAGATCGCGCACGACGAATGCGTTGTCGATCGTGACGCTGCAGTAGGCCTTCAGCTTGTTGCGAGGGTCTTCGGTCAACTTGACCCGAACCTCAGTCACGTGGAACTCTCTCGGTCGCGCGTCCTGGTTGTCTTGTTCCTGCATCACCATTCTCCCTGATTGGTCGCAGCGGGCAGTCCCGTTCGTGCCTGGTTAGCAGAGCGGATCCGGCGGATGGTGCCGAAGAGTCGCAGGAATCTGCGACGAAGGTTGGTCGACGTCGATCGCTGGTCCGCTCGTCGTCTGCACGAACGACACGTCGCGATGTTCGGTCTGAGCCAGCGCACGGCGAAGATGGCGCTGACACTGCTGGGCCGATCCCTCATCTGGAACCGCAACAAACAACGTAGAACCGCTGCCGGACATGCGCGCGTGCGCGTATCCCGCTTCGGCTACGGCACGGCGCAGGCGGCCAAGTTCTGGCCTGACCTGCTCCGCCGCATCTTCCAGTTCGTTGCAGAACCCTATGCCCACAGCAGAATCCCAGTTTTCGGGGACCGTAATAGAAGGGACGGTATCCGCGCGTTTGCGATCGCGCCACAAAGCAGCGTGCTTTTTGTAAACCTCGACGGTGCCACACCCATACGGCGGTACCAGCAGCACGAATCTGGCTTCGATCGCGTCGGCAGGATGCAGCTCGGTGCCAATGCCCCGGCCCCACTGCGAACCACCTCGCAGGAAGAATGGCACGTCGGCGCCGAGCGTGGCGCCCAGTGCCTGGAGACGGTGTTCGTTGATGATGTCGCCCAGCAAGCGATTGCTGAGACGCAACACCGCCGCCGCATTGCTGCTGCCACCACCGAGGCCACCGCCGTTCGGGATGCGCTTGTGCAGCCGGATGTGGAAGGCGCCAGAGGCTTGTTGACCCAACTCGGCGCGCACCAACGCCATCGCCTTGACCGCCAGGTTGCTGTCGTCTGCCGGCACCAACAGACGTTCGTGATCGGCCGTCACGTCGATCGCAATGCCATCGCGACTGCTCTCGGGCGTGTGCGCAACCACCACATCGTCGTGCAGCGCCAACGTGTGAAACAACGAGTCGAGCAAGTGGTAGCCGTCATCGCGGCGACCGACGATGCGCAACACGAGGTTCAGCTTCGCCCGCGACGACAAATAGAGTTCGCGGCAATTACTCACTCGCCGAGGTCCTCAAGCGTCAACGACAGGTTGTCGAGCAGGCGCACGGGCGTCTTGCCGGCGACGAACTTGCCCGCCACCAACAATCGTCCGCCGCGCACTTCACCGGGCGGCAACGGTTGCAGGTCGCCTTCGCGGCGCAGCTCGATGTAGTCGACGGCACAGCGCGGTTCGCTCGACAACACTTGCGCAACACGCTGCAACAACTGGTCGCGATCGCGCGTGCCGCGGCGGAACTGTTCGCGCGCGCTGCACATCGAACGATACAAAACGGTGCTCGCCGCGCGGTCTTCGGCGGTGAGGTAGACGTTGCGACTGGACATCGCCAAGCCATCGGGTTCGCGCACGATGGCGCACGGCACGACCTGCACCGGGAAGCCCAAGTCGCGCGCCATGCGGCGGACCACCGCGACTTGCTGCGCGTCCTTCTCGCCAAAGTAGGCACGGTGTGGATTGCTCATGGCGAACAATCGCGCGACCACGGTCGCAACACCTTGGAAGTGGCCGTCTCGGACCGCGCCTTCCATGCCGATGGCTTCGGCACCGACAGCCACATTGCTGCAGAAGTTCTCGCCGAACATCTGGGCAACCGGTGGCGCAAACAGCACATCGACGCCGGCTTCGCGGCAGATCGCCAAGTCGCCATCGAGGTCGCGCGGGTAGGCCGCGAAGTCTTCGTTGGGTCCAAACTGCAGCGGGTTGACGAACACCGTCGCGATCACCCGGTCACACTGCTCACGAGCAAGACGCATCAGGCTTTGGTGGCCGCGATGCAAGCTACCCATGGTTGGAACCAGCCCGATCGTGCAGTCTCCCGCCGCCCACTCCGAAGTCTTGGCGGTCAACGCGGCAATCGAGTCAATCACCACAGGCTTGGCTACCGGCGCGTGGCTGTCGACATCGACCCCGAGTTGCCGCAACGGCTCGCGCACGAAATCCCGTTCGTAGAAGCGCGGGTGCGGCACTTGCAGGTCCCGGGTATCGAGCACGCGGGCACCAAACAAGATGATGTCGAGATCGAGTTCACGCGGGTGGTTGACCGCGTGCGGGACCGCGCGCCCGGCCTCGACTTCGAGAGCCTGCAGCACGCTGAACAATGCCATCGGACTCAGCGACGTTTGCAGTTCGACGACACCATTGAGGAAGCGACCTTGCACCGGACCGTCGCCAACGAAGTCGGTTTCGAGGCGCTCGGACTGGCGCAGCACGACGATGCCGGGAGTGCTGCGCAGGCGTTGCAGCGCCGCATCGACGTGTGCCGTACGATCCCCGACGTTGCTACCGAACGCGACGTATACAAGTTCCAACGATGTGGCCCGAGAGTTGGGTTCTGGTTAGTTGCGGGATGGAAGCACGCGCGACAAGTCCCGCCCGGGGATGTCGGCGTCATCGTCGTCATCGTCATCGTCATCGTCGCGAGAGCCGCGCACGAACACGGCGCGATACGAGCCAAGCGCCATGCCCCAGAGCACGTAGCCGGTCGTCAGCGTCACCATGGCCAACTGCCATTCGACCGCGGCGATTGCCACGACCACCACCGCCCCCACCAAGAACGACATGCTGTGGCGGCCCTTGGCCAGCGCGATCACGAAGTGCGGGTAGGGCACGTTGCTGATCATCAACAAGCCCAACAACACCAGCATCGCCGGCATCGCGACGACGATCAGGTTGTAGTGCTCAGGCTTCAACAGCCAGTTGCCGAGTTCGGCCGACTCGCTGCCGCGGGTGCAGAACATCGCGATCATCGCGCAGACGACCGCCGCGGCAGCCGGCGACGGCAAGCCCTTGAATTCGCGGTGATCCTCTTCGTCGGCACCGGTCTCGACGTTGAACCTTGCCAATCGCATCGCGGCGCCGGCGACATACACGACCGCCGCCGAGTAGACGAGCTTGGGCCCGATCGGCAACAGATTGTTGAGATCGTCCTGCGCGTGCCAATCGATAAACACCTTGGCAATGAACGCCGGCACAACCCCGAACGTCACCATGTCGGCGAGGCTGTCGAGCTGGGCGCCGAAGTTCGACGTCTGTCCGGTCATTCGTGCGACGCTGCCGTCGAGCGCGTCGAACACCATTGCCACGAACACCAGCACGGCCGCGACTTCGAAGTACGGCATCACCGCCGCAAACTCGACCCCCGGCACCGTCAGCCGCAGGGCATCGGCGACCTTGGCAGCGGCCAAGAACCCAAACACCAGGTTCCCGAGGGTCACCAGGCTTGGCCAGATCGGCACTTCCTTGAGCCGACGGCGCAAGCGCTTACGGCTGCGACGCACGGGTGGGTCTTCTAGGCGCGGGGTCGTCATCAGGGGTTGGCGATCGTATGGCACGAACGCTGCCGCGCAAAGGGAGCGATCTGCGGCTTGGCCACATCCTTGGGCCATTTGCAGGCCACAACCGACAAACCCGGCACAACTTTACTGCACGATGCCGCCTCCGCTCCTGCACGATCGGGGGCCAACGCGTATCAAACGCAGCCAGACCCCCACTTCTCAACGACCGTTCGGCCAGTTTGTTCGGCCGTCAATCGGCCATTCCTTCCTCTAGTCACCAGTCATTCCCCTAGTTGATTCGTCCAGTGCCAAGCCAATTCCAATCCTTGTCCCACTTCCCAAGCGTGCCATCGCGATGCGCAGCCTCTCTCCTTTGCGCCGGGCTGCTGCTGACCTCGGTCACCGCGCAGGGCCTGCAAGCCGATCGCCAAAAGGGCGCGGAAGCCGTCAAGGTTGAGGACTGCAAGACCTGGCTCGGCAAACTCGCCAGCGAAGAGTTCGGCGGCCGCGGCACGGGCCAAGAGGGCTACCGCCTGGCCGCCGAGTATGTGTCGGCGCACTTCAAGGCGCTCGGCATCGAAGCGCGTGGCGAAGACGGCACCTACTACCAGAACGTCCCGTGGAACCAGACCAAGGTCAGCAAGGCCGAGATGACGTTCTCGAAGGACGGCAAGCCGGTGCTGACGGTCGCGCCGAACCGCATGTCCGGACGCGTATCCGCCAATGCCGAAGCATCGGGCAAGGTCGTGCTGCTCAACGTCGAGATCCCCGAGATGTCAGGCCGTCGCATGCCGCGCATTGAAGGCCTCGACGAACTGGACCTCGAAGGCAAGGTCGTCGTCGCCATCGTGCGCGCCGAAGGCAATGCCAAGCAGTTCGCGTCGTTCGTCATGCGGCGCGCGCTGCAAGGCCAAGGCGCCGCCGCGCTGATCACCGGATCGCTCGACGAAGTGACCGGTGGCTTGACCGGCAACTCGAGCATGGCTCGCCGTGGCCGCAACCCGGCAGCCGCCGCGCGCGGCCGCAGCCCGCTCGACGTCACGATTGGTGGCGACGACGTCCGCAAGCTGCTCGGCCACGCCAACCTGACCGCCGAGACCATCGCCGAGGCACCCCTGGCGACCGAGCTGGACCTTTCCGCCAAGATCACGGTCGAAACTGAGGTTGGTGCCGCCCCGGCAATGAACGTCTGGGGCGTGCTGGAAGGCAGCGATCCCAAGCTCAAGGACGAATACGTCGTCATCGGCAGCCACCTCGACCACCTCGGCCGCAATGCCACCGGCTTCTACCCCGGCGCCGACGATGATGGCTCGGGCACGACGGGCGTGATGGCAGTCGCCCAGATGTTCGCCAAGAACAACGTGCGCCCGAAGCGCAGCATCCTGTTCGTGTGCTTCTCCGGCGAAGAGCGCGGCCTGGTTGGCTCTGGCTACTTCGTCAAGAACAGCCCGATCCCACTATCGGCGATCGCCGCCGAACTGCAGATGGACATGATCGGTCGCAGCGAAGAAGAGTCGCGCGACGGTGGCCGCCTGGTCAACAAGGGCGAGACCGCCGAAGACAACAAGAACGTCATCCACCTGGTCGGCACCAAGAAGCTGTCGAACACGCTGCACGACATCTGCATGGCCAGCAATGACCACGCCGGCTTCGACATCGAGTTCGACTCAGAAGGCCTGTTCACGCGCAGCGACCACGCCAACTTCGCCTACCAAGGCGTGCCGATCGCGTTCGTGTTCACCGGCATCCACAAGGATTACCACCAGCGCAGCGACACGCCGGACAAGATCGAGTACCCGAAGTTGCTGCGTGTCGCCCGCTACATCTACGACATCGGCTTTGAAGTCGCGAACCGCGCGGATCGGCCGACCGTCGACGAAGAGCTTTGGGACGCGTTCAAGAAGACGGATCGCCGCGGCCGCATGCCGAAGCAACCGGTCGCGCCGATTACTGGCGCGAAGTAGCGCCGGGCGAGATGCTGCCGGCCTCACGGCTGCCGACCTGAAGCAGCTGGACCGAGTCCGCAAGACAGTTGCGGACTCCACGTAGGTGGCCAGCAAGTCGGCGAGGCCCCAGACTGGCAGGCTTGCGATCGCGATGCACGCGACCGCGAGCGACGGGCCCACACCGATAGGGCCAGACTGACGATAGGGCCCCAGTGATAGGGCTCCAGTCGCAGGGCCCCAGTCGCAGGGCCCCAGTCGCAGGGCTCCAGTCGCAGGGCCGCACCGAGCGTGTCCAGCGCGACCGCTAGATGACGCGGTCGCTCTTGGGTCGCATCGCGATCGGCGGCGACAGGATCTCGTTCATCACGATCAAGCGGCGCAGGTCCGCCATCGCGTAGCGACGCTCGGCTGGGGCCAACTGCTTCATTCGGGCCTTGGTGCGGCCACCGAGGTTGCCGATGGCGCCGCGGTCACTGTGCCTCTCTACGGTCTGGCCAACCTTCGTTGCCGCCAGGTGACGTCCTCGAAGGCCTTCGCCAACGTGCGAATCGACGTGCTTCTGTGCGTTACTCGGCGACCTGCTCAACGAAACCGAGGCAGGATCGATCAAGATGGGCTCGCTGCGAATCGGCGGCGGTGTTGGTCGCGCCGGTGTTGGTCGAGCCGGGGCCGGGGCCGCCGTCGGCGGTTCTTCCAATCCAAGGATGCGACGCATCTCGCGAGCAACCTGGTCCGGCGTCTTCGCTGCTGGCTTGGCAGCCGGCGCTGGTTTGTCCGCCGGAATCACCTGACGGTCACGCCCGCGCATCGAAGCCGGCGCTTGGCGCTGCTGCTCCAGCCGCTTCTGCTCGCCGGTACCCATGCCACCGACAACGGCGCCACGCTTGCTGCCGCCAACCGCGCGGTCCGCGATGATGTCAGAGGAACTCTTGCCGACGGCAGCTCCGCCAGCCGACGAGTCGGCCGACCCGGTGCGCGGCACCGGCGTCGGACGAGTCTTCGCCTCATTGCGATCGCGAACCTTCTGCTTGGCCTTCAGCGCGTTGGTAATCGCCCCGACCACCCAGATGACCAGGAAGAACGCGATGATCGGCTGCTTCATCAGCAGCTCAATAATCTTGTCCATGGACTAATCCTCCTGGCCGCGCATCTTCTTTTTGTCTTCCTCGGTCTCGAGGTGCGCTTCTTCGCCGGCGGCGATCCCAGTGCGCATGCGGGTGTCGGATTCGATGTTCTTGATCTTCTGGTAGTCCAGAATGCCAAGGTTGCCGGAACGGAACGCATCGGCCATCGCCAACGGCACTTCGGCTTCCGCCAACACCAGCTTGGCGCGGTTGGCCGCGATGTCGGCGACGCTCTCTTGCTCGACCGCGACGGCCATCGCACGACGACCTTCGGCGGCCGCCTGCGCGACGCGCTTGTCGGCTTCGGCCTGGTCGGCCTGCAGACGCGCACCGATGTTGTCACCGATATCGACGTCCGCGATGTCAATCGACAGGATCTCGAACGCCGTGCCGGCATCGAGTCCCTTCGACAACACACCCTTCGAGATGCGGTCCGGGTTCTCCAGCACTTGCTTGTGGTTGTCGGACGAACCGATCGTCGAGACGATGCCTTCGCCAACCCGCGCGATGATCGTTTCTTCGGTGGCACCACCGACCAGTTGCTTGATGTTGGTGCGAACCGTCACGCGCGCCTTCGCCAACACCTGAATGCCGTCCTTGGCCATCGCCGCGACCTTGCCATTCTGCGGGCAGTCAATGACCTTCGGGTTGACGCAGGTCTGCACAGCATCGAGCACGTCACGACCGGCGAGGTCGATTGCCGCAGCCTGGCGGAAGTCGAGGCCGAGGTCAGCGCGGTCGGCAGCGATCAACGCCTGCACGACATTGAGAATACGGCCTCCAGCCAAGTAGTGCGCTTCGAGGTCGCGCACGTTGAGCGGAATACCAGCCTGCGTCGCCGAGATCGCGCCACGGACGATCACCGTTGGATTGACCTTGCGCAGCGACATGCCGACCAGCTGAAACAAGCCGATCTTGGTGCCCGACATGTAGGCCTGAACCCACAAGTTGATGAACTTCAACAGGATCAGGACCAGAACGACCAGCAGGATCAGCAGGCCGACTAGCGACCAAGCCAGGATCGGGCTCTTCTCGAAGAATGATTGCAGCAGCATCAGGGGGATCTCCAGGCAGACAGAAAATAGATGGGGTCAGTTAGGACAGCAGGCCGCCACTAGGGCGCCGACTGTCCTGGTGTTTCAGATTGCCGTGTTTCAGATTGCCGTGTTTCAGATTGCCGTGTTGCAGATGGCGGCGAGCCGGCAGCAGCACTGCTGGCAGCCTTGACGACGACCCGGTTGCCGGACACTTCGTGCACGACAATCGCGCAGCCCTTGTCCAACATCTCGCCGCGAGTCACGACGTCCACCTTGGCATTCTCAATGCGCGCATAGCCAGCAGGTCGCAAGGCGCTGATGGTCACGCCGGTCTTGCCCCGGAGGCTTGCCACCGATGCGTTACCGGCCGCAGCCGAGCCATCGGTCGGTGGACCGGTCAGGATCAGACGCTTCCCGAACCGGGTCTTCGGCAGGATCTTGAACGACCACATCAACACCACTGGAGCCGCGATCGCTTCGACCAACGAAATCGCGATGCCAAATCCCGTCGAGACCTGAAAGGCGACGAAGATCGCCGCCAGCAAGGTACCACCGGCGACCAGACCGAGCATGCCCATCGAGACGAAGATCACTTCGGCCACGATCAGCAGCAGACCGATCACGGTCAGCAAGATGACGAGACCGACACTGCCGCGCTCGCTCTCGCGAGCATCGACACCATCGAGTGCCACGACGACGCGATTGCCCTGCACGTAGAGCACGCGGACCGCACTGCCGCTGTCGATGAACTCGCCTTCGGTGACGACATCGAAACGATCGCCATCGATGTCGACCGTGCCCGTCGGCCGCAACACGGTCGCGGCCTTGCCGGTTCGGCCGACCAGACCGACCAGGTTGTCGTGATCGAGGCCCAGGCCACTCGCAACGCTGTTGGCGGCAGGCTCGTCGCCACTGCCCGGCGGCAGCAAGAACATGCGATTGAACACCGGCACCTTCGGCAGGATGCGCCACATCAACGCGCCCAGCGCCAGCACGGCGATGAACATCAACGACAGCTGGAACAGGTTGGAAACCAGCAGGTCCTCTTCGATCGAGTTGCTCGGCAACACGAACGATTGACGACTGAGCACCAGCGACAGGATCAGGCACAAGAACCCGGTCAGCCCGAATACGATCGTGCCCGGTAACACGAAGATCTCCACCGCGATGGCCACGATGCCAAGGAAGAACACGATGATCTCGGTCACTTCCGCGAGGCCGACCAGGTAGCTGTAGAGCATCGCCAGGGCGAGGAAGACCACGCCGACGATGCCCGGCAGGCCGGTGCCCGGTGTCTTGACTTCGATCAGCAAGAACAGGAAGCCCGCGACCAGCAAAAACGGCTGCAGCAGTTCCAACCAAGCGACCATGCGCTCGGCCCAGTTCTCGTTGAGTTCGCCGACGCTGTCGGGATCGATGTTCAGCACCTCAAGCAACTGGCTGTGGCCGGACAACGTGCCGCTCGACAGGCCGAACTCCTCGGCTTCCTGCGCGGTCACCATCAACGGGCGTGGCATCGGCGATTCGCCGAGGATCGTCGCACCCGACGCCTGCAATGCGGCTAGCTCATCTTGATCGATGATGCGTGGGCGCTCGATGCCACCCTCGCGCACGGTCGCCGACACCAACTGCACGCGCGGATCCGCCATCGCCAACGCCAGCTTGACGGCATCGGGACCCAGCGGGTTCTTCCGCTTGGCGAGTCGCGACTGCAAGACCGAGCGGGACACATCGAACAGCTCGCCCTGCACGGCATTCGGATCTTCCGCCAGCAGGACCGCGAGTTCCTTCTCGGGCTTGGTGATTTCACCCCAGGTGGTGCCCTTGAGCAGGTAGGTGCTGTTGGTGCACAGTGCCAGGGCCGCCGCACCCTGCGTCACATGCCCCTGCAGCACCGCGATGGTGGGCACGACCGTCGCCTGGATGCGATCCATCAGGCTGTGCAGATCAGAGAGATCTTCGCCGTAGGTGCCGGCAGCCTCGATCCGGAAGATCACATAGGAGCAGTTGTGCGTCTCCGCCTCCCGGATCGAACGGTGGCAGCGAGCCAATTCCGTGGTGCCCAGTTTCCCTTTTAGGGTCACCACCAGGACGCGCGGAGCATCCTCCTTGGCGGTGGCGTTGGAATCCGGGTTCTGCAGATCGACGCGCGATAACGGACTGCCACAGGCCGTTAACAGGGCGAGTATGAGACAGGCCCACAAGTTGCGAAGCAAAGACGGAGTCAGCACAGGGAATTGGTTTAGCAGAACAAGGGGGTTAGCACGAGTAAGCTCGAGAGACCATGGGATAAAGGAAAGGTGGCCCATTGCAGCCAGGATCCTTCGTTTGCCGATAGTGGGACAGATGGCGAGGCCCAGTGCAAAGAAACCGGAGAACAGCGACGGCCACAAGCTGGCCAGGGCTGCGGTATTGGCCCTTCAGAATGCCCTCGCCGCGAGCCGTCAGCACCCAGATTCGCCGGCGGTCTGGCGCCCGGCGCAACGCCGAGCCTTGGCCGCCCTGACAGCCGCCACCCAGGACGACTCGCTGGTCCTCGGCCTGCGAGCCGGTTCGGTCTACGTCGATGAGGAGGCCGTGCTGCAGTTTCATGTCGACGACCGACCGTTCGGGCGCCTGCGCGGAGCTGGGATTGGCGAACTCGTCCTGGCCCAGTCGCTACCGCCGGAACGGCTCGCCGAACTGCTGCAGCAACTGACGGCCATGAGCGACAGCGATGACGCCGACGGCGAACTGACGGCGCTGATCGATGCGGCCCACATCCCCGGTGTCGACCTCCGAGCCGCCGCCGACCTGCCGGGCGAAGCCAGCCAAGACGGGGTCGACTGGAGCGCCCTGCCGCCTCCCGCAGCGATGCCGGCGAGTGTCCGGGCGATGATCCAACGGGATGGCGCCGCCAACTTGCCGGCTCTGGCGGCCCGCCAGATGTTCGACGACCGGGAACGCATCGAGACCGAAAACGGCCCGACGGTGGCTGCCCCATCGCCAGACGCAGGCATTCTCGAACGGCTGATGGAACGCATTCTGGAGGCGGATGACATCGCGACAACAACCTGGTTGTTGACCGAGCTCGAACGCCGTCCGGACGTCGAGGACGCGTGCCGTCATCATCTATTGCAGCTCGCGCGGCAGCACTGCACGCATGACTGGCTCGAACAGAAGCTCGACCGCGGCACGACCGACGAACTACTGCAACTTTCGGCCCTGGTGATGCAGCTCGGCGACGACATTGCCGAGAGCTTCGCGGCCGCCGCAGCCGCCGTCGCGCATCCACTCTCGCAGTGGCTCGGCGAGTTGCTGGGATATTCCGGAACGGCCAAGCCGACCGGCAGCCCGCAACCGCGATTTTCCTAGCAGACTCGCGCTGCGCGGGGCAACTGGCGCGGGGCAACAAGCGCTGTGCGCGAGCCAAACATGCGCTGCGCGCGAGCCAACCTAGCGCTGCGCGCGCGCCTAACTACCGCTGCGCGCGGGCCAACACATCGAAGCACAGCAGCGCCATCGCCGTGCCGTAGCAGCGACCGAGTTCGTGGCTGTCGACGAAGCAGCCGTCAAACTCCGGCAACTCCATGATCAGTTTGTGCTGCGCCGCCGCGAGCTGCTTGCGCTTGGCATCGTCCTTCAGTTCGGCGATCGCTTCGGCGCGACCGAGCATGTCGAACCAGAAGAAGAACCCGCCGTAGCCAAGGCGGTCGGCGTGGTCGTCGTACTTGCGCACCGCTGCGAGCAGCTTGTGATGACGATCGCCCGCTTCGACAGCAGCCAGCAGCTTTTCTTGGTCCGACGCACCGAACAGATAGAGGCCCAACTCGCACAGCGGCATGCGGCCAGCAGCGCCTTCGAGCTTCGCGCGCGGCTTGCGGCCGGGGCGCGTCTGGCCGTAGCTGAACGCGCCATCCCCGGCGCGGTTGAACGCGAGCGCCTTCAGCCCCTTGTCGATGTTGTCTTGCGGCACATCAAAGCCCTGGCTCTTGGCGCCGTGCAGCGCTTGCAGGGCAGTCGCGATGGCGAACGGGTTGCCATACTCGTGGAACCAGGCACCGGTTTCCGGCTGTAGCGCGATCAACGCGGCCACGCCGCGACGCACGCCCGGCTCGACGGCCTTCGCATCCTTGCCACGGCGCGTCTGCCACGCCTGCAAGAACCGCAGTGCATAGGCCCGCGCCCAGATGATCTCGTCGCGGTCGGACAGCGCCAGCCAATCGTCGCTCATTGCATTCTCACGCATCTTGAGCAGCAGCTTCTCGACCGTCGCAACCTGCGCCTCTGACAGTGCTAGGTCGCCATTATCGGCGCGCGCCATCGCCGCCAGCAACGCTTCGCCAACCAGACAGGTCACCGCGGCATGCACGTTGGGCAATCCATCCGTGCCGCCGAAGTCATAGGTGCTATCGCGGTAGACACCATCGTCGTCGTGGGCGCTCGACAAAAACGCGACACTGCGTTGCCACAACTGTTGCTCGCTGTAGACGCCAGCCGGTGCTCGCGTGCCGTCGACGGGATCCGCGCCCATCACGCCAGCCGGCAGCGGGCCGTAGTCTTCGAAACCGTGCACGAAGGGTCCGTGGCCTTCGCTTTCGAGCGCTGCCTTCCAGCCCATCGCATGGTCGGGCAAAGCCTTCGCAAGTTCGCTCCACAGCTTGACTGCGTTTGCACGGCGACCAAGACGGAACTCGATGACGCCACGCAGCCAACGGCCTTCCGCGAGTTCGGCCCCTTGTTCGGCGAGGACGAACTGTCCGTCACACGCCTTCTTCGCACCCTGGTAGTCGCCTCGTCGGTATGCCGCCCAAGCTGCGGAGAAGAACTGCGAACACAGAAACTTCTCGGTCGGCTGCTTGACGATGCGACGCAGTGGCGCCTCAAACCACTCCGGCTGGAACGTCGTCAACTGATCGACCTTCAACAGCGCCTTGCCGTCACCGTCGAGCACGACGTAGCCCGGCTCGATGAACTTGTTGCGGGCCAGCTCGAGCTGCTGCGACAACTCATCCTTGCCGGCGATCTGCTTGACCGGCACAAAGTGCTCCTTGAGCAACTCGATCGTCGACGGCCACGAGAACGGGCCACCCATCATGTAACGATCGACCTCCGGTTTGCGGTCCATCGGCGAGCGCGACACCGACGGCACATACCAGAACACCGGCTTGCCGGCTTGCTTCGCTTCGGCCAACGCGGTCGCGACATCGGTGCGCCACGGCACCGCCGTGCCGGCCTTCGCCGCCATCTCGCTCAGCGGTTGACGGATCTTCTTGGTCGAGTTTTGCGCCGGGGCGGGCTGCAACACGAGACCACAGGCAAACGCCATGCAAAACACTTCAGAGCCGAGCTTCATCCAGCAAAAGTGCCGGGCGGCGGCGAATACAGCAAGCCGCAACGTGCAACCTGTTCGCACCGGGTCGACGCATTGCGTATACCTGCGCCTATGTTGCGATCCCTGCTGACTGTTCTCGCCGCTGTCTGCCTGCTGCCCGACGAAGGCCAATGGCTCCCCACCCAGGTCCGCGAGATGGACTGGGCCGTGCTCAAAGCACGCGGCATGGAGATGACCAAGGATGAATTCTGGCATCCCGAGAAGGGCGGCGTGTTGTCCGCAACCGTGCAAATCAATGGCTGCACGGCGTCGTTTGTTTCCAAGGACGGCCTCATGGTGACCAACCACCACTGTGGCTTTGGCGCCGTCAGCGCGCTGAGCACGCCGGAATCCAACCACCTGCGCGACGGCTTCACCGCCCACACGCGCGGCGCCGAACTGCCGGCACCTGGCATGGTCGCGACGGTGCTCAAGCGCATCGAAGACGTCACCGCCAAAGT
>CAXBFC010000198.1:0-14108 GCA_963974725.1 uncultured bacterium | reverse complement strand
TGATCGCGTTGAGTGCAATCCCGTGACTGGCTTCGGCATACATGCAGACGCCGTCGAAGGCCGCGTTGCGGATTTCGAGGCCTTGCACCGTGACGTAGTCCGCACCACCCCAGAAGATGCCCATCGAGCGGCCGCTGGCGTCGAGTACCGGACGTTCGCCCTGCGCCGCGCGGAATGTGATTCGGTTGCTTGCCGATGCGCCGGTCCAACTGGTCAACGTCAACACGGCATCGTTGTTGAGGTAGGTGCCGTTGGTGGTCACGAACGCGTTGGACTCGTTGTAGTCACCGCCGTCGTCGTAGATCAGGAACTCACATGGCCCGCCGACGCCTTGGGCTGTCAGGGCCGCGGTCGCATCGGCGAAGGTCGGGAACGTGCTCGGTCCGAGTGGCAGCAGTGGATTGATCAAATACGTGCCGGACATCTGCGCGGTGGCCGTGCACGACAGGGCGAGCAAACTGGCGGACAAGAAGCGAGTGAGTTGCATGGTGAAACGTCTTTGACTGGTGGGTGGGCAGGTCCTCTGCAAGCAGTCTTGCTTGGCGAGGTAGCGAACGCAGGCGAGAGAACCATAAATCACCCTTGCAGCCGGTGACCGTGTGCTCGTCCGCAGTGCAGTCTTGAGACGAAGATTCTGACTTCCGAAAACGGCGCGTGTCAGTCTTTGACTACGCACTGGAGATACTTGCTCGGCACGTGATCAGTAAGCCAGACGCCGTTGTCGCTGCAGAAGAACGTGTGGCGATTCCTGTGCATCGCGTCGCTGTCCACGATGAGCACGACTGGTCGGCCATGCCTTGTGCCGACGTTCTGCGCGGTCGCGATGTCCGCGGAGAGGTGCACGTGTTGGCGCGCTCGCTTGTCGATGCCTGTGGCCAGAATGGAATCAAGACAGCGCTCGGCAGTGCCGTGGTAGAGCCGATCGGGCGGGGTGCGAGCGGGCAGATCGAGGTGGATTTCGATCGAGTGTCCTTGGCTGGCGCGAATGCGGGTTCCATCGTCGGAGATGCGGAATCGCTGCTTGTCGCTCGTGCGCACGGCCTCGGCAATGATTTGCCGCGTCAGATGCCTGCCGGCGGCATTCGCTTTGGCGAGCAGTTCGTCGATATCGATCCAGCCATGCTCATCGAGTTGCGCTCCGATTTCGTCGGGCCGATGCCTAAGCACGTAGCTCAAGAACTTGCTGGTTTGCCGGACGTCGTGCGACATGAACTCGGATCCTGGCGCATCCACGGATCGTGGGCAAGGGATCGGAATTGCGCTGTTCGCGGAACCGGTACAGGTCTTTGCGGTGAACGAAGCGCGGGGCAGGTAATCTGGCGGCCATGATCAGACCGATTCTTGTGTTGTCAGGTGCGCCCCTGATCGCGGCATTGTTCGCGTTGACGGGTAGCGCGACCGCCCAGGAGCCAGCCGAGAAGGCTGTGCCCATCTTCGAAGATGGCGAGGCGCAAGTCGTCGATGCCTTCCGCAGTCGCCGTGATTGGATTCGCCACTGGTTGTGGGTCGAGACTGACTTCGATACCGACGGCGATGGCAAGAAGGACCGCATGCACGTCGATGTGACGCGACAGAAGCAAACGGATACCGAAGGCTTGAAGGTGCCGGTCGTCTACGAGACGAGCCCCTACTTCTCCGGCATTGGTTCGTCGAGCACTCAGTACTTCTGGGACTGCGAGCACGAGATTGGTGCCACGCCGTCGGCCCGTGCGAAGATGCCCGAGATCCAGTTCCGCAGCAAGGCCGGCATGATCGTGCCGCTCGCGCGGGATCGCGAAGCCAGTACCTGGGTGCCGCGCGGATTCGCGGTAGTGCACTCGTGCTCCCCCGGAACCGGTTGGTCGCAAGGTTGTCCGTCGATTGGTGGCGACAATGAGTCGTTCGCGCCGAAGGCGGTCATCGATTGGTTGAACGGTCGCGCCAAGGGCTACACGACGGTCGACGGCAACGAAGAAGTCAAGGCCTACTGGTGCACCGGCAAGGTTGGCATGATCGGCACGTCGTACAACGGCACCTTGCCGCTCGCGGCTGCGACGACGGGAGTCGAAGGTTTGGAGGCGATCGTCCCGATCGCCCCGAATACGTCGTACTACCACTACTACCGCAGCAACGGGCTGGTGCGCAGCCCCGGTGGTTACCTCGGCGAAGATGTCGACGTGTTGTTCGACTTCATTCACAGTGGCCACCCAGATAAGCGCGACTACTGCAACACGCAGATGCGCGACAAGGTGCTGCGCGATAGCGCCGACCGGATCACCGGTGACTACAACGATTTTTGGGCCGGCCGCGACTACATCAACGACCTTGGCCCGATGAAGGCGGCGTGTCTGATGGCGCACGCGTTCAACGATTGGAACGTGATGCCCGAGCACTCGACCCGCATCTACGCGGCGTTGAAGAAGAAGGGACTGCCGTGCATGGCCTACTTCCACCAAGGTGGCCACGGCGGACCGCCGCCACCGGAGATGGTCAACAAGTGGTTCTCGAAGTTCCTCTACGGCGTCGACAACGACATCCTCGACGGCCCGCGCGCCTGGATTGTCCGCGCCGGCGATTCGCCGCGCAAGCCGACGGCGTATCCGGACTACCCGCATCCCGATGCCAAGCCGGTGACGCTGTATCCGAGTGGCATGGGCCTGGCGCGCGGCGAATTGACGTCGCGGGTTGGCAAGGGCATCTTGGCGGTAACCGACGACTGGAACGTGTCCGGCAAGCAGCACGCGTTGGCGGAGACGTCAGAGAATCGTCTGTTGTTCCAAACTGCAGAATTGACCAAGCCACTGCACCTCTCGGGCACGTCGAAGCTTCGCATTCGGGTCGCATCCGACAAGCCGGCAGTCAACTTGTCGGTGTGGATCGTGTCGTTGCCGTGGAAGGCGTCGCGTCGCATTACCGACAACATCATCACGCGTGGTTGGGCAGATCCGCAGAACCACAAGTCGCTGACCAGCAGCGAACCGCTGAAGCCGGGTCAATTCTATGACCTCGAGTTCGACCTGCAGCCGGACGATCAAGTCATTCCAGTCGGGCAGCGCATTGGCCTGATGGTCTTTTCGAGTGACAAGGACTTCACGCTGCGCCCAGAGCCGGGCACCCTGCTGAGCGTCGATCTGGCCGGGACTGCGTTGACGCTGCCTGTGGTTGGCGGCAAGGCTTCGTTCGGCCAGTAGTTGCTCCGGCACAACTAGCTGCGACTCGACGCGGCGGATCGTTGACAACGCGATCCGCCCCACCTCTCATCTGGGTAGATGCAGGGTCGGCCCGTCGGAACAGAGCCCGGAACCCGGTCGACACTCGTGTCGCCGGAAGGATCCGGCGGATTGCATGTGCGCCTCGTGCGCGCACCAAGCGATGCTAGGGATCCGTTCGTGGTCGTACATCAAGGGCGCTTCGCGCGCATCTTGCTAGCCGAGTTCGTAGGTGCTGATGGCTCTGCCTTGACGCGCTTCGCCTGGAAGTTGCGCGTCGATGCGGTGGACGTCACGGCGACTCCCGGCCGGCAGGCTCCTAGCAACGCCGAGTTGGATGGCATCTGGCAACAAGAACGGGCGGAGTTGCTGCGTGTGCATTCGCCCAATGTGGTCGCGCCGATTGCCGTGCCGTCGGCACTGACACAGTCGCCGCCGGTATTCTTCTGTCGCCGCATCGATCGCTACTTCCATCCGGTTTGTCCGCGCACCGGTGGCTTGTTGACAGTCTGTCGCGATGACGCCCGGCTGGCGTCCGCAGGTTTGCCGCCCTATGGCAGCGACACCGTTCGCTATCTTTGCGATGCGGCGGCGACTGAGGCAGACGTGGCATTCTATCGAGTCGACGGCGAACCGGCTGAGGCTGGTGCTGCTCGCATCGAGACCAAAGCGGAACTGATTCGCGGTTGGACTGGTTTGGTAGCTGGTTCCGGTTTGGTTGATGGTGCCGGTTTGGAAGATGGTGCCGGTTTGGTAGGTGGTAATCGGCCGGCGCCCGATTTGCCGTGCCAGACGTGTGAACACCGCGGTGAGTGTTATCCCGGCGGCAGTGGCGAAGTGGTCGCCGAGCAGCATCTGCACAGCGTGTCGTTCTACGACGTCGATTCGCTCGCCGTGGAGTTGGCGGCGACGGATTTTGATACCGCGGTGATGCGCTTGTCGGGTGGCTTGCCGGAGGATTCCCAGACTCGTGCCTGGGTGCATGGCGCCAGCAGCCGGCTGCGGGTGTTGGAAGTGCTGCGCTTGAAGCTCTCGGCTTTTGCCGATGTTTGTCGCGGTGTTGCTGCGATGCACAAGGCCGGGCGCCCGCACCTTGGCGTGTCGCCGCAAAACATCGTGGCGTTCGAAGGGGCAGGCAGCAATGCCATGCCAAGCAATTGGCGCTTGCGCTTTGCGTTGACTGATCTTGGTGGCGCGACGCCAGTGCGCGTGCCTGCAGCCGACGGCGAGCAGACGCTGTGGCAACCGGGGCGCGAAGTCAGCGAAGATGAGATCTCGCAGCTGTTCTTGGCGCCGGCGCTTCGCTCGCTCGAAGGCGGCACGGTGACAATGTCGGTCGCGTGCCGTTCGGAGCCCGACGAAACCGGTGGCACTCGCGACGTGCTCGACGTGCACCGTGCCGGAGTGCCGCCGTTCGTCGCTGCCGGTGATGTTCTGCTGGTGCAGGCATTGGCTGGTGGCGTCGTGGTCAGCGCTCGCGTCGAGGAAGTCGGTGTGCGCGGCCTGATTGCGACGATCCTGCCGGTTGCCGCACAGGGTTCCTGTGACGGCGAGGGCGGCGACGCGGGCGATGGTGCCGACCTCGCCGAAGCTTCGGTTCCATCCTGGGCCGGAACGACCTTCGACGCGCGGTTGTCGTTCGTGCGGCGTTCGAGCCCGAGTGCCGACCTCTACGCGCTCGGCATGTTGTTGCTGCGCATCTTGCTCGTTCACGATGAGCAGACCCTGCCGGAAGTGTCGTCAGCGGTCGAGCGATGCCTGCAGTTGATGAGTGGCAAGGCCGCAGTCGACGACGCGGTGCCACCTGCGGATCGTTGGCAGGAGATTCTCGATGGCGGCGACGGCGAGGGGCGTTTCGCCAGTTGGCACGTGATGCACCAGCGCTCGGATCGTCAGCAGGTGTTCGATGCCGAGTTGAAGGGAGATGGCCTCGTTCCGAAGCAGTTGTGGCAGACGCTGATGGGGTTGGCGGGCAAGCTGCTGTTGGCTTCGCCGGTTTCCCAGGGCAAGGAGGATGCTACGAGTCGAGCGCCGATGACGGTGGTGCTGGCGGAACTGGATCGCGTCGAAAGGCAACTGCACGTCGAACTGTTCGAGCAGGCGGCGCGTGACGAAGTCATTGCGACGGTCTGCAACCAGCGCCTGCTCGCGCTGCGCATCGAAGCTGGTGATAGCGTCGATGCGCCGGACGTCTCGACGGACACGATGCCGTCGCCTGGCCCAGGTGGCCCAGGTGGCCCGCCAGGTTCGGGGAGCGCGCCCGGTTCCTCGGGCTCGCCTGCAGCGGTGGTCGCGGCGGATGATGCTACCGACGGCAATGGCTTCGTCTTGTCGGTTGGTCGAGTCGGGGAGTCCACGATCCATCAACATCACTTCGCGCAGAACCGCGTCACCATTGGCCGTCGCGAAGGCGACAACTTGTTGGTGCTTGCCGATCCGATGGTCTCATCGAAGCACGCGGTCATTGAACTGTGCGACGGAGAGTTCGTGCTGTTCGACTGCGGTAGCACCAATGGCACCGAGGTCGATGGCATTCGGCTGCCGGTTGAAGTGCCGCATCCGTTGGACGACGGCAGTGTCATCCACATTCGCCCGTTCATGTTGTCGTTCCGTTCGGCAGTGGCCGAGGTGACCCATCACGGGGTCGTGCCGATGGTCAGTGTCGACGAAGTGCGCGGCAAGCTGCATCGCGTCTACGCGGACTTCGCGGATCGTGGCGAACGGGAAGTTCAGGTCGAGTTGCTGTCTGCCCTCGATAGCCTGCGGGTATCGCTAGGTCGCAGAGGTCTGTTGGCAAGCCTCGAGGAAATGGCGAAGGGGTCGGTCGCCAACGGGCCAGACCCAAGTGCTGCAGCCGAACGTGGCGGGTCCGCCGACCAGGACCCACCGAGCGCTGCTGCAGCCGCCGCGCCGCAGCCAGATCCGGTCGCCGGTGCGGCGCTGCGCGCGATCCGCCAATTGGCACGAACGCTGACGGACAGTCCGAAGCTGGACACCGAAGCGCAATTGCAGGAGTTCGTCGGCCGCCTGCAGCGGTTCGTCGACGTTACGACCCGTTGGATCGAAGAGATGCTCGAGTGGCGGCGTGTTTTCAGCAAGCAACTCGACTTGCGCGTGACCCAGACGGGGGCGGTGCGACCGGCGCTGCGCACCGCTGCCGAAGTCTGCGAAGAGCTGCTCGCGCCGAGTGGCAATGCCGATGGAGCGGCGTCTTCGGACTACTTCCTGAGTCGGTTCTATGACGACGTCTTGGCGATCCTCGAGGGGCTGCTGCAGGGCAATCAGCGGGTTCGCAACGCGGTGCGCGAGCAGCTCGATCCAGCTCGCCTGGTCGATGAAGCGGGCAAAGAAGCCAAGATCAGCCTACTGGTGAAGACCGCTGCGGGCTCGGCGCTGTGGAAGCTCTACACGTCCGCGTTCGAGTCGGTCACTGCTGGCCAGGGCTACGAAACCGAGCTGGAGCGGCTGCTTGCCTTCGCCGCCGAACGTCGGGCCAATCGCAGCTAGTCTCAGGGCTTCACGGGTGCTTCGCGACGATCGCGTGACGGGCCTCATGGTGCGGCGTGGACGGCCAGGACGAATCGTCGCACCTGGCGCCTGCGGTGGCCCGTTTTTGCGAGCGACCCCGCTGACTCACCGTAAGTCTCCATCTGACAACCAACACACCACTGGGCTCACATTCCGATGCTATCGGGTGGTTTGCCGGTCAAGGATGGGGCAGCGATTGCGGGCACAGCGATTCTTGCTGTGGCATGATGTATCCTTCTCCCAAACCGGAAGATCATGACAGCCGACCCGAACAAGCCCGATCAGCCTGAAACCCCAGCACCGCAAGCAGGAGCGGGGGGCACGGAGTTCCTTCTTCGTGAAGTGGTCAGTGGCGAGAAGACCCAAGCATGGGGAATGCTGTCGCAGAAGTGCCTGCACTACTTGAAGACTCGCTTCGGTCGCAGCTCGTTCCCCCAGGGCATCGAATTCGGCGACTTCGTCAGCGATGTCATGCTCAAGATCCTGACGTCGATCGAGTCGTTTGAGTATCGCGGCAAGGACTCGTTCTGGAAGTGGGTGCAGACGCTGGCCGGCAACATGTGGCGCGACCTTTGGCGCAAACACAATCGCGACCAGAAGCTCGGCTTGCTCGGCCGCGGCGACAGCACACCCGTCGGTGCCGATACCGGAACCTTCTCGGTGCCGGAATCAGCGGCGACCAAGGAAGAGTCTCCTACGCAAATCGTGCGCTTCAATGAGTTGGCCAAGGCGGAAGCCGAATGCGTGACCAAGCTGCCGGACAACATGCGCGAAGTGTATGTGATGCGCCGACAGCACGACTTGTCGTTCGCCGAGATCGCGGAGCGCACTGGTGGCACGAATGAGGCGACGCTGCGCAGTCATTTTATGCGCGCGCGTGACAAGGTGCGGGAGTGTCTTGGCGCGCAGATCGACGCGCTCGGTTCGAAGATTCAGGGCTGGCAGTAGGGGCGCAGCCGGCAGTAGGTTCGCGCGCTTTGGTGGCGCGTGATTCCCTGCAGGCTTGGCACGGCCCACGAGTTGGGCGGATCGGCTAGAGTTTGTTTGCCCGGAAGTGGCGAGCACACCGTTCGTCGAACTCAGTCCAGCGTGTTGCAGCCCATCAGGTTGATGTGGCACACGCGCCTACCTAGCTACTATGCGATACCTGCTATCTGTCCTTCTGCTGCCGGTATTGTGTGCTCAGGAGCCGGAGGCGACGCAGCCTGCGCCCGAGCAAGTCAGTCCCCAGCAAGCCGACCCGGCGCTCAAGAAGCTGCAAGCAGAGCTAGCGCTGACAGCGAAGACGGTGGATACCGCCTTCACCGTTCGGTTGCGGGAGGCTGGATCTCCAGTCAGCTCCAATCGCGGCCGGAAACCACCCGAGCGAGCTGTCACCACCGAGGGATCGTTCCATCGCGACCTGCAGGTCTTGACCATCGAGGAAGGCAAGACGGTGCACCTGTGGCAGGCCGGTCGGGACTCGATCGTGCGCGCAGATGCAGGAGGTTGGCGCCTCGGCGCCAAGGACCCCGACAGCCATGCATCACTTAGGTTCGTCGCGGATCCGCAGCGATTGCTGCGGATGCTGTCGGGCATGAAACTCAAGATCGTCGCTCGTTCGATCGAGCAGTTGCGCGGCCGGACGTGCGAGCTGGTGTCGGTAAGCCTCGATCCAAAGCAGGTCGAAGAGATGCTGTTTGCAGACGTAGTCCTGGCCGCCGACTTGAATGGCAAGGCCATGCGCGACGCGCTCGCGAAACAGGGCAGCTCCGTCAAGGTGCCCCCGGTCATCTACGACTTGGTCATCGCGATTGATGTCCGGCGACGACTTGTATCCAGCGTCAACTTACGCAGCATCGCAGAACCCGTCGATATGGACCGCATGATGCAGCTACTCATGCGACGAGGTGGCGCAGGTGCCGCGGACGAAGATGACGTCGAGGAACCCGAAGCTACCCGGGTGAAGGTCGCGCCACTCCGCTACATCATGGGCATGCCCAAGCGGTCCGTCGAGGGCATGCATGTCGTCACCATGGATGTGGATCTTCGCGATCACGGCAAGGTGGAGGCGCCGGCTCTCGATGAACAGCAGCGGCGGCTACTAGGTCGTTAGCTTGCAGTGATCAGCGGGATATCTCTGCTCGTCAACTGCTACTTCTTCTTCGGCTTGCGCGGCGTTGCGATCTCTGCGATGGCCGCCGCAAGCTCGTTTGCGTCGACTTGCACCTGGTAGGCGCTGCCCGAGACGACCTCGCTGGGCGTGAGGCTCTTGAGTCGCGTCGAACGCCGCGTCTTGTTGTGCCGCAACAGCAACTCGAGGCGATACGATCCGTTGCCGAGCGCGAGCGAGCCCATGCCATCTTTGAGCCGCGTCGAAGTGTCCGATCCTTGTAGCAGCGATGACAGGTCGTTGTTGCCCCAGCCTGCCCGGAACTTGCGGGAGTCCTTGGGCGGCGTGACCGCTGGTTTGGCATAGAGGGTCACGCGGTAGTCGCTGGCTAGTTGCTCGATGCCGACGACTTGCACGTTGGTTTGTGGGCGTGGCTGCAGGGTTGCGGACGCATGGCCGCTGGTTGCCTGAAGCGTGATCGGTTCGTGGTTCCATGCCGCGATCAGCAGCTCCTGTGTTCCAGCAGCGACCGGTATCGTCGTCTTGCCTGCTTGCACTCCGACCGCTGCCCAGAGGTCGTTTGGCTGCGGCATGGCGAAGACGAACGCCGTGTTCTCCTTGCCGTTGGCAAACGCGATCTCCAGCTCGAGCGTTGCGATCATGTCGCGCAGATCGATGTCCGCGAGACTTCCCTCGCGGTTGCCATTCATTGGCAACTGGATGCCTTCGATGCGATGCAGCGGCGCGGTTTGGCCCCAGCTTGACGGTCGAATCTCGAGCGCATAGGTGCCATCGGCGAGGCCCTTCCAGCTGTAGTCGGCGACGCCGGGATCACTCGAGCGGTGGCGCATCCTGCCAGTCTGCTTGTTCCCGGGCAGTTCCACGAGTTGTAGCTGGACGCGCGTGCCATCGAGCGGTTCTGGCAGCAGGCACCGCACGGCCAGCGTGTTGCCGCACTGTCGTTCGATCCGTAGATCGCGCGCGCCGACCGTGAACTCGACCGGCTCGGCTGGCGCGAAGTCGGCATGAAACACCTGCAGGCGGTAGCGGCCGGGTTCGATCGAGCCGTACGCGGCGAAGTGCAACTCGGCATCGACGTTCACGTTGACGCCTTGCAGCCAACTCCAGTTGGGTTTGCCGTCTCTGCCCGGGGGATGCATCTTCTGAATCTGCAGGTGGCACTGGCTCTCGATCTTGCAGCTCGGAATGATGCTGCCTGCGACGATGAGCTTGGCGCCGCGTAGCTGGATGTCACCGAGCTCGGTGCGGCCGACGTGCAGCACGCGAGCCGCGAGTTCGATGGTCTCTCCTTCGCCATCTTGCGGGTCCCATCGGAACTCAAGACGCACGCGGTCCCGAGGCTTGTCCTTTTCGCCCGGTGACATGACATGCAAGAACGTGCCGTCGGCTTCCGTGAAGACCGCACTCTGGTCCATCACGCCTTTGTCGTTGTGGAACTTGAGCGTGCATCTCTGGCTGGCCAGGGGCTCGTGATTACGGGTCAACAACCTGCCGGCCAGTACGACGGCGTGCGCATCCAAGTTGATCGTTGCCGTGGCCGTTGTGCCCGCTTGCACGGGCCCATTGACTTCGGTCTTCCACGCGTATTCGCCGACGTGGAAGGCCTTGTGCAGTCCGACGTGCCGGTGCTCGATCCAGCCGTCTTGGTCGGTCACCTTCCGGATCGCCTGATTCCTCGACATGTAGCTCGGCACCTTCGAACCATTCTCAGGGACCTGCCACACCATGATGTCGTGCTGCGCCAAGGCTTCTTGACCGGACAGCATGCGAACCCGCAAGTGACCCGTTGCCGGCAACTCGATTTCGACCGGCTCACTTGGAGGGGACTGAGCATCGACGGCTACGGGCTCGACGTTCATGCCGGGCGACCGCACATGTACTAGCCACTGCGCGACCGGCTTTTCGTCCTTCCCGCCGCCTTGGCGTTGCTGGAGTTGCATGTGGGCGAACGCCGCATAGCCGTCTCGGTCGGTTTCTGCGTCTGGGCTATTCCACCACCAGTAGAATGGTTGGCGCGTTTTGGTGGGGTCGTGTTTCGTTGTGGCGAGTGGCACACCGTGCGCTGGCAAGCGGTCTGCGGTCCAGACGCGAACCCGCAAGGTCAGATCGGGTTCGATCTCAAGCTTGTGACCTTCGCGCGGTGGCGCGTCGTTGGAATACGAGCCGCGTCCATAGAGGCCATCCTTGGTAGCGATTACCTCGGCGCGGCTCTTCCCTGGCACAATGCGAATGATGCCTTCGGAATCGCTGCGGGTGCGCCAGCCGTAGGTCTTGACCAGCTCGTCATGGTTGCGAGGGTCCGGGCGTTTGTGTCGCGGCAACTTGCCGACCGAGATGTGCGTCAGTTGATTGATCCAAACTACTTCCGCGTTGGCGACTGCCTCACCGGTTTCCCGCATGACAATGCGCACGTCGACCCACTTGGCATCGTCGGGCAGTTCGGGCGCGAGGCTGTTGTGGTCTTCGTCGACCACGACAACGTCTTCGCGGTTGGCAGTGGCGTCGATGGTGCCGGTGCTGGCTCCGGGAACGGGCCCTGCTGCGGTCGTGGCCTCGACCTCGTTGCTCTTATCGTTCTGCGTTGGCGGCGGTAGCGTGGCGTCTGGGCCAAGCGTCCACCAACCGAGCAGGCAACACGCGACTAGCAGGATGGCGATCGTTGTGCGCATTGGGACAGTTCTCCGCTTCGTCTGCCAGCTCTCCGCGCTGGTTGCCGCGCCGGTTCCAGCAACGGTGGTGGGATCATAGCGGACGAAGGCCGCGACGTGCGGTTGCGGCTTGTGCGGATGTTGCAACGCAGTTGGCCCGTTGGGGTGCAGCTGGTTTTTGAACGAGCCTGCTGGGTGCAGGTTTGTCGGTCGCATCGATACTTCGGCAAGTTCTGCCGATCGGGATGGAGTCACGCCTTGCCTTACGCAGGCGTTACCGCGCCTACGCCGACTCCAGCTAAGCTGAGCAAGCTGTTGGGCGCCGTGTTTGACGCCTCCGCAAGCTTTCGTTCCCAAACTGTATGCGCGTCCTACTGCCTGCTTGCCTGAGCCTGTTGCTCGGTTCGGCCTTCGCCCAAACGTCGGATGGCAACACCTTGCCGATCTCGACGGTGCCACTTTTGCAGACGCCGCCCGCGATCCAGTTTGTGGCGTTGGCCCGCGAGCGCGGTCCGAAGCAGCAGAAGGATTGGAGTGACATGCAGGTCACCTTGTGGGAGATCCAGCCGAGCCGCGCCAAGCATCGAGCCGTGCGTCGGCGGGTGCTCGGGCGAAGCCACTGGAACGCCAGTCCGCTACTCGATTCGGCGGAGCTGTTGCGCTGGCAGGTGCCGGGCGCTGCCGGTCAGAGGGGCTACAAGGTCAAGCTGTTGCGCGTTGACGGCCGCACGTTCGAGATCAAGGAGCTGCTGCATACGCGCCAGGCTGCCGCGTTTGCTCGCGCTGCGAACACGATCTACCTGAACACGTCGGATGGCCAGTGCATGCTCGACGTTGCCACGGATGCCATTGCCGAGCTGCAGCCCGCGATCCGCTTGCTCGCGCAGCATGGGGATGATTGGTTGGTGGCGTCGGGTGGTGTCTTGGCGCGTTTCGATGCCGCCAAGCAGGCCGTGGTTCGCCGCTACGAGGACCTCGCAGTCGCCGATGATCGGCAGTCGCGCGCACTGGTTCATTGGCATGGAGGTCGGTTCGCCGTCAGCTTCGGCCGCTACCTGGATGATGCTGGCAAGGTCGTGCACGCACTCGATTTCGGCCGGCCCGGTATCGTTTATCGCGAACTGCGCATCTGGAACCTGCAGATCGGCAAGGAGCGCAAGCTGCGGGTTCGCATGCAGGCAGTCGGTGGCTCGGGGGTAGGCGTGATCCCTTAGCCCGTGCAGACGGAACTGCGCGGCGCCAAGTTCCGCTACACCGAGCGCACCGAAGCGGGCGTGGACGAAGATCTCACCGCGTTCGATTGGGAGCGGGATACCGAGTGGGTCACGATCGAGATTGCGACCGGCAAGGAGCTGTTGCGTGAGCCATACGCTGCGAGTCCTGCTGCAGCCGAGCAGCCTTCGAACGACCATCACATCCCGGAATACCTTCGCTCGCTATTCGCGCAGTCACCGATCCGCGCCTGGGGTCCCGATCAGGATCTCGCGCACGCGTTCCTGGTGCATGTTGGCATCGAGCGGCGTGATCAAGCTGGGCGCCGTGTGTCGCAGCCCCGATGGACAGCAGCTGCTCGTGCTCAATCACGGTCGCTTCTACCACTGCAACTTGAAGACGAAGGCGGTGAAGCAGTGGCAGGCGCCGGAGGCGGTGGCCAAGGCCAACGTCGAGTTGCATGCGGTTGCGGTGCGCTAAGCCGCGCCGCGCGCGAATTGCATTGCCAGGCCTGGGAGATCCGGCCCGGGAGATCCGGCCCGGGAGATCCGGCCTGGGGGATCGGGCCTACATGTTCCGGCGATACTGCCCGCCGACCTGATACAGCGCGTGCGACATCTGCCCCAGCGAACAGTGCTTCGCCGCATCCATCAGGCTGGCAAACACGTTGCCGCCATCCAGCGCAGCTGCTTTCAGTTGCTCGAGTGCCGCATCGGCTTCGGCATCGCAGGCCGTCTGGTAGTTCTTCAGATCGGTGATCTGCGACTGCTTCTCGTCATCCGTCGAACGCATGACTTCGCCGACGACTTGGATGGGGGAGCCATCCTTGCCGAGGAACGTGTTGACGCCAACGATCGGTAGCTCGCCCGAGGCCTTCTTGCCCTCGTAGAGCATCGACTCGTCTTGGATCTTGGAGCGCTGGTACATCGTCTCCATGGCACCGAGCACGCCGCCGCGTTCGCTGACCCGCACGAACTCTTCGTATACGGCTTCTTCAACCAGGTCGGTGAGCTCTTCGATGATGAACGAACCTTGCAACGGGTTCTCGTTCTTCGAGAGCCCGTTCTCCTTGTTGATGATCAGCTGGATCGCCATTGCGCGACGCACTGACTCTTCGGTCGGGGTCGTGATCGCTTCGTCGTAGGCGTTCGTATGCAGCGAGTTGCAGTTGTCGTAGATCGCGTAGAGCGCCTGCAGCGTCGTCCGGATGTCGTTGAAGTCGATCTCCTGCGCGTGCAGTGAGCGACCTGACGTCTGGATGTGATACTTGAGCATCTGGCTGCGCTCGTTGCCGCCGTACTTCTGCTTCATCGCCTTGGCCCAGATGCGGCGCGCGACGCGACCGATTACCGCGTATTCGGGGTCGGTGCCGTTGCTAAAGAAGAAGCTGAGGTTCGGTGCGAAGTCGTCGATCTTCAG
>CAXBFC010000197.1:0-14116 GCA_963974725.1 uncultured bacterium | reverse complement strand
CAAACCACTGCGTATCGATTGGTGGCGCGACTTCGGTGACGAGCGCCTCAACACCTTGGTCGCAACCGGTCTCGCCAACAACCCGAACATGCGCGCCGTGATGGCACGCTTGGCAGCCGCGGCGGCGGCACACGCGATCGCCGGCGGCCCGTTGCTTCCCGAAATCGACGCCAGCCTGCAAACCGATCGCGCCCGCCGACTGTTTCTCGGCTTCCCATTCGGAGGAGGCGGCGTGCCAAGCTCGACCTTCACCACCTATGGCTTGTCCTTGGGAGTTCGCTGGGAAGTCGACGTCTGGGGTCGCCTGCGCGCCGCGGACTCGGCCGCACTGTCCGATCAACAAGCAGCCGTGCACGATATCCACGCGGCGCAGATGAGCCTCGCGGCGCAGATCTGCCGCGCCTGGTTCTCAGCGATCGAGGCCCAGCAACAACGAGCCCTCGCCGAGGCAACGGTTGTGACGTTCGAGAAAACCCTCGCCGACGTCACCGATAGATTCCGGCGCGGGGTGCGGCCGGCACTCGAAGTGCACCAGGCATCGACCAACCTTGCCAACGCGCGTGCCAGCGCCGCACTGCGCCGCGACCTGCACACGCGTAGCATGCGACTACTCGACGTGCTGGTCGGTCGCTACCCAAACGGCAAGATGGCGATTGCCACCGAACTGCCGACCACGCTGGAACCCGTTCCCGCCGGCTTGCCGAGCGAATTGCTGCAACGGCGACCGGACCTGATGGCAGCCGAGCGGCGCGTCGCCGCAGCTGGATGCCGCGTCAGCTCCGCCGAAGCCGCGCTCTATCCGCGCCTCTCGCTGACTGCGGGCGCTGGCACCCAGAGCCTCGACCTCGAAGACCTGGTCGACTCAGACTTCCGGGTCTGGAGCCTTGGCGCCAACCTGCTGGAACCCTTGTTCCGCGGCGGCGCCTTGCGCGCCGAAGTCCGCCGCCAACAAGCGCGCCGCGCCGAAGCCTTTGCCAACTATGGCAACGCCGTGCTAGCCGCCTTCTCGGAAGTCGAGAACATCCTCAGCAGCGGCGGGCACCTGGCGCAGCGCCAGCAGAGCCTCACCGAAGCGGCGAGACACGCTGCGTTGGCACGAGATCTGGCCCGCGAACGTTGGCAGCTCGGCCTGACCGATTTTTTGACCGTCGCCGACGGACAACGTCAAGCGTTCCAAGCCGAAGCGGCGCGCATCACCGTCGACCGCGAACGCGTCGACAACCGCATTGACCTGCTACTAGCACTCGGCGGCGGCTTTGGCAACGAAGCCCCTACGGCAGACGAAGACACCGCCGTTGCCCCGACCGCAGCCACTGGAGAACCTCGATGAAATACCTACGCCTGACACTCCAGATCTTGTTGCCCCTCTTGGTGATCACGGGCGGCGGCCTGTTGGTCTATTGGATCTACACCAACAAGGCGACGCCGATGGTGAAGCCGGTAAGCAACGAAGGCCCACTGGTGCGCGTCCAGATTGCCGAAGCAAGCAGCCAACAATGGAGCGTGACGGCGCGCGGCAGTGTCGAAGCCTTGCGCACGGTCGACCTCGCGGCCGAAGTCAGTGGCCGCATCATCCAGACCCATCCAGCCTTGCGCGCTGGCGGCACGTTCACGCCCAACGATGTGCTCGCACAAATCGACGCGACCGACTACGAGTTGATGATCACCCAGCAGACCGCTGCGGTCGCACGCGCCGAGTTGCGACTGATGCAAGAAAAGGCCGAGGCGGGCGCGGCCGTGCGGGCCTGGGAACAGATCGAAGGTAGCCCACCGATGGATCCGCTGGCGCGCCGCGAGCCCCAGATTCGCGATGCGCAGCTCGCACTCAAGGCGGCCCAGGCACAACTGGAGCGCGCCACCACGGATTTGCTGCGCACCAAGGTGCAAGTGCCGTTCGCCGGGCGCGTGCGCAGCGTGCACGCGGACATCGGCCAGACGGTGCAACGCGGACAACGGCTGGCCGTCGTGCTCGACACCAGCGAGCTCGAAGTTCGCCTCCCCATCCCCCTGCGCGATACTGCGTTTGTCGACTTGCCACTGGGCGATCGCACCGACGACGGGCCACGGGTCGAGATGACCGCGGACTTCGGCGGCAAGCCTTGCACGTGGCACGGCTCGATCGTGCGAGTCGAAGGCGAAATCGATCGCCGCACCCGGCAACTCACGGCGATTGCCCGCGTCAAGCGCGAGACGGATTCGCCGCCACTATTGGTCGGCATGTTTGTCGAAGCGCGGATCTTGGGCCGCGAAGTCCAGAACGTCTTTCGCGTGCCTAGTTCGGCACTGCACTCAGGCGACCACATCTGGATCGTCGAAGCAGTCCCGAATGAGGCAGGCGATCCAGTTGCCAACCCAGAGCCTGCCGACACGAAGACCACCTATCGCCTTCGCGATCGCGCCGTCACCGTGCTGCGCGCCCAGCGTGACCATACAATCCTGAAGGATGGCCTACAACCCGGCGAACGGGTCTGCCTCAGCAGTCTGCCAGCGCCGATCGACGGCATGGTGGTTCGTATCCAAGACCCACAAGGCGGCAGCGCCAGTGGCGACGCGGCTCAGGACTCGACGCCCGAGCAAACGGGAGACAAGTAGCGATGACGCAAGACCCATCGATCCCGCCCGAAGAGGGCAAGGGCTTCTTCGCATCGTTCACGCAGAACCACGTGGCCGCCACGCTGCTCGCGCTGGCCTTCGTGGTCGCCGGCATTGCGGCCTTGGCTACCGGCCGTGTCAAGCGCGAGGTCTTCCCCGAGATCACGCCCAACATTGTCAGCGTTGCGGTTGTCTACCCGGGCGCCACTCCCACCGAAGTCGAACTCGGCGTCTGCCAACGCATCGAAGAAGCGGTTGCCAGCATCACCGGGGTCGACAAGGTCACCGCGACTGCCGGCGAAGGTTCGGGTTCGGTCATTGTCGAAACGTTGCAAGACGCCGACATCAATCGCGTGCTCGATGACGTCAAGAACCGCATCGACGCAATCAGCAACTTCCCAGCCGAAATCGAGCAACCGATTGTCTCGCGTTTGGTCGTTCGCAAGGAAGTGATCAACGTCTCGATCTCCGGAGAGATCTCCGAACTATCACTGAAGCGACTCGCCGAACGCACGCGCGATGCACTGACCGACCTGGCCGAAGTCAGCCAGGTGGAAATGTCCGCAGTGCGCGACTACGAAGTCTCGATCGAAGTTGGCGAAGAGGCATTGCGTCGCCACGCTCTGACGTTCGACGAAGTTGCCAACGCGATTCGCCGAGCCAGCCTCGACCTGCCGGCAGGCGCGATCAAGGCGAGCGAAGGACAGACTCTGCTGCGCATCCAAGGCCAGGCCTATCGCAAGGAAGAGTTCGAGAAGATCAGCGTGTTGACTCGGCCCGACGGCAGCGAAGTGCTACTCGGAGAAGTCGCCACAATCATCGACGGGTTCGCCGACCAAGACTTGCAGGCGCGCTTCGATGGCAAGCCGAGCGCCTTGCTCAAGGTCTTCCGAGTAGGCAACCAAGATGCCATCGTCATCACCACGGCGGTCAAGAACTGGGTCGCAGACGTAGGCCAGCGCTTGATGCCGGAAGGCGTCAGCATGACAACGTGGAAGGATGAGTCGGTCATCCTGAAGGGCCGCATCGACCTGCTGCTGAGAAACGCGGGCCAAGGGCTCATCCTGGTGTTCGTGATCCTGGCGCTGTTCTTGCAACTGCGCCTGGCAATCTGGGTCGCGGTCGGCATTCCGGTCGCGTTCCTCGGAGCCGTCGCCTTCATGCCAATGGCGGACGTGTCGATCAACATGATCTCACTGTTCGCGTTCTTGATGGTGCTCGGCATCGTCGTCGATGACGCCATCGTCGTCGGCGAGAACATCACCCGACATCGACGCACCGGTGTCAGCCCGATGCTGGCATCGCTGCGTGGCAGTCGCGAAGTGCGCAACCCAGTCTTCGCATCCGTGCTGACGACGATCGTCGCCTTCCTGCCAATGTTGTTCTCGGTGCCGGGATCCGATGCCCAGGTGTGGCGCGTGATCCCATTGATCGTGCTGCCGGTGCTCGCACTCAGCCTGATTGAATCCCAACTGTGCTTGCCATCGCACCTCGCACTGATGAGCGACAGAACACCCGCCAAGCCATGGATCGGCAGCCGCATGCTCGGCTGGGTACAGGCTCGAGTGCAAGCGATACTGGACTGGTTCATCACCCGGATCTACCAGCCCGTGCTCGAGATGTGCATGCGCTGGCGCTACACGACCGTCACCGGTGCCGTGGTCGTGCTCGCGGTCGTTGCCGCTATGGTCGCCGCCGGCAAGCCACGATTCGTGTTCTTCCCGACCGTCGAAGGCGACAACATCGTGATCTCACTGACGATGCCGCAAGGCACGCCGTTGGCGACCAGCGCGAAAGCGATTGCCGACATCGAACGGCAGGCAAGAGAAGTGTGCGCCGAATACGACGAATCGCGGCCGAGCGACGGCAAGCTGCTGCAGCACATGCTCGCCACCGTCGGATCGCAGCCGTACGCGCGCGAACAGGCCCGCAACGGCGGCAATCGTGACGCGCAGTTCCAGTCAGGTTCTCACCTTGGCGAACTCAACCTGCAGCTGCTGCCCTCCGAACTCAGAGCACCCGGCTCCGATGAGATCATGGCGACGCTGCGAAATCGCGTCGGCGCCGTTCAAGATGCGGTCGAACTGACCTACACGACTTCGTTCTTCAGCACCGGCAAGGACATCGACCTCGAGCTCTACCACGCCGACATGGACACGCTGCGTGCAGCCGTTTCGGCCGTCGAAACCGAGTTGCGCGCCATGCCCGAGGTCAAAGACGTGACCAACTCGTTCCGACTCGGCAAGCGCGAGCTGGAACTGCAGATCAAATCGTCCGCCGAACCGCTGGGACTGCGCCAGCTGGACCTGGCCCGCCAGGTGCGTCAGGCCTTCTACGGCGAAGAAGCGCAACGCATCCAACGCGGCCGAGATGACGTCAAGGTCATGGTGCGCTATCCCGAGGACGAACGCCAATCGCTTGCCGACCTCGACAACATGCGCATCCGCACGGCAACCGGCGACGAGGTGCCGCTGAGCATGGTCGCCGACACGGTCAGTGGTCGCTCGTTCTCCACGATCACCCGCGTCAACCAGAAGCGTGCCCTACGCGTCAGCGGCGAAATCGACGAGAACGATCCCGACGCCGACGCAACCGCCATCAATGCCCGCCTTCGGGATGTCGTGATGCCAAGGATCATGGCTCGCTACGACGGTCTCTCGTGGCGTTTCGAAGGCGACCAAAAGAAGAAGACCGAACTGCTATTCGCACTCGCCGGTGGCTTTGCGATTGCCCTGTTTGCGATGTATGCGCTGATTGCCATCCCGCTGCACTCGTTCTTGCAACCGCTGCTGATCATCACCGCCATTCCGTTCGGATTCGTCGGCGCTGCAATCGGCCACATGTTGACCGGCTATGATCTCAGCATCCTGTCGATGTTCGGCGTGATCGCGCTATCGGGGATCGTCGTCAACGACAACATCGTATTGGTCGACTGGATCAACAAACGCCGACGAGAGCACGACTCGTTGTTCGAAGCGGTTCGAACGGCCGGCGCCGCGCGATTCCGCCCGATCCTGCTGACGTCCCTGACGACGTTCTTCGGCCTGCTACCGCTGCTGCTCGAAAAGAGCATGCAAGCACGCTTCTTGGTGCCCATGGGTGTATCGCTCGCATTCGGCGTGTTGTTCGCAACCTTGATCACCTTGGTGCTCGTGCCGTGCCTGTATCTGATCCTTGCCGATTTCACGAACACTGCCAGCAAGAGCTGGCGTTGGCTTTATGGACGCAAGCCGGAATCTGTAGCGAATCCCACCAGCTAGCCGGCAGATCTCACCAGCGGCGCAGGTGAGATATGTGGGCTAGCTGCAATGGCACTAGCCCCCGGGGACTTTCCCTCGTTAAGCAGGCGCAAAACCAACGTCGATATTGATCGCGTCCATGTACAGGACGCACGTATTGACGCTACTGGCACTGCTCGGCGCCGACCATTCGCCGCACGCAGCAAGCCTCCGCCACGATTACTCGCCACAGGCCAGTGATTCCGGCAGCGCTCTCGATAGCGGCACGCCCGGCTCACGCAAACGCGGCGAACGTCGCCAGGCTGCCTACTCGAGAGGCATCCCGGCGACCCCACAATCACGCGGACTGTCGACCACGGGGCCGAGGCGATGAGATCCAAGAGCATCAGCCTGCGCGTGCAACTTACCGCGCTCGGCACCCTGCTGACGGTGCTCGCATTCGTGTGGACTGCCGTGCATTCCTACCAGCGAGAGCACGCGCAGCTGGTCGAGAACATCGAGACCAAACTGGCAAGTCTGGCCAAGATGGTCTCGGTCAACGTCATCCGCAGCGTCGAACTCGGAACCCCCGAGGATGCCTCCCGGTTCTTGGCGACAGTGCAAGAGGGCATGGACCTGCAAGCGACCGGAATCTACCTGGCAACTGGACAACTGTTCGCAGCTGCGGGTGACATCCGCTTGCTACCCGTCGACGGCCGACGGCCACTGGCGGCACGCGCCGACTACTCCTTGACGTTGCCCATGCCCTACCGGGACACAAACGGCCGCGAACAGCATGGCTACGTCGTCGTGCGCACGGCAGGCGGTCCGATGCGCGCCAAGCTATCAGAGCTCTTGAGAAGCATGGCAGCGAAGCACTTGCTTGGCCTGCTGGTGCTGATGCTCGCGGCGCACGTGCTGTTGACGCGCTTGCTCCGTCCCATCAAGAAGCTCGTCGCAACAACCAACGCGATTCGCCAAACCAAGGACTACTCCCTGCGAGCAGACACTGGCACGGGAGGAGAGATCGGCGACCTGATGCGCGCCGTCAACGAGATGCTCGAGGTCATCCAGGCGCGTGACCAGGATCTCGCCAAGACTGCCGATCGCCTCGAGCAGCAAGTTCGGGAGCGAACCTGCGCACTGGAACGCGCGGTCGAAGCGGCCGAGATGGCGACGCGCGCCAAGTCGATCTTTGTGGCCAACATGAGCCACGAAATCCGGACGCCGCTCAACGCGATCCTGGGCATGAGTGAACTCGCTATGGAGTCCGACGACGTGTTGGAACAACGCGAATATCTCGGCGTCATCCGCAGCTCCGGAGCCAACCTGCTCGGCGTGCTCTGTGACATCCTCGATCTTTCCAAGATCGAATCCGACAAGCTGGAACTCTCCCCCGTCGCCACCGAACTCGAGGCGATGGTTCTGGATACCCTGCGGCCACTGACTTCCAGGATTCAAAGCAAGCAGCTCGAACTATCGTTCGAGCTCGCACCGGATGTCGCCCGCGCCTATCTGATCGACGATGTGCGCCTGCGCCAGATCCTGACCAACCTCGTCGGCAACGCCATCAAGTTCACTGCCGAGGGCGTCATCAGCGTGGCCATATCGCGCGCCAAAGACTGCGGTGAAGCACACGGGATCCGCATCGTCGTGCAAGACACCGGTGTTGGCATTCCCCAAGATCGCATCCAGGCGATCTTCTCGCCATTCATGCAGGCCGACAACACCATCACTCGTCGCTTCGCTGGCACGGGACTAGGCCTGTCGATCGTCGACCGACTCGTGCGCTTGATGGGCGGAACGATTCACGTCGAGAGCACCGTTGGCTCCGGCACGTGCTTCACGTTGCTGATTCCCATGAGCAGCTGCGAAAGCCCGATGCCGCCCATTCCCGACCTGCCCATGGGCCCCCGAATGGTGCTTCTAAGCCATTCGCGAGCCATCGTCCGTTCGGTCGAATCCATTGCCCAGCGCCTCAGCTTGCAACTCCTCCACATCGACGAAGCAGACAAGCTCAAAAGTTTCCGCGACGGTGACGTCTTGCTACTGGACGAACGTGATCCCGACGCCGACGTGCACATCCGTGAACTCGTGCCCGTCGCCGAAACCGGCAGGCGCCCGGTCATGATCATGACCTCATTCCAGGATCTGGCGAGCGCCTCGACGCGATGCCGCGACCATTCGTTTGCGGGCTACGTCACCAAGCCACTCTCAGCCAGAGAACTGTCGGCGCGCATGCGCCACATCGCCAACCCGACGGATCCAAGCAACTACGACGACAAACCAGCTGCAGACAAGAGCACCACGAACGCGCTGCTGGTGCTCGTCGCAGAAGACAATCTCGTCAACCAGAAGCTCATCCAACGCATCCTTGAGCGCGACGGCCACCAAGTCGTCATGACCGAAGACGGCAGTGCTTGCTGCGCTGCCTGGCAGAGCCAGCCATTCGATATCGTGTTGATGGACATGCAGATGCCAGAGATGAGCGGCCTCGAAGCAGCAGAGTTCATTCGACACAAGGAAGCGCTGACTGGTCAGCGCATCCCCATCATCGCGCTGACCGCGAACACAACTCCCGAAGACCGCGACGCGTGTCTGGGATCGGGAATGGATGAAGTCTTGTCGAAGCCGGTCTCGATTTCGCGATTACGCGAGACTCTCGAACACTACACCAACAGGCTACCAACGATCCGCCGTTCGCAAGTGCACAGCGCCTCGAACGACCACCAGGCAACATGACCACCATACATCGGTGGCGACGCCCCGGCGTTTGCGCCATCCGTTTCAGGCCCTACGCACTCGCGGCCGTGCCACGCACCACAGGTCGGACCGTGGAGACTTGTTCTAGCGACGCCAACACCGCCATGTCGGCGACGATGCCCGCGATCGTCGCGACGTCGACGGTCTGTTGCGCATCGGTGTAGGCCGTTGTCGGGTCGGTATGCGCTTCGACAATCAAGCCGTTGGCACCCGCGGCGATTGCAGCACGCGACATTGCGCGGACCCGGGTGCGATGGCCGATGCCGTGTGATGGGTCCACGATCACCGGCAGATGCGACAGTTCGCGAACGGCCGGTACGACGTTCAAGTCCAACGTGTTGCGCGCATGGTCCGAGAACGTGCGGATGCCGCGCTCGCACAAGATCACCTGGCTATTGCCGTAGGCGAGCAGATACTCCGCGGCCATCAACCACTCCTGCAACGTCGCCGAAGGGCCACGCTTCAGCAAGATCGGGCGATCGACTTCGGCGAGTGCCCGCAGCAACGTGAAGTTCTGCATATTGCGCGCGCCGACCTGGAGCAAGTCGACGTGTTCGGCCATGACGGCGACATCACGCGCATCGATCACCTCGGACACAATGCGTAACCCCGTCTGCTCGCGCACGTGCGACAGAGTGCGCAGCCCTTCGAGACCAAGGCCTTGGAAGTCGTAGGGACTGGTGCGCGGCTTGAACGCACCGGCTCGAAACAAGTGTGCCCCAGCGGCGGCAACACCTTCTGCAATGGCAAGGGTACGCGACTCGGTCTCGACACTGCACGGCCCGGCGATCAATACCGGCGCGGCATCGCCGCCGACGCGCACATCGCCAACCGCAACCACGGTGTCCTCCGGTTGCGTCTCGCGGCTGACCAGTTTGTAGGGCTTGGTGACCGAGATCGTTTCGACGACTCCAGCCAACCGCGTCAGCGGCGCGGCATCGACCGGTCCCTTGTTGCCGGTCACACAGATCGCGGTGCGACTGGGGCCGGGCACCGGGATCGGGGTGTAGCCCATGTTGCGGATGGTGTCTTCGACCGCGGCGACTTCGGCGACGGTGCAGTTGGGATGCAGGATTACGAGCATGATGGAATCTCCTTCGACCGACGGGGTGCCGGCAACAGTTGTTCGAATGCGGATCGCACAGCCGCGAGCACTTGGTCTCGGCTGAGCTGGTTTTCGAGGGCGCGCGCCAAGACGCGCAGTAGGTGGCTGCCGACGACGGCGATCTCGGCGCCGTGGTCGTGGACCGTTTGCATGTGCGCCGCCGTGCTCAGGCCGAAGCCAACACACAACGGCACCGATACCTGTTGCCGCACGCGAGCCACCAAGACAGCTCGCGGATCCACTTCCGGCCCAGAGCCAGACGCTTCGGGGCCAGACGCTTCGGGGCCAGACGCTTCGGGGCCAGACGGTTCCGGGCCAACCTGTTGCGCGCCCGTGATGCCTTGATGCCCGGCCAAGTAGACAAACGCGTCGCTCACCGCGGCGATCGCCTTGAGGCGTGCGTCACTGGTGCGCGGCCCAGCTAACAGCACGTTGCCCAGACCGTGATCGCTCGCCGCACGGCGCAACTGCTCGCCTTCTTCGAACGGAATGTCCGGCACCAGCATCGAACTGGCTCCAGCCGCCACCGCATCGCGACAGAAGCAATCAAGGCCGCGAGCGTGCACGAGGTTGCCATAGACCAGCAGGTTGCACGGCGTATTCGGGCATGCCTCGCGAATCGACGCCAAGGTTTCGAGCGCCAAGTCCGTAGACACGCCAGCGGCGCGGGCGCGAATCCCGGCGGCCTGGACCGCAGGGCCATCGGCGCACGGGTCGGCGTAGGGCAAGCCGAGTTCGAGCATCGTCGCACCGGCATGAACCAACTCCCGACACAGCGCGACACACATGTCGGGCGCCGGATCCCCGAGCATCAAGAACGGGCTGACATGACGGGGCGAAGCCGCCAACACTTCACGGAGCATGGCGAGGCTCACGAGACACCTCCCGGCATGTGCGCCTGCAGGGTTGCCAGGTCCTTGTCGCCACGGCCGGACAAGTTGACGACGACCCGATCTCCTTCGCGTAGCAAGCCAGCTTCGACCGCAGCCAGGCAATGCGCCAGAGCATGGGCCGACTCGATCGCCGGCAAGATACCTTCGCTGCGCGTCAGCGCGTGCACCGCCGCCAACGCCGCGTCATCGTCGACGGCGTGATACTGCGCGCGACCGCTGTCCTTCAAGAACGCGTGCTGCGGTCCCACTGCGGGGTAGTCGAGCCCGGCGGCAATGCTGTGGCTATCCAGAACCTGACCATCCTTGTCCTGCAACATGTAGCTTCGTGCGCCGTGCAGCAAACCAGGAGTGCCAGCACACAACGTCGCACCGTGGCGACCGGTTGCCAACCCAGCCCCGCCGGGTTCGGCGCCAAACAACTTGACCGAAAGATCGCCGAGGAACCCCGAGAACAAACCGATCGCGTTGCTACCACCACCGACACATGCAATCGCGGCATCGGGTAGCCCACCGAGTTGGCGCTGACACTGGGCGCGCGCTTCGCGGCCAATCACCGCCTGCAGATCGCGCACCAGTGCCGGAAAAGGATCCGGCCCGCACACGGTCCCCAGCACGTAGTGGGTGTCGTCCACCGTCGCGGCCCAATCGCGCAGGGCTTCGTCGATCGCTTCCTTGAGTGTCGCCGCCCCGGCCTTCACCGGAACCACTTCGGCGCCGCACAGCTTCATCCGCGCAACGTTGGGTGCTTGCCGTTCGATGTCACGAGCGCCCATGTAGACCGTCACCGCAAGACCATGGCGTGCCCCCGCCATCGCGGTCGCGACCCCATGCTGGCCCGCACCCGTCTCGGCAACCAGTCGCCGCTTGCCGAGTTGCTTCGCGAGCAGCGCCTGACCAATGACGTTGTTGGTCTTGTGGGCGCCACCGTGCAGCAAGTCCTCACGCTTCAACCACACTTGCAAGCGTGCCTGACGCGCAAAGTTGGGCACCTCGGTCAGTGGTGTTGGCCGGCCACCCCAGGTGCGAAGTTCTCGCCGGAATGCCCTCTGGAAACCTGGCGAGGGCACGATCGACTCGTGGGCCTCGGCCAATTCCTGCAGTGCATGCATGAGCAACTCCGGCGCATAACGGCCGCCGTATTCGCCGAACGCACCGACTTGCGGAACGACTCGCTCGGGCAGGGCCGTCATCGCATCACCCCTGCAGTACGCAAGACATAGAACAACTGACTCATCAACACCGGATCCTTCACTCCAGGTTCGAGCTCGATGCCACTGCTGACGTCGATGCCCCACGGTTGGTATTGCAGCAAGCGGCCCACGTTGGCTGGGCGAATGCCGCCAGCAACAAACACCGCATGCGGAGCACGCGGGCCTAGCAGTGCCCAAGAGAACGATTGCCCCGCACCACCGGCTCCCCCGTCGAGCAACGCTGGCACAAGTTCGGTTGGCGGCTCGGCAAACTCCGGCAGCGAGGTTGCCTGCGGCTCCACCCTGACAACTTGCGTTGGCAACAAGCCCGCTGCAGCAAGTTCTTCGCAACGTGAACGCTCGGCACCGTGCACCTGCAAACGGGCCACACCGACCGCATCGCACGCCGCGCGAATCACGCCGTCGGTCTCGCTCCGGAACACCAGCACAACCTTGGCCGCACCGCGCGCCACGTCGGCGATCTCGCGGGCCTGCGCCCGCGTGGCACAGCGCGGGGAATCCTGCGCCAAGACCACACCGATATGGGTCGCCCCCAGACCGATTGCCGCATCCGCGTCCGCTGGTCGGCGCAAGCCACAGATCTTGACCATCATGACCGGTCCCCCACAGCATCGCTGCGATTACTGAAACCCGCAGCGTCGACCCCGCGCATCAACGCCGAACCGATCAACACGGCATCTGCGAGACCGATCACCGGATCGAGATGCACGGGTTCGAGGTAGCCCGATTCCGCGACGACGACGCGCTCCGACGGCACCTTTGGCGCCAACCGCAAAAACACGTCACGATCGATGTGCAACGAATCCAGGTCGCGGTTGTTGATGCCGATCATTGCGTCACCAAACGGCAGCGCACGCTCGAGATCGAGTTCATCATGGCACTCAATCAGCATCTCAACGGCCGCTTCGCGGCACGCGATGACCAGCTCATGCAACTGGTCTCCGGGCAGGCAACGAGCAATGAGCAAGACGGCGCTCGCACCGGAATGTAACGACTCACGCACTTGCTCGGGCCGCACCAGAAAGTCCTTGCGCAGCATCGGCAGGTGACTGAGCGCGACCGCCAGACGCAGATCCGCGAGGCTGCCACCGAAGCGAGTCGGCTCGGTCAACACCGACACGCCGGCAGCGCCGGCTTGCTCGTAGCTGCGCAGCTGCGCACTCAAGTCCGCGAGCGGCTGCAAGTTCGAATCGCTCGGGCTGCAACGCTTGAACTCTGCCAGCAACGATAAGCGGTGCTTGCCGCACAGCCCGTCCCGCAACGACGGACGCGATCCGCCCGCCACGTCTTGCCCATAGACATCGATCGCGCGCCGGTGCGACGCCGCCATCAAATCCAACAACAAGCCGTTCACGACGCCACCTGTGGCTGATCCTGCGACGACGTGATGTAGCGCTCGAGCACCCGTTCGGCCCCACCACTGCGCATCACGTCACGGGCCGCCGCCAGTCCTTCTTGCAACGTCGTGACCTGGTTGGCAACCAGCAGCGCCGCCCCGGCATTCAACGCGACGATGTCGCTGCGTTCGACGCCTTCGCCGCGCAGGGCTTCCCGCAGCATCAGAGCGTTGGCATGCTTGTCGTCGCCCCCCTGCAACTTGTCGAGGCCGCAGAACGACATTCCCAACTCACGCGGATCGATGCGCACTTCGTGAACCTGGCCGTCCTTGACTTGATGGGCGACCGTCACGGCGTGCAGGCCGATCTCGTCGACGCCATCACAGTGCACGACCAACGCGCCGAGGCTGCCCAATTGCAGCAAGGCTTCGGCGACGATCCTGGTCAGCTTGCTCGAATAGACGCCGACCAGTTGGAACTCGGCCCGCGCCGGGCTACACAGCGGCCCCAACAAGTTGAATAGCGTGCGCACGCCGAGCGCGCGCCGAATCGGGGCAACGTGGCGCATCGCCGGGTGGAACGACGGCGCAAACAAGAACGCGAAGCCGACCGCATCGAGCAGTTCACAGGCGCGTTGCGGGGTTTGCTCCAACTGCACGCCAGCCGCCTCCAACACATCCGCCGAGCCGACCGGCGACGACACGCCGCGATTGCCGTGCTTGGCGACGGCGCAACCAGAAGCGGCAACCACGAACGCCGACGCCGTCGAAACATTGAACGTGCCACTACCGTCGCCGCCAGTGCCACAGGTGTCGACCAGCGGACGCACTTGCGGCCGCACGGCGATGCCATGCGCGCGCATCGCTCGCGCACCGGCAACCAGCCATTCTGCTTGGGGCTCGCGGCAAGCCAACGCCGACAACAAGCCGGCCAACGCGACCGGGTCCGCATCACCAGTCATCGCGAGGCCCAAGACGTCTTCCAGAAGCACGGCATC
>CAXBFC010000196.1:0-14141 GCA_963974725.1 uncultured bacterium | reverse complement strand
CGGGTTGGTAGGGCTGCAGAATAGGCGGCCGATCTCAACGGTCTCGACCTGATGTGATGACGTATCCAAGCGATTGCTCATGCGGTTGGGAGCGCTTGGAGATCAGGCTCATCTTGCATAGTATATCAGATGCTTCTGACGCGTGCATGGTTGGTGTAGGTGCAAACCTCGTATGCATCTCTTCTCATCTGCGGGGCAGCTGCGAGAAGTTGTCGGCCATTGGGCCGGATCATCGGCTCTGCATCGGTCGGCGCAATTCGTCCGGATGGAACGCGATCGAGTTTTCGGACACCAAGCTCTACTTGTGTCTCCTGTGAGGCACAGCTACTTTCAAAAGCTGTGGACGGACGCCATTCGATTCGAGTCGGTGTGAGCGTATGCTGACCAAGGTCTATCGCTGTGGACCGGGTCGGCAAGCGTTGGCTAAGGGTTACGTCGTGCATGGTGACGCTGCCGACAGCGTTGTCGCCAACGTGGTGGCGCCGGGTAGTCCGGTGGTTCGGTTCGCGGAATCGCTTGGCTGCGTAGTCCGTCGGGCGGAGAATGCTAAGACTGGTCTGCAGATCGACACTGGCCTGCGGTGGCTGCTTGATGCGGATTCGCGACGGCTTTGCCAGGATCAGTTGCTGGGTGTGTATCAGGAACTCGACGCGTTCGTACGGAAGTCCGGGGGCACGCTTCTCCCGAACGCAGTGCGCTTGAAACGCGAAACTCCGTGGCGGGAGACGGCGGTCGGTGATGAGCACCGCTTTGAGATTCGGGATCCGGTCGAGCATGAGGTCTTCGTCAACCTAGTGCGCCAGGAGTTGCCCGCCTTGATCGCCCTGACCGGTCGGGCAGGTTTTGGTCCTCGGGGTGTGGAAGACACAGGCTCGCGGCGACTCCTGGACAGTCGACACCACCTGACTGCGCGGTACTTCGCAACGGTGTCGCCGCGCCACTTAAGTCATTTGCGCCGCTACTTGCTGCGAGCAGAAGGGGTGCGACGGTTGGATCGATTGGATGTGGATCCGAGCGTGGACCTGGCCGCGACCGAAAACGGAGAGGGCTGCAACGCGGTCCGACTTCGTTTCGTGGATGGGCAGGTGATGATCGAGACGGCGATTGCCCACGCGTTGTTGTTTCAGGCTCTGTTCATCGAAGCGAGAGAAAGGGCACGGGCTGGGGGGCGGATCGGAAACCCACCGCAGCGGAAGATCGAACGAAATCGCGCTGCGGTTGTCGCCCATGGGTTGCGCGGTCGGATCGCCATCGACGCGGGGCCGACGCCGCGGGGCAAAGGCAAGCGACTTGGCAACACCCGCCGCGAGCCACAGTGGGTGCCCGCACGAGACGTAATACTGGCTTTGATCGAGCGGCTGGAATACGGCTTCCAAGTGCTCGAAACGACCTGGGAAGAGCTGGCTCCGTTGGTGCTGGGCACATCCCTGCGTTCCATGGGTGTGTTGGCGGCCCAGAACGAGTCGGACCTGTTGCGATGGGAAGCGGCGAATTGTGTCGGACCGATCGATCCGCATCGGGTGCTTGACGCCCTGGCTCACGCGAAATCCGATCAGCACCCGTTGCTCGCCCACCAGGTGGGTCGGTTCCCGGCCAAGGTCGAAGAGGTGCGTTCGATATGGGAGGGCTTTCTCGATGTGAATGCGGCGATCTCACGAAACACAAGCGGCCGTGGCAACAAGTTCGGGGAGAAAAGGCGCAGCGGCAAGCGCGGTCGTGGGGATCGGCAAGGCCCACCAGGCGGCAGTCCGAGCAGTAGGCCGTCTCGCCATGGCGGGCGGGACAGATCACCTCGCCTCAATAGCCTGGACAGGAGTGGACCGGCCTCTGGTAGCGACGAACCTCGCGGGCGCAGTACGCGTGGACCGGGCGGGCCCCAATGAATGGGTCGAAGGTCGAAGTTGTCCTGGACGTACGCGGTGCGCGTCAAGATCTCCAGGGCCCGATGCAGTTCGTGCAGCTCTGGGGGAAGCTGGAGCCCGCGCTGTACGGTCGTTCCTTGCGTCCCGGTGAGATCTTCGAGCTCGGAGAATCGAAGGAGGATTCCTACAAGCTCGAGATCATTCGGGTCGTGCCGGATGGAGCCGTGTGTAGTCCGGACACGGCCTTTGCTATTCGCGATGTCGTGGACCAGCCACGGCTGATCCACGCGTGCGGGGCTTGCAAGGAGAGCGGCCAATCTCGGTACGGACCGTTTCTGTGTTCGCACGGCCACGGCGGCGATCGCCGCTATCGGTTGTGCGAGGACCACGTGGTCCTGCTCGACGGTAGTCTGCAGGCGTTTTGTTCTGACCACGTTCCGGCTTGCGACTGCGGTGATCTTGCGGTTGGGGTGTGCGCCGCGGGTTGCGCGAAGCCGATGTGTTGTGATCGGCACCTGATTGCCCACAGCTCATCGCCTGAACTCCGGTTCTGTCGGGACTGTCATGATCGCCTGTTTCCGTCGTGCCACGTTTCCAAATGCGAGGGAGTGGGGGAGATCGTCTGCCTGCACGTCGACCGCGCCACCGGCAAAGTTTGCGACCAGAAGTTCTGCTCGGCACACGGCCGCCGATGGCAGGTGTTCGGGCCTCACAAGATCGGGCTCGGTCGCTGCCCCGAGCACAGCCGGACTCGCGGGCAACAGGAAGCAGCGCTGGTCGAGCAGATCGTGCTTGGGACGGCGGTGATGCGAGCGCGGGTGCCGCACTGGCGGCAGCGATTGGTTCGCGTTCCCAGCCCACGGGCCATCGGCCACATCGTGCTGAAATCGCGTGGCTCGAAGTGCGGACTCGATGAAGTCGAACGTATCGTCGCCGATGTCCGTCAGAGCATCGACCCGAAATCGCGGTTCGGCCGCCATGTTGAAACAGCGTTTGGTGGGTGGGCGAACGATGTCGACCGAGCACGGCAGCGAGAATCACAGCTTCAGGAGAAGGGTGGGGTGCTGTTTCGGCAGGTCGTCGAGTTCTATCGTGGCGAAGGGCTATCCGATGTTGCGGACCAGCTGCGCTTCTCGGCGTATGTCGAACCCAAGGACAAGCAGCCGCTGCTGTTCGTCTACCCACCCGAGGATCTGCTGGGACTCTTCTTCGGAACTGCTGGCCAACGGATCAAGGCCATCTCCGCGCGGCTGGGCGTGTTCGTGCGGGTGGAGGGCAAGCGATGACGAGTCGCCTGGATGGCGCCATGGCGGAGTTCCTCAGCTTAGACGCGGCGTGCGGATTGGCCGCCGATGAGGTCGCCGTCTCCCCTCGCTTCGCCCCGGGGAGCAAGTTCGCTCTACTTGAAGCCAATCCGGGCGAGCCCCTTGGGACTGTCGAAGCCGTCCGCCTCGTCAGGGACGAGGCGGTACCCGACGGGCTGGTCGCTGCGTCCGAGGTCCTCGCGGGCCGGATAGAACTGGGCCACGAAGGAGCTTCCTGGCGGCTTCGGACGGATGGTATCGAGTACCTTCAGGCAACTGAGCTACAGTTGGAGCTCGGAGTTGAGTGTGGCGTAGAAGATGCTGTGTCGCGGTTGAACAAGGGGGCACGGATTCGTGGCGCGGCGCTGCTAGTTCGAGACGCTGATGTCGAGGCCACGTCTCTGGAAATCGATGGCCTGGGCTTGCGAGTCGCGAGGGTTGAGCCGGCTCCTGGCGACGGTGCCAGTCTGATCGAGATCACCGACCAGACCCGGTTGTCGTTGCTCGTACCGGGCACCCGCACCGGAGTGGATGTGGTAGTGCTTGCCGATTGTAGCGGTTCCATGTCCCTGGATGACTTGGCGGTATCGTCTGGAGAGGGTGGCGCCAAGAAAGGTCTGTTCGGCTTCCGCAGGACGCCGAAGACCCGTTCCATGACCAGAATGGAAGCGGTTCGGATCGCTCTAGATCGCTTGTTGCAGGTTCGGTTGGAGTCCACCGGGCGCGCATCTCGGATGGCCGTCGTGGAGTTCACGGACCGGTGCGTTCAGGTCTTCCCGCGGGCTGGCGGCATGGTCGAGGTTGACGGCAACGCTTCAGCGGATCTGATCCGGGAGTACCGCGACGCGGTGCAAGTCCTGGATTCGCGCGACGCAGGCACGAGTATCGGCAACGCGATTCGAACTGCCACCGAGCTGCTGGTTCGCCATGGCCGTCAGACCAACGAGCGGTTGATCGTGCTGATCTCAGATGGCGCGGATTGGGCCCCGAAAAAACCAGAGGACGCTGGTGAGATGGTGATCGGTGCTGATGAACCCGTCTCGCTCATGGAGGGCTACCACCAGAGTGAGAACCTGCGCATCCACCTGCATGCCATCGGCGTCAGCGAAGAGACCATTTTCTCGCGGTGGTGGAGGAGTCGGCAGGGGTCGGCGAAACCACAGGCCTGGATGATTCCTAATCACCGCTTGTTGGAAGAGCTGGTGAAGGTCGGCGGTGGTGACCCGGCGCGGACTGGCGACACCGACGTGTTGTTGGACTACTTTTCCAAGCTGGGATCCGGGATCGAGCGTGCTCTGCGGTGTGAGGCCCGCAATCGAGACGGGGCATTGCGCGAAGCCGGTCGTCAGCAGATCCGCGCGCAGAGTGGTGGCATCCGGATGGACTCCTGGAAGGCTGATCTGCAGGCAATCGCAGAGCGAGCTCTGCACCTGGTCACCCAGATCAACGAGTTCGCGATCAAGCTGGCGAACAAGCACGCGTTTCAGTTGCCGATCACCGAGCTTCGGTACTTCAACGAGGTCCTTCCCAAGATGGCACGCGACGAAGAATCGTTTTCAGCTTGGATCCTCAAGCTGTACCAGAAGTTCATCGAACGTCGCGAGGAGCGCATCTTCGAAGCCCAGGCGGACTACCCTGTACCGGACATCCGTAGCATCCTACACGGGGATGCCACTGGCATGATCAACGAGCTCCGGGTGTTCTACGCGCACGATCCGGATGTAGACACCAGGCCAGGCAAGCGGCGCAAGTCCGAGAGCAAACGGGAGAAGATGGCGGCTTTGCTCGAACGCCTGATCGGTCGGCCGGTCTTCGATGAGAACGACGCCAACGCCTGGTGTGAACTGCAGCTCGCCGTTGCCCGCCTCTTGCAGGGGGTACTGGAAGATGCGGAAGTGGTCTATCGGCGGGCATTCACCGAAAAGGCGGCGCGCCCGGAGCCCGCGCCGGAACTCGCCGCATCCGGTCGCATGCGTATTCTGTTTCATCAACCCTCGAGGAGTCGGAGATGACCAATCATGACCTGGCGAACCAGATCGAGTTCGCCGATAATCCAGAGCCCCGTTGCCCCTGCGTGCTACTTCTCGATACGTCGGGATCGATGCGCACCGAACGCCGCATCGACTTGTTGAATCGCGGGATTCGTACCTTCATCGATGCGCTGCGAGCGAATGCGTTGGCTTCTCTGCGGGTCGAGTGCGCGGTGGTCTCATTCTCGGACAGCGCGAAGATAGAAGCCGATTTTTGTACCGCCGACGAGTTCGAGCCACCGACCTTGAAGGCCCGGGGTGAAACTCAGATGGCGGCAGGGATTCGCCAGGCCCTGTCGATGGTTGACGAGCGTAAGGCCCGCTATCGCGAGGCCGGCGTGGGCTACTACCAACCGTGGATCATCATGCTCACGGACGGTGAGCCACATGGTGGGTTTCGTCAGCTGCTGACCGACCAGGCCGAGAGGATCGCGGACCTGGAAGAAGATCGTCGGTTGGCGTTTTGGGCAGTAGGTGTTGGCGAAGCGAACATGGAGAAGCTCGGTCAGATCGCCGTGCGCGAACCGGTCCGGCTGCGAGGCTTGGACTTCGATGGGATGTTCCTCTGGCTGTCCGAGAGCCTGCAAGCTGTGTCCAATTCGACTGCGGAAGTCGCTACGCCGGTCCTGCCCGAGATAGGTAACTGGGCCGAACACTACAACGCGCCGCAGGTCTCCCGCGAGATCCCGGAAGTCCGATTCGAGGGATGACCTAGGATGCTCCCTGTGTCCATCTGGAACGTAGCCGTGGGCGAGTGTGCTGGCTCTCGCCATCGCGCCCGAGGTGAGTGTTCTGCAGACGCCTTCGCGTACCTGGAGGTTGGTGGCGACCGTGTGCTGGCCGCGGTCGCGGATGGCGCTGGCTCCGCAGCGATGGGGGCACAGGTCGCCAAGATCGCCGTCGATACCGCGGTGTCCGCGCTGGAAGAGGCCACTGATGGCTTTGGCAGCGGTATTGATCTGGTGTGGGCGGCGACTTGCGACGCCGTTCTCTGGGCGGTTCGGGCCGAGATTCGCAGGGTTGCGGAGGAACACGGCAGCGCGTTTGACGACTTCGCCACCACCTTGTTGTTTGCGGACTGCAGTGGTGTGGGCGCGGGGTTCGGTCTCGTCGGTGATGGTGGCATCGCGGTGCGCGACGACGCCAACGGCATCTCGTTACCGTTGGCGCCGATGGCGGGGGAGTTCGCCAACGAGACCCTGTTCGTAACCAGCAACGAAGGCCGCGTCGGGCCGAGGGTGGCGTGGTTGGATCCGGTGGATGCCATCGCCATCTTTACCGACGGCATCGCACCCTTGGCTATCGATCTCGCGTCGCGCGCGGCCCATGCCCCCTTCTTTGATCCAGTTTTCCGTCTGGTCGGCGCTGAGGAAGCAGCTCAGTCCACCGCCCAGCTCCAAGCATTCATCGAATCGGATCGCGTCGACCGCCGCGTCGACGACGACCGGACCTTGCTGATCGCCGTGCGAACCCCGGCCCCGACGGTGCAGAGTGGTGAGACTGAAGAGAACATCTGATCGCGCGGCAGTCACCCTTGCCGACGGCGACCCGATCGGGGCCGGCGGGGAAGGTGCCGTCTTCGATCTGCAACCTCCAGTCGATGTCGTCGCCAAGCTCTACACGAAGGAGCGTGGTGAGATGGAGAGCAAGTTGGCGGCGATGCTTGCGAATCCACCAGTGGACCCGATGGCGGAACACGGTCGGACCTCGATCGCTTGGCCTGTGGATGGGTTGCGAGATGAGTCCGGTACCTTCGTCGGATTCCTGATGCCGCGAGTGAGCGGCACAGCCATTCTTAGCGACTACCTGAATCCGAAGCGTCGGCGCCGAGTCGCTCCGGCGTTCCGATACGATCACGCGGTCGCGATGGCGAGCAACCTGGCCGCGGCGTTCCACGCAGTCCACGAAACCGATGCGGTCATCGGCGACGTCAACGAGAGCAACGTTCTCGCCGCGAATGACACCATCGTCACGTTGATCGATACGGATTCGTTTCAAGTGAGGGATCCGAGGAACAATCGTATCCACCCGTGCCCGGTGGGTAAGGGGCTGTACACACCCCAGGAGTTGCACGGCGTCCACTACGCGGAGATCGAGCGCAAGGCCGAACACGACCGGTTCGGGTTGGCCGTCTTGATTCACCAGTTGATGTTGCAGGGCGAGCACCCGTTCGACAGCGTGGTTACCGGTGTTGGAGGCACGACTGAGAACCGGATCAAGGCCGGTCAGTTCGTGCACGCCAACAAGCCGAAGGCTGGGATCCGGCCGCGCCCCCTCGGAGTTCCGTACGCGACGTTGGATCCGGAACTGCAGGCACTGTTCGAACGTTCGTTTGTCGATGGTCATCGGTCGGCGGGTCGACGCCCGACCGCTGAAGAATGGCGGCGAACCCTGCTGGCCTTCGACGCCAGGCTCACGGCTTGCAAGGCCAATCCCCAGCACCGATACGGCAGCCATCTACAAACTTGCCCGTGGTGTGAGCGCCGGTCGATGGCCGCAGCTCTCGATCCGTTTCCGCCGCTGGATGATCTGCGATCCGGGGCTGCAAACAAGTCGATCCGGGCGCTCAAGGCACGTGCCTCCGTGTCGACCGTGGTGGAAGTTGCCGAGCCGGCTGCCCAGACCAAGGGCACCGGGCCGAAGAAGAGCCAGGCCAAGAAGAAGGACGCGAAGACCAAGGCAGCCAAAACTCCCGATGCTCCGAAAGCGAGCGGCAAGGCCGAGAAGAAAGCCTTCCCTTGCCCTCACTGTGTGGCCACCTTTGCGAAGCAGTCGCGTCGGGATCGTCACGTTAGTTCGGTTCACACGCAGAAGTCACAGAGCCACAAGTGCACGGAATGTGATGCGGCCTTTGCCAGCGCCACGGCGCTCGGCAACCACCGCCAGTCCAAGCACCCGCAGAAGCACCCCTGCAGCCACTGCAATGCCGTCTGCGTTAGCGCGGCGAGCCTAAAGAAGCATGTCGCCAAGGTGCACAACCTGGCGACCGCCATCTCTTCGAACGCGGCGAAAACGAAGCAGGCCAAGAAGAAGCCTGCGAAGGCAACACCCGACAAGAGGAACGCGGCTAAGGCGAAGCCGAACAAGGCTCCATCATTCCGTTGTCCCACGTGCGGCAAGACCTTTGGTTCGACGAAGGGGATGGGAGATCATCACAGGCACATGCATGGCCGGGCGCCACCGCGCGAGGCAGCCAGCTTCGTCAGCGGGTTGGTGAGGCTGGTGAAGCGTCTGTTTTCCTAGAGACACTTGTCTCGGTCTCTATCGCATCGTTCGTGATTCTGACCTAGTCGTCAGCAGCGTGTCGGTGGCGCCGCGAGTAGCCGATGAGCACGATCGCTAGGACGGCCAACGTGGCGGCGTGACTCCACCAGAACCAGCCCTTGTTCGTCACCGCGACGTAGCCAGCCGCAATCGTACTCGGGACTGCCAACGCGCCGATGAGTCCGACCACGTGGGTCAGCAACTGCGCCTGCTTGGCGCGGCGACGGTCCTCGATCAAGTGCAACCGACCGTCGAGACCCTGTACCTCGTGACGCAGCTCCTGAAGGTCGGTCTCGATCCCCAGGATCGCGCGGTACTCGCGCCAGTAGTTTGCGTACTCGCTGATGCCTCCACAGTCGGGAAATGTCAAGCTGAGAGTCATCGAGTCCACGGCCCCCCTCGTGTTTCGCAGCGGACCCGCTGCTTCGGTAAGCGAACGAGATTCGAGCATGGTCTCAACACACCGAGCGATTCTGAGGCCGAGGCGTTGTGCCGTTACACTTTCTTGTCTGAGGTGCAGATCCAGAAGCGTGTACAGCCCAAGTGAGGTTCCTTGGCGCCGATCGGTTGCAGTGAACAAGCCGGGCCACTTGCCGTCTTCGAACGCAACGTCCGAATCTGGCAGGTGCCATGAAATGGAAGCCGCGCCCTCTCGAGAGAGTCCGATGACACGGTTGGCGCGCGGTCGGATGACGCGATCGATCACATCTACGTCCTGACCCAAGGCGTACTGATCCGTCACTCCTCGGCGAAGAATCCAGCAGGCCTGATTCAGCCATTCGGGGTCGGGGGAGACCGTCCACACTCCGTTCTGAGTCGTGTCGTTATCCTGGTCGGATGGTCTTGGCCCGAGAACGACAGCTGTCCGCAATCGCACGTACCTGGAGTTGCTGAGCACGAGCTCAGGCAACGAGCCCTTGATAGCGGCGTGGTCTTGCAGCAACCAGTCCGCGAAACTGTCGAAGCTAACCGGACGTCCCTCGCAAGCCCGTAGGATTGGAGTGCCCGAAAGAGCCCACGCGAGGGACTCGCTTGGCACGAATGACCACCCCGTCGTTTTGCCACGTGCGCCATGCCATCGGGAATGGCGGGCGACGAACAGGCGGCGACCTAGGTCCTCGACGAGCTCCAGATTGCTCCCGTCGTTCGGGCACCAATCGATGGCGAGCGCGACGTGACCGGAACCGTCCGGGTAGATCACCAAAAACGCCTGTTGCAGCTCGACAACATAAGTCTGCTTCTTGCCGTCGTGCAGCTGCATCGGTCCAAGGAGATCCAGGACCGCATCTGTCAGCTGGAAGACGTGAATAGTACCGGCGCTTTCAGATCGGACTCCCTGTCGGTGGCGACGGTCCTTAAGGGCCATCTGTGTCTGACTCAGATTCGTCCGCGCCTCCTCCGAATGGCTGGTGGGCGCATTGAACAACTGTTGAAGTCCGAGCGACAGTTCGCACAGCTGGCTCGGCGGATTGTGCCATCGGCGCCACATGACCGCCTGCTCGGACTGCAATTGGGAGTTACTGGTTTCGTCGACCGGGCGAACGCGTTGAATGACGCGTCCGAGAACCGCCTCGCACCGAGCCTCCAACGACTGGCTGGGGCTCATTCTCTCGCGAGCGGGTCCAAAGTCTCTGAGTCGCGGTTCGAACGACTGGGTAAGGACGCTTCGCGCGATGCGGGCGACGGGGTTGGGCATGAGCCTAGATCTGGAACTTGGGGATGGAGCCGATCTCGAAGGTCTCGAGGATTCTCGATTTCACGATCGACTTGGCGAAAACATGATGAGCTAGTGCCGCGTCCCTAGGCTTGATGTCATCAATTCGGCGTGCAGGCACCAGTAGCTCTACCGCGTGGCCATGACTGATCATACTGTCGGCGGGTTCGTTAGTATTGGCATAGAGGACGACCTCGAAGTCTGGGAAACCCCGTTAGGACACGACGGCAGCGTATCCCATCACGGCGGCGTCGACGTGCACACTGGCGGTCGGTGGATTGGCGTAGTAGCTTAAGCGGGCAGGGTCCGCAAGCTCGGCGCCAACCGCATTCGGATTGGGTGGCGCGATGCGGTCCGCAAACGAACAAGCGCAACGAGTCCTTCACGCGCCTGTTCTCCTCTACCGCGCCGTAGAGTCCTGCTGTGAAGATCTACATCTCCGCGGACATGGAAGGTGTCGCTGGCGTCGTCAACGATGCCCAGCTCGACCCCGAAGGGTTTGACTACGATCGCGCTTGTGAGCTCTACACCGACGAAGTGCTCGCGGTCATCGCCGAGCTGCACAAGGCTGGTGCCACCGAGATCACCGTCAGTGACTCGCACGGCACCGGCCTCAACCTGCGCGCCGAACGGTTTCCGAAGGGGGTGCGGTTGGTGCGCGCGTGGCCGCGGCGGCTCGGGATGATGGAGGGCATCGATCGATCGTTTGATGGCGCGATCCTGCTGGGCTACCACTCGGGTTCGCACAATCCGCGCGGCGTGCGAGCGCACACCATGTCGAGCGCCAACGTGTTCGAACTCGCTCTCAACGGCAAGCTCGTTTGCGAGGCAGAGCTGAGTGCGTTCTTAGCGGGGCACTTCGAGCCCTCAACTCGGCGTAGCGGCAACTGGAACAGCAGCCTCAGGGTCAGCGCCGTCTCGATCGCCAAGTCGGAGTACTTGCGCTGACCTCCACGACGCTGCGTAGGCTTGGCATTCCACCTGCCAATCGCGCCCGGCGACAGCCAGATCGTAAGGTTGCCGCGCTCGACAAGGGCTCGGTCGTACTCGGCCCAGTTGCCGACTCGATACTTCGCCTTGTACTTAGGATGGACGCGGTACTTTGGTGCTCGGCATGGCTCGCTACGGATCAGGGAGAACCCACATCGGCAGCCTGCGTGACCGTCATTCCGATTCGTGCACCAACACCCCTCGTCGCCGTCAGCAATGCGGTCGGCCTCACCGTCCAGTAGCTCACGTCGAGGGCGGTAGCGGTCGGCCGACGTGCCTTTGGGATTGACGCACAGTCTCCTGTGACGTCTCTATTGACCGATGACGAGTTCCACACCGCTGCTGAGTTCGAACATCCCGAGCAGCGGGCCTCCCGGAGCCGCAACCAAGGTCTGGAGGTAGAGCGGTATGCCTACGAGCGCCGAAGTAGCTGGCAGCATGATCGGTAGAGAACTCATGCCGACCGGGTCGGTCGCCAGGGGCATCAAGACCTGAGGCACTGCCAAGTAGACTGAGCAGCCACTTCCCACGGGAAGCGCGCTTCGGCCTGTCGACACAAACAGAATCGTGGCTGCAGATGGGGCTGCTTCCGACAAGTCGATCTGGATGAGGCTGCCCGCAGTCGCAACGCCTGCGACGCTCATGCGCGGCGTAGATCCGCCAACGCCGCAGCCGGCGCCAAACTCCTGGCCCACCCACGCCCCCAGGTCGGCGATTGGAACCGCATGCAACTCGGTGCCAGTGACGCCGTCGTCCGCGGCGAAGAATAGTAAGTTGCCAACGCGGTGGAACGCACGGGCATTGGAAGAACCGGGTCCGGGGTGGATGTCGAGCAGCATCGCCACTTGTTGTCCATCAAAGAACCAGGGCTCCTGGCCTAGATTCGCGCCGAAGCCGCTCGCACGAAAGACAAGCTCCGATCCGTTGCCGACCGGAACGAGATCGGATCCTGGCGCCAATACGACTGGCTGCGTGACGAAGCTCGTTCCTGCAACGGTGCCATCGGTCTGCCACAGCTCGTCGAATGCAATGAAGTATGCCTCGGCCCCAACGCTCGCAACCTCAAGCACGTCCTTGGTGGCATTGCTGTAGAGCACCGAAGTGCCGGCAACGCTTCCATCGCTGACCCAGAGTCTCCGCGCTGGCCCAAAGAGCCCCAGCCAATCAGAAAAGAGCAGCAACCCGTTGTCCAACGCCTGCAGGTTCTCCGGATTGCCGGAGGCAGTTCCGGCACCGATCTCCAACAGCAACGATGTCCCTGCAACCGTTCCGTCCGTCATCCAGAGTTCACGCCCGGTGAGAGCATCGTGCGCGGTGAAGAACAACTTGTCGCCAGCGACCGTGAAGTCCGCGGGGGCCGCGTTCGAGGCGCCAAACGCATGCAAGAGCACGGCGCCGGTTGGTGTCCCGTCAGTCTTCCAAAGCTCGTGATATCCAAGGGCGCCGAAAACGATGGCCGTGTAGTAGACCTCGCCTTGGAACGCGGCATTCAGTGAAAGGCCAGTCGGGCTGGACAAGACCATGCCGGTTCCGGCGGCCGTGCCGTCGGTCTTCCACAGTTCCATCGGCGCGCTATTGCGCTGGAAGAACACTTCTTCCCCAACCAACACGAGGTTTCCAAAGTCGACGGACAGCCCCGCATCCGCAAGCTTGACCGTTCCACCCGCCGTGCCATCGGTCACCCACAACCCCCAACCGACCGGGTCCGTGGCGCGAAACACGACCTTGTCGCCAAGCGCCGTGAACTCCATGGGCACCGACCCTACGCCCGGATAGATGTCGTGCACCAAGTGCGTGCCGCCAACGGTTCCGTTCGTCGTCCAGAGGTTCCTGCCCGCGCCATCATCGCCGGCGAAGAGCAGTTCGCCGCCGAGCGGAATGGCATGCGCGGCAGCAAATCCACTGCCACCAAAGCCACCGCCCGGCTTCAAGTCGATCACCAGCGAACCCTGTGCGGCCAAAGGCGCCACCGCGAAATTGAAACCAAGCAACAGCAACTTCGTCAGCAGCATCATCGGCAAAAACCTGAACCTGGAGAGATACGGCGGGGTCGGCGGTCTGGCGATGGGCCAGCACACACAGCTCTTGCAACCAGCTAGAGCACCCTTCGTCCCGCAGATGTAGCCATCCAGTGTATCAGTTCGAAGCAGAACGCGGGCGCCTCGCCACTGACCTGACCTGCTGCATCCGAAAACGCCCCTGCGATTCGTGCTCCAACGCCGATCAGCGGCGCTCAGGCATGCTTACCTGGACGCGCGTTGCGACGATCTGTCCGGCGATTGTCGTCGCCGCACCATTGCCGGTCACGCTGCCCAACCCAAACACATGCAACCGCAGTTCCGTAGCTGGCAGCCGCTCGATCACGTTGCGTCCAGCCAGCAAATACCAGCGTGTGCTTCGCTAGCTCCGCAAGGTGCGCCGGGCCGCAGTTTGCCGTTCGTGTCGATCCAGTGACCGCGGGCGCACACCTTTTGGCAAGCGGATGTCACGACGACAAGCGAGTGGGAGTCGTTCGCCCCGCCGCCAGCATATCCATTGCAACACGAAGCGTGGCGCGGCCAGTAGCTTGCGCAGTGACTCGCCGATCTACCAGACAGCCGCGATGTCGTGCAGTGTGGTTGGCGGTGAGGATTCCGGGTCAGATGCGTCAAGGCCGACTCACGTCCGACGGAATCGCGCGGCCAGCTTCAGGCACTGCCGCTAGATCACGTAATACGACACTGGTCGTGGCGCGGGCTCCGCCGGAATTCGCGGGTGGCGCCAGAACGACTGAGCGATGCGAAAGCGCAGGTTCTCAAGGCTGCTCGTCTACGTAATGAGTTGGGTAAAAAGCCGTCTAAGTAAACTCCGCAAGCACGCGCACAACGCGTGGGGCTGACTTTTTCGCAGCCTCGCCAGCGACTACCCTGACGCGCTGTCGAGCACATGGATGCGCAATACAACTTCGTGGATCGTTACGTCGATCGGCAGCAAGTCA
>CAXBFC010000195.1:0-14194 GCA_963974725.1 uncultured bacterium | reverse complement strand
AACCTATGGCGCTTGGCAGATCATTCCCGCTGGCGGTCGTCCGATGGTCATCGTGCAGTGATGTGCGAGGACGCGGAATCCAAGGCGGATTGGCCTCGCGACCGAGAGTTGTCGAAGCTGGTTGCGTCGGCGACGCCGGTGTTGCAGCGGCTTGCCCCACGCTTGATGGGGGCGGTGCTGCGCCAGCGTTGTCGCACCTCTGATCTGGTCCAGTCCGCGTTGGTCGAAGCGATCGCTTCGATTCCGTCGTTCCGTGGTGAAAGCGAGAGTGAGTTTGTTGGTTGGACGCTGCGCATCATGGAGCGCAATGCGTTGGATCGGCAGCGGCGCTTGACGGCGCGCAAGCGGGACATCGATCGCGAGCAGCCGGAAGGCGAGTTCGGGCTGCGCGGTCTGGTCGACGGCGGGCATTCACCAAGTCAGGCGGCGATGGATCGAGAAGAACTGTTCCGCGTCGCCAAGGCGATGCGGCAGTTGCCGACCGAGCAGCGTCGCATTCTGCAGATCGTTGCGTTGCGCGGTTGCAGTCACGCCGAAGCGTCGCGGCAACTCGATCGCACCGAGGGCGCGTGCCGGGTGCTGTTGGCACGCGCGCGCGCCAACCTGTTGGTGACCATGGCTCGCATGGAGTCTGACGGGGAGTCCGACGGGGATTCCAGCAGGGATTCCAGCAGGGAGCCTCACGGTGACCGCTGAGCCTTCCGGTGAGTGGGGCGCGATGGAGTCGGCGTTGGAAGCCTACTTCCTGGCCCGCGACCGCGGGGAGAGCCTCGACGTTCTGAGTGCCTGCAATGGCGATGCCGAACTCGCCGCTAAGGTGCTCGCCGTGCTCGGCGACGCTCCGGACCTGGTCGTCGATGCGGTTGGCGATGAAGCTGCGAGCAACTCGCACCCCGCGTCGTTCGGTGACTTTGACATCGTCGAACAAATCGGCAAGGGTGGCATGGGCACCGTCTACTTGGCGATGCAGCGATCGCTGGGGCGCGAAGTCGCACTCAAGGTTTTGGATGGTGCGGGCCTCGGCATGGCTGCATCGCGAGTTCGTATGCGCCGGGAAGCCGAGCTGACGGCGTTGCTGGATCATCCGGGGATCGTGCCGGTCTACGCGGTCGGCGATGTCGGCGAGGTGCCGTTCATCGCGATGAAGTACCTGCTGGGGCCGAGTCTCGCGGACGTGCAGCGGCCTTGGGATCCTGAGCGAGTGGCCACTATCGGTGCGCAATTGGCCGATGCATTGGATGCCGCGCACGTGCAGGGAGTCGTGCACCGCGACGTGAAGCCGGCGAACATCATCATGGACGGGGAAAGCCCGGTGTTCGTCGACTTCGGTCTGGCGCGCGCGCAATCCGATGTGACGTTGACGCAAGAGGGCAAAGTCGCGGGCACGCTGCGATACATGGCGCCCGAGCGCTTGGATGCGAGCTCGGCAGTGCTCGATCCGCGCGTCGATATCTACGGACTCGGCGCGACGCTCTACGAACTGCTCGCCGCCCGGGAAGTCTTCGGGGAGCAAAGCCCGACGGCGTTGGTGCGTTCGGTGTTGGCGCGCGAACCGGCGCCGCTGCGGTTGCGCGGTCGCCACCACGACCTCGAAACGATTGTCATGCGCGCCCTGTCCAAGGATCCGCGTCATCGCTTCGCCACCGCGCGCGATATGGCCGAGGACTTGCGGCGCTACTTGCGCAACGAGCCGGTCACGTCGCGGCGCATGTCGCGCGCGGCCCGCAGTTGGCGCATGGTGCAGCGCTACCCCCGAACCAGCAGCGTGTTGGCGGTTGCGGTATTGCTGGTCGTGGCCTCGCTGTCGGCGTTCTTGGTGGTGTCGAGCAACTCGCAGGACGATCGCGACCGGCGCTTTGCCGTTGCGCAAGAACAGTTGCGCGAACAGAACCACGAGCAAGCGCGCGATGGCATGCTGTTGCTTGCCAAGCGACATCCGGGCGATCCCGAGGTCGCTGCATGGTTGGCGCTTGCCGAGGCGGAGGTTGCCATCGACCAATTGCTGGTCTTGGCGGCGGATCACGCCACCAGTATCACGCCCAGCATCATCGCCAACTTGTCCGCCGTGGCGCAGTCTGCGCCCGCGGGAGAACGGCGCTCGGTCGTGTCGCTCGCCGCTGCGGTGGCGTTGGCGCAGAGTGGCGACGTTCCTGGTGCGCGCGCGCAACTCGCTGCGCTATCGACGCCTGACCAACAAGGCCGAACCGCAGCCGCGATTCGCGCCTGGCTCGATGGCGTGAGCCTGCCATGGTCGTTGCCCGATGCCGAATCGGAGGCCCTGCCGGACGAGGTGATGTTGACCACGTTGGTTCTGCGCATCGCCGGCGCAAGCCCGCAGCTTGTGCTGCGCGAACTGCAGCAGGTCGACAGCGAGCAGCGGCAGAGCCCGCGCATGATCTTTGTCGAAGCGGTTGCGCGCGGCGATGAAGGGCAGTGGGAGGTCGCTGCCAGTCTGCTGCGCGGATTGGCGCGGGAAGAATCCTGGTCGGCGACCTGGCGTTGGTTGGCGACGATGCAGTTGTTGATGGGCCACCTCGACGAAGCGTCCGTGTCGTTGCAATACTGTCAGTCCGAAACTGCAGGGCCGGCGAAGTACTTGAGGTTGCAGCACGCGTGCGAACTTGCTCGCCGCGCCCAGGATCGCCCTGCGCAAGTGAAGCTGATCGAGGACCTGCGGGCCAAGCCAGATCGAACGCCGCACGAAGAACAGTTCTTGGCGGAATACGACGGCAAGATTGATGCCGCTCGCGTGCCGGATTCGTTGACGCGGTTGGCCGCGTTGCACGACGCGTCGAGCAACATCAACGAACGCGAACGCCTGTTGGCGATGCGAGTCGTCGTGGCCGGCTACCACTTGCCCAATCCCGGCGAGGGGGCGGCCGAGTTGCACCAGCGCTACTTGGCCGAGTGGCTGCCGCACGCTGCGAGCTTGCAGAATCGCGTTTCGCGCTCGCTGGCGAATCCTTGGGTGGCGCGTTCGCTGTGCAGTTCGGGAAGGCCGGGCGATTTGGGCCGCGGTCTCGAGATGTTTCACGCGACCTGCCTGGAGTCGCCCGGCGCGCAAAATGCAGCCGTCGAATATGCAAAGGCCGTGTTGGCCATTCCCGCAGATGTCGCGGCAACGGTTCGGTTGCACCATGTGCTATCGGCGCGCACCGCCATCGATGCCGTACTCGATCGCATCGCTGCCAAGCGCATGGGCGCGTCCAAGATGTTTACCAACGAACTGCGCTACTACGCCTTCTTCTTGGTGTGGCGAGCCGGCGACTACGTCGAGCTGTTGCGACGCTTTGAATCCGTGAAGGGGCTGTTGCCCGAGTCGGTGCTGGTCGGGGCGCAGCAGGCCGCGGACGCCGGCGAGCAGGCGCGCGAAGAACTGCGCAAGCGATAGGCTGCCAGCGTGCCCGCGACCGAATCAGCATGCGATGCATGGTGGAGGTGTCCGTCGCGACCGCTGCGCGCCGGCGCTAGAGTGGCGCCGTGATGCTTCTCCGCGATTTGATTCTGCTGGGCACGCTGGTGCTAGCAAGTTGCCAGACGTCCTTGCCCAAACTGGTGGTTCCGCCAGGTGAAGATCCAGCTCGTTGGGCGGATGCGATCGAGGCCTTCGCCGTCGAGGATCGCGAGCATCCGGCACCGAAGGGTGGCGTCGTGTTCGTCGGCAGCTCGAGCATTCGAATGTGGAAGTCGCTCGCGGCAGACATGGCGCCAGTGCCTGTCGTGCATCGCGGCTTTGGTGGCTCGAAGTTGTTTGACGCGATCTACTACTCAGAACAGCTGGTCAGCCGGCATGAGCCGAGTGTGGTCGTGGTGTTTAGCGGTACCAATGACATCGCCGGCAAGGCACCGAAGAGTGCCGAGCAGGTGCGCGACTTGTTTCGGCAGTTGGTTGCTCGGCTGCGCTCGCGCGACCGCGACCTGACGATCTGCAACATTGCCATCACGCCAACTCTGGCTCGTGAGTCTCACATCGCGATCGTACACGAGGCCAATCGACTGATTCGCCTGGACTGTGACGCGGACCCGCGTCTCGAGTTCGTCGATCCCTCGATGGACCTACTCGCCGCCGACGGGCGGCCCGATCTGCGCTGGTTTCGAAGCGACAAGCTTCACCTCAACGAGCGTGGCTACGCCGTCTGGACGCGGCACATTCGACCGCTTGTGCATCGCCTGTTTCGTCGCGAGCGGCGAGCGCGCTGACCGAGGCTGCCGCGGATGCTAGACATCATGGTTGAGGCCCGCCACGCGAACGTCGCGACGCGGCCCGTGAAACCTGGTGCTGCCACAAGAGAAAGGATCCGCGTTTCGTGGCTGGGCGCGGACTTGTGGCAAGCCGTTGCTGCAAGCTACTGCAGCGGCAGCATCAGGGTGGGCTTGCTGGCACCCGGCTTCCAAAGCTCAACCGTATGGCTGTGAATCGACACGTGCAGTCTGATCGTTGCTCCGCCGTGTGCGCCTCCGTAGAGACGATCGTCCCGCAGCGGCGCGCCTTGCGAATCGAGCACGCGAAGCATGAACACGCCATTGCCAGCGGCGCGCGTGTCGATTTCGCGTAGGACTCCGGGCAATAGGCGAACGGTCATCGGTTCGTCCCGCCGCACCCGCGTGAGTTCGGAGGTGGCTGCAAAGCCCTCTCGCGCGACGAACACGCGCACGTCTCGGTCCTCAAGGCCTTCGTAGCGGAACCCGCCCGCTTCGTCGGTTACCCGAAACGATTCTCGCCCGCTTCGGAAGATGCTGCCGTCGGCCGTTGCGATTCTGACGCGAGCTTTGGCAACCGGTTGGTTGTTCTCATCGATCACTCGGCCAAGCAACGTCAGGTCGGCGACAGCCATCGTGATCGCGACCGGCTTGGGCGTGCCTTCCTTCGGGATGGGCACTGCGATCAGCCGCGTAGCGAAGCCCTCGGCGGAAACTCGCAGTTGGGCGACTTGATCGCGCAGGAAACCAGGCAGCTCAAGGCGGAAGCGTTCACGGGCTCCGTCGGTCGCTACCGCCGGTTCGAAGTTGTAGCTGCCGATTCCAACCATCGTGCCCAGTGTCAGGTGCACGACGGTATCGGGCTTTGCGGACACGCCGAGTGAGACAGCGACTTCGAGGGTCGTCGCTGGCAGCGGTGCGGCGAACGTCATCGCGACTTGGTCGACGCGGTGGTCAGGCAACTGCACAGATGCAATGTGCTCTCTGCCTTGCCAGACAGAAAGCACCAGGGCTGCCGAGTCGGCGACCGCTCCCTGCAACCAACCGTCGTCGGGATCAAATCGCAGCGCCGTCTTGGTGTGCAGGTAGCGCGCCAACTCGGTTTCGTTCTGCAGGTCGTCGCGCAGCAACAAGAACTGCATCTTGTCGACGTCCCAGCCGAGACCCGCCAATCGTTGCCGTTCCCAGAAGCGGCCCGCCTCATCGATCAGCTTTGCCCGAAAGCGATCCAGTGGCACCATCTTCGCGTCGAGCGTTTGATCCTTGCGGAGGTCGAACGATTGCTCCTGGTGATGATGGTCTTTGGCGCGGAACTCGACGGAGTGCATGCCCCAAGGAATTTGTGGGGTCTCGTAGCGACCTGTTGCATCGGTGAAGAACTGCAGCACGCGACCGTCACTGGGCGATTCGTAGTCGATCCAGAGCGACGCCGGCTCGGTGAGTTGCTCGTTGCCGCTGGTCACTTGGCCGCTGATCCGCGGCCATGCTTCGCAAACGATGTTCTGATGAGCTGCCGACAGCGTCACGGGTCGAAATCGGCAACCGACATCGGGCGACCACACCACCAGCACGGCGGTCTCGGGCACGCCGTCGCGTCGAATCCGAAACGAGCCATCCGCTGCCGTTCGCGTCACCAGTTCGACCCCGAACATGTCGCCAAGCAGGACTTTCTTCGTCATCCAACCTCGATCGCTGAGGTGCCACAGCGACCATCGAGCTTGCGCGATTTCCAAGGCCTTGGCCGTGCGCTTTTCTTCGTCCTGCTTGCGGAACTGATCGGCTTCGGCCGAGGTCATCAAGCTGACCTCGACGTCAGCGAGAGGGCGTGATTGCTCGTCGGTGATCGTTCCTTCGAACCATTCCGTGCTGGCGCTGGTAGCGCTGCCCACGGAAGTCCTGAGATCTGGCGCAATCTTGGTGCTGTTGATAGCCCTGTTGTCTGAGTTCGCAACCTTGCCTTCAGCTGCCGTCTCCAGGCCCGGCGTTGCTGCGGCCTCGGGAGTATTGGGTGATGGCACGTCGGGTTGGCGGGCTTGCCACGCGAAGGCTCCGAGGACTGCAACGGCAACGATGGCGCCAATCGCCAGGATCTTCATGCTCATGATAACGACAGCGGTGGAGAGGGCGAGACTTGCAGGGGCAACGACGGCGCGTCGTCCGGCGGCGAATGAGACCAGTGGCACGCTCCACGCTTCGCGACGTCCGTGCTGTGCGTCGAGCGAACCGCGCAGCTCTTGCAGCCCGCGTTTGATGCGGGTGCGAACGGTCTCGACGGGTGCCTGCATACGCTTCGCGATTTCGCGCGGCGGCAGGTCTTCCCAGAATCGCAGCAGCATGGTGGTGCGAATGGGATCGCGGAGAGCCTCTACCGCATCGACAACCGAGCGGTGCATCTCGAACTGGGCGATGGTGTCAACGGTGGCCGGTTCGCCCTCGGAACGCGGTGCATGTCGTTCGCGGCTTACTCTTCGGTGGTGGGCGCGAGTGCCGCCCGCAGCCAGGTTTCGCGCGATGCGTTCTAGCCAGGTGCGCACACCCGCTTTGCTTGGCTTTGCACGTTCGAGCGCTGCCACCAGCGTCTCTTGCACCAGGTCCGCGGACTGTGCGCTCGGCACCAGTTCTCGAGACAGCCGCTGCAGCCAGGCGGTTTGCGAGAGCAGTTGTTCGGGGTAGTTGGATGAGTCGGTCACGTTGCCATCCATAGTCGTCGCGGCATGCAGATTCGGTTCAGGATTAGCCTCGCTGTTTGCATGCGGTCGGTGCGTCGCAGCAGGCTAGTGCCCATGCTTCGCTGCCGTACGTGTTTGCGCCGGGTAGCTACGTCGTCGAGGTCAAGCGGGACGATGGCCCGGTGTGGCAATGGCCGTTCGAAACGGTTCGCTGGCGTAACGGTGCGACGACCGACGTTCCTGAGCCGCGGAAACGCTGAAATGCGATGTCTGATGTCGATCCGTTCGCATCAAGAAAGGTGTCTGCGCTCGCGAGCAACATTGGCGAGTGCAGCGGCTTCGGAGATGTTGCGCGCGCATGCATTCACGGATCGCGCCGTCGATACTTGGATGCCGCAGGCCAGGTCTCTCGTAGGATTTGCTCAAGGTGGATCGTCCTGTAAGGTCGATGGCACTGGAGAAGCGGGACTTGCTACTGCCGGGCAACCCCGAGCGTTGTGTTCTTGCGCAGACGTGCTTGCCCGCAGGCCGGTGGGTATCCGCTTTCGTTAATCACCAAGAAGTTGGAGAGATCATGCTGCAGGAAATCTTGCTTGTCGACGACAGCGATTCGGACAACTACTACCACCGACGCGTGATCAAGAAGTCTGGCTTGTGCGAGACAGTTTCCGTGGCGACTTCGGTCGACGAGGGGATCGCTCATTTGCGTGGGCAACCCATGCCCAGTCCCAGTCTCATCTTCTTGGACATCAATATGCCCGGTAAGGATGGGTGGGATTTCTTGACCGAATTCCGGGAGCTGCCGGCGGAGTTGCGAGCGAGTCTGGTCGTTGTAATGCTCACCTCTTCAACACACGATGTCGACCAAGCGAAGGCTCGTGAGTTCGGTATCGCATGTGACTATCTAGTGAAACCCCTCAGTGTTGAGACATTGCAGGCGCTGATTGAGGAGAAGCTGTCTGAGAAATGACGCAGCTTTGCGGCAGGCAAATCGAGAACGTGCTGCCGCCTTCTCGGTTGGCGTGAACACTGATGGTGCCGCCTAGTTGGGTGACGACCTTCTTGCAGACGGATAGCCCGATGCCGCTGCCTTCGTATTCGTCTTCGCGATGTAGGCGTTGGAACACCTGGAAGATCTTCGCTTGGTATTCTGGCGCGATGCCAATGCCGTTATCGATGACGTGCAGATAGAGGGTTCCATGCTGCTCTTCGGCATGGATGCGGATGTGTGCTGGTGTGTCTTTACGGCGGAACTTCAACGCATTGCCCAGCAGGTTGCGTAGCACCAGCGCCATGCCATCGGTCGAAGCCGCTACCACCGGCAGTTCGCCAATGGTGAGTTTGGCGCCGGCCGATTCCAGTGCCGGACCCATTTCCCAAGCGATGTCTTTCGCCAGTTCGTTGAGATCTGTTTGCGTGTTGCCTTCGTCCTTCGTGATTGTGGCGAACTTCAGCACGGACGCGATCAGCGACTTCATTCGCGCCGTGGCGCGAATCATCGTGTCCAAGACATCCTTCTCTTCATCGTTGATGCGCCCATCGAGGTCTTCCTTGAGCACGAGCGCGAAGTTGCCAACCGTTCGCATTGGCGCTTGCAGGTCGTGAGAAGCAATGAACGCGAATTGTTCGAGGTCGCCGTTGGATTCCTCTAGGCGGGCATTGGTCGACTGAAGATGTTGCACGGCGTCGCTTAGCTGCTTCGTCCTGGTTTGCGCCAATTGCTCGGCACGATGTCGCGAGCGCGACAGCACCACAAAAATGCAAAGCAGGAACACGTCGATGGTGATGCCGCACACCAGGATCGTCAGGGCTTGGGAGCTCGCTAGTCCGGTCGCGGTTGCTTGCGAACGAATATCGAAGGTCCATGTGCGGCCGTATACCTGCACGGCTTTCGTCGTTGACAGCGCCGGCGCGCCTCGTTGCGAGGTTGCGGTTTCTTCGTCGTAGAGAACCACATCGCCGTCGCGGATAGTCAGTGCAACAGATCGTGCTTGCCGGCCGAGCGTGCCAGCCATCAGCTGCTTGACGACGAATGGCGCGTACACCATTCCCTCGAGGTCCTCGAGAGTTCTGGTCTTTTCGCCATCGCGATAGAACGGCGCGAAGAACAAGAAGCCTGGTGTCTTGCCGGCGTCCTGCACCAGCACGATCGGGCCAGTGACCTGTGCCATCCCGGTGCGCATCGTGCGCATTGCGCCATTGTGCCGTTCGGTCTCGAACGCCATGTCTAGTCCGAGTGCCTTCTTGTTGGCCTCCAAGGGCTCAATGAAGGTGATCGGGAAGTGGTCGCGACTAAGTACTTGCGGCTTGCTCGAAAACCCTTCGATCTCCGGATACTGCGCTTGCCACTTCTCGTTGTAGGCGTCGAGTTCACCGGCGGGAACGTGCAGGATGACGCCAATGCCGTTGATGCCTGGGTAGCGTCCGACGAGGTCGATGCTCCTGGCGAAGTTGGCCCAATCCCCGCGCTGCATTTCCGTGCCGCGGCTGCGAAACGAGTGCACCACGCTGACGCCGGCCCATAGCCCGCCCTCGTACTTCTCCATGCGCTCCAACACGAGGCCGACGGCTTGTTCGGCTTCCTGCTCGAACTCCGACCTCTGGCGTTGATCCGCATTCTTGGCGGTGATCCAACTGGCAACGATGGTCAGAACCAGCGACGCCCCGACGACGGCCCAGTGGACCCGGTGCAACCCACCCAATGCGTGTTTCGGTGCGACCCGCATTTCTGTCGCAACTGGTGTTGTGGAACTCATTGCTCAGGACCTCCTAGAACCGCATCACGTATTCGACGCCGACCCCAACGCTCGACTTGTTGTTGACTCGGTAGCCGTTGTAGCGCTGTTCGACGACCAAGTACACGTTGCCATAGGTGCGAACGCCGAGTTGCGCTTCTTGCACCCACGTGTGTCGTGGGCCGCTTTCGTGGTTGATGTTGTGATCCGCGAAGCCCCCGATGTAGACGCGGCCATCGAATAGCGCGGGCAAGACATCGATGCGATAAACGTGCTCAATCTGCCACTGGGTACCCGAGATGTGGTCGAACTGCAGCGCGTGCACGTCGACCCAATACTTCAGGTTGATGGCGCCGCAAACGAACGATACGCCAGGAGTCTTGTGCATCTTGAGGCGCAGGCCGAGACGCAAAGCATCATTGTCGATGCCGGAGCGGAGGAACGCCTGAGCCGTGACTTGCAGCAGGCCGTTGGTCTCTGGAATCGTCCAGCGCAGATTCTGCTCGGTCAGGTAGCTGTCCGTCTCTTCCAGTTCATCTCGGCTCGCATCGCGTCCTAAATTGACAAAGCCGAAGTACTGCAGATTGTCTGGCATGTTCACGAGTGCATTCATCGTGAAGGCGTTGTCGCTGCGGACTTCGGTGTACGGATAGATGTTGAAGTCGAGGAAGCCCGAGTTGCCAGTAGGTTTGGCATTCGATTTGCCAGTAGGCGTGGCAGTGGGTTTGGCGGTGGCCACAGCGTCTTGCGTAGACGGCCGCCAGCCAGGGGTCTGGCAGCCGGCCGCCAACAACGTGGCGACGGTGACTACGGCCAGGTGAAGGATTCGCATGCGAATTGCTGCGGGGCGCTCTCGGAACTCACTTGCCCGAGTCAGGTCAGGGCGCCGTTTGGCGCTGCGTGTGTGGTAGATCGAAACGAAAGGTGGCCCCTTGTCCGAGTTCGGACTGCACCGTGAGCTCGTCACCGTGTCCTGACACGATGCGTGCACACACCGCCAATCCGATACCGGTGCCTGGGTGCGCATCGCGCGCATGCAGCCTCTGGAAGGGGCTGAAGATTCGTTCTTGGTATTTTGGGGCGATGCCAATGCCATTGTCGCGAACGGAGAACTGCCACGCGGCCGCTCCGTTGGTCGCGGCAATCAGAATGCGCGGCGCATCTGGTCCGCGGAACTGCAGCGCGTTGGCCAGCAGGTGTTCGATCAGGCAGCGCAGCTGCTCTTTGTCACCGAGTACGATCGGCAAGTCGTCGAAGGCAATGGTTGCGTCCGCCGCGACGATGGTGGCGCGCATCTGTGTCACGATCTCTTGCGTGAGCAGGTGCATGTCGACCGGCTGCATCTGATGACGGTTCGTCGTCAGGCGCGAGTAGTCGAGCAACTCCAGCAGCAGTCTGCGCAGCCGTGTGGCGCCCTCAACCATGAAGTCGATGTACTCGTTGGCCTCGGCGTTGAGCTGGTCGCCGTAGTCTTCCTGGAGCAGGCTTGTGAAGCTAGTCACCTTGCGCAGAGGCTCATGCAGGTCATGCGAAACCACGTGCGCAAAGCTCTGCAATTCAAACGTCGACCGCTTGAGTTCGCGGCGTGCTTGGATCCGGTCGGTGATGTCGTCGACGATCACTGCGGCGGCCCAGATCGTATCGCCGTCGCGCAGAGGTTGGCTGCTGAGGGCTAGGGTGCGTGGGCTGTCGAGATGAGCTGCGTCCATGACGACGTGCCAGTCGGTGACCACTTCTCCCGCCAGCGCGCGCGTCCATGGCAATTGCGCACTTGGCACTTGGGTGATGCCGTCGAGTTCGAAGACCCTGATCGTGCTGGGCCATTCGCTCATCGCGGTGCCCGCGAGTTCGATGCCGGTAAGCTCTGCAGCGATCCGGTTGTGGACCAGGCATTCGCCCGCCTGGTTGACTACGAGCACGCCAGCCGTCAGTTGCGCTAGTACCACGTCGAGCAGTTCGCTGGAGCACTCGACTTGATGATTGTGGTGGCCATTGTCTGATGCTCGCAGCGTGGCATTTTCGATCTCAAGCGTTCTTACGCGGGCCTCTAGTGCCGCGATTTGCTCAGATGTCTGGGCCTCTGCTGATGCGTTGCTGGGAAGCATGTCGACAACTGTTCGGCATTTGAGAGGGCCATCGTCGAACAAATCTCCTATGCGAACTAGGGAGCATTAGTCGGGCGGTGGTGAGTGCGCTTCGGCTCTGGGAAGTGTCCCTAGGGAACATCCCCTAGGGCTTTCCGCCATACGGGCTGCGCGTGCGGTTGCTTAGACAGCCCGAAGCGATTCTGCATCGCTTGAGTCAGCTGTCGCGGCGTTGCACTAGGGAGGATCACTAAGCCTGCGGTGCGGCTTGTTGCTGAGGTGATGCGAAGGGTGCCAGCGCGAGGTGCTCTCGATGTCCATTCGCGCTTGTGCGGTCAAGATTGATGATCAAGTGACCGACTGGTCTTGCCCGAAGGACAAGGAGACGGAGAGCTCAAGCCGCCGCCGCAAGCCCTATGCAAGATACGTTGACCACCGAACGCCCCGACGTGGATTCCCGACTGATGTCGGTGCTGCTCGTTGAGGACGACGATGGCGATGCGCGACTTATCGAGGCGTGCTTCGGCAAGCGCCGCAGAGATGGTCATGCGTTGTGCCGCGCCAAGACCCTTGCCGCTGCCGTGGAGATGCTCGGGCGGGAAGACGTCGACGTGATCCTGCTTGATCTAGGGCTGCCGGATGGCGTCGGACCGGGCAACGTCGAGCACATCGCTCAGGTCTGTGACGTGCCAATTGTCGTGCTGACAGGCGTCGATGATGAGCCGACCGCGGTGTGTGCGGTCCAGATGGGGGCGCAGGACTACCTGATCAAGGGCGAGTTCACGACGCGCGGCTTGTTCGACAGTCTGACGTTTGCTACCGAACGCCAGCGACGACTGACTGCGGTGACGACTGCTAGTCGGCAGGAGAACGAGATCAAAGATCGTTTTCTGTCCCACGTGTCGCACGAGCTGCGCACACCGCTGACGGCGATCATGCAATTCGTCACGATCCTAGGCGATGGCATTGCCGGCGATCTCAATGAACAGCAAGCCGAGTTCGTCGGGATCATCCATCGTAACGCGGAGCAGCTGAAGCACATGATCAGCACGCTGATGGACTCGACGCGTGCGTCGTCTGGCAAGCTGAGCTACAACCCGGCGAGAGTTGATCTCGGCGAGATTGTGCACGCGACGATGGACAAGTTTATGCCAGTCGCCGAGGCGGCAGGCGTGCATCTTGACGTCGAGTCGGTCGATTGGCCGGGTGTGGTTGCGGATCCACATCGAATCGAGCAGGTCGTGACCAACCTGGTCGACAACGCCATCAAGTTCACGCCTGCCGAAGGCAACGTTACGATTGGGCTTCGCCAGGATGCTGGTGATCCAGAGCGAATCGTGTTCACCGTTCGCGATACCGGCTGTGGTCTTGATGCCGAAGCGGTCGAACAAGTGTTCGATCGTCTGTATCAAACCGACGGCCAGAACGACGTCTGCCGGAAGGGGCTTGGCTTGGGGCTGCATATCTCACGTGAGATCGTGGCAATGCATGGCGGCAAGATCTGGGTCGAAAGCAGTCCGGGAGCTGGAAGCTGTTTCCAGTTCAGTCTGCAGCGCTACTCACTCGCGCCCTTCGTGCGTCGCGCAGCCTTGGTTGACGGAGCTCTAGAACAACACATCGCAGTGATTCGTGTCTGCGTGCGTCCCGTGTCAGGAGTTGCCATGGCCAAGGGCGTGAATTCCGTGACGGACTCAGTGCGCTCGTTGTTGTCAGGCTGTCTCTTTGGTTGCAGCGACGAAGTTCTGCCACATCAGGTTACGCGCGAGCAGGCCGCGTTTGCAGTTATCGCGCGCACCGACGAAGTCGGGGCGAAGGCGATTGAGGGTCGGTTCCGCGTTGGCTTCGATCGGCAATCCGAACTGGCACAGTCCGGATTTGCGTGTGACGTCGAAGTGCGGGGATTCGAACTTGATCGAGAGACCTGCGACGCGCAAGCCACGTTGCACACGCTTGTGTCGCAGGTGGAAGGCTTCTTTGGGCGAGAGATAGAGGGGTAACTATGGATAAGAAGATTCGCTTGTTGATCGTCGAGGATGACGAAGATGTCCGGCGTGCGATGACGTTGTTCCTCGGTCGCGAGTTTGATGTCAGTGCCGCGGAAGACAGTATTTCTGGGTTGTCGGCGGCACGGAGAGATCAGCCCGATGTGATCATTCTCGACCTTGGCTTGCCCGGCGGTGATGGGCTGCAGTACCTGGAGCGACTGCAGGAATTGCCGGACCTGGCGAACACGCCGACGATTGTATTCACCGGTCGTGATGGCACAGGGGTCGAGGTCGATGCAATGTCTCGCGGTGCCGACTGCGTGTTCCGCAAACCCACCGACTTGCATGATCTGGCTGCCGCTGTGCGAGAGCTTGCCGGCCGCACGGTTGCCTCCGCAAAGCGGGTCCTGATTGTGGACGACGATACGGATCTGACTCACTCCTTGGCTTTGCGCATGCGCAGCGAAGGCTACGCGGTGAGCACGAGCGTCGATGGCACCGGAGCCTTGATGAGTGTGCGG
>CAXBFC010000194.1:0-14199 GCA_963974725.1 uncultured bacterium | reverse complement strand
AGCGCTGACGTGGCCCGGTCAAGACGGTCCGAACATGATCCTCGACGATGGTGGCGACGCCACGATGATGGTCATGAAGGGCGCCGAGTGGGAGAAGGCGAAGGCCGTCCCGAAGGCCAAGGCCTCGGACGGTGAGGACATGACCGAGCTGCTCAAGATCCTCCGGACCTCGATCAAGCAAGACGGCAAGAAGTGGAGCAAGATGCTTCCCGGCATCCGCGGCGTCAGTGAAGAGACGACGACCGGCGTGCACCGCCTGTACCAGCTGCAAAACGAAGGCAGCTTGCCGTTTCCGGCGATGAACGTGAACGACAGCGTGACCAAGTCGAAGTTCGATAACGTCTACGGCTGCCGTCACTCGCTCGTCGACGGCATCATGCGCGCGACCGACGTCATGCTCTCGGGCAAGATGGCCGTCGTCTGTGGCTACGGCGACGTCGGCAAGGGCTCGGCGCAATCGCTGAAGGGTCAAGGCTGCCGCGTGGTCGTCACCGAGATCGATCCGATCTGTGCGCTGCAAGCGCTGATGGAAGGCTACGACGTCAAGACCGTCGAAGACGTCATCGCGGATGCCGACATCTTCATCACTACGACCGGCAACGAGAACGTGATCACCGCCGACCACATGTCGCGGATGAAGAACAACGCCATCGTCGGCAACATCGGCCACTTCGACAACGAGATCGACATGGCCGGCCTGATGAAGTTCAAGGGCATCAAGCACGAGAACATCAAGCCGCAGACCGACCGCTACGTCTTCCCCGATGGCCACGGCGTCATCGTGTTGGCCGAAGGTCGCCTGCTCAACCTCGGCTGCGCCACCGGCCACCCGAGCTTCGTGATGTCGAACAGCTTCACCAACCAGGTGATCGCGCAGATCGAGCTCTTCAAGAACTTCAAGAAGTACGACAACTGCGTCTACACGCTGCCGAAGCATCTCGATGAAAAGGTTGCTCGCCTGCACCTGAAGAAGCTTGGTGCCAACCTGACCAAGCTGACCAAGCGTCAGTCCAAGTACCTCGGCATTGCGGTCGAAGGGCCCTACAAGCCCAACCACTACCGCTACTAGTGGACTGCGGTTCCGTAAGCACTGGCACCCGAATGGTGTGCGGGTGTTTGCGGTCGCCTCCGTCGCCCGCCTGACTATCGCTTGGCGGCCGCGACTCGGCTCGTGCGTCATCGGCATGAGCTAAGTCGCAGGGATTGCCAGCCAGCCATGATTCGCGTCTCACCTTGATGATGAGCAGCAGCGAGCGGGCTGGCAGGCGATTCTCGATAACTTCGCGCGATAAGTGGAACTCAAGTCTGGGCATGGGCGGCTCAGCTAACGTTGCGCGGACCATGCTCTCACGCGTCGCGCTCTTGCTCCGAATGGCAGCCCTCGTCTCTATCGCCAGCGGTCTGATCGGAGGCTTCGTCTGGCTGGTTGATTTGGCAGACAGGTCGGACGGCGACGATCTGCGATGGGGATTCTGGCACAACCCATTCATGGGGTTCACTCCCTTTAGCGAGGCATACCTTGAGATCTCGATGTGGGTGTTGCTCAGTTGTTCCGCGGCGGTCGGTCTCGGCGGCCTAATGCTGTTGGCTCGGAGCAAATGGGGCGTTCTTCTAGTGACCTGGCAGGCGCCCGTGTCGATTGCAACGAACAGCATCGTCGTCTTCGTTATCGCCTTGATGGCCCTCGGCGTTGTGAAGTTGCAGTGGACGAGCGAAGCGCTGGCTCTGCGGCTTGGGTCGATCCTGGTCAATCTAGTGCTCTGGAGATTCCTGAAGAGCCGCACCGTGGAGGAGTTCTTCGCTGCGCAATCGAGCTGGAATCGGGCGCCAGAAGTCGGGTCGTAAGGATCAGGATGATCCGTAGTGATGCTGCCCGTCGCAACGGATCGTGACACACGTAGAAGCCAGATCGTGAACCGTCGCTGATCCTCGCGATCACGGAGATCTTCGCGATCGAGGTGCGTGCTCGGCGAGGTGCAACCGCGACCCCAAACGGCCTAGCTGTTGCCGATGGTCAAGCCGCAGAACGAGCGTGTTGTGCCACAGGGAGCCTGGCCCACTCATTTGTGATCAAGATGTTGTCACCGCCGAGACGGGTTCAGAACGCGGCGACTTCTCGGGGCTGGATTCGGTGGCGCACGCTAGTCTGGCGTCTCCGCCGGTACCGGATTCGAATGCACAACCCAAGAATCTTGCTCGTCGAAGACCACCTGAGCATCCGGCGAGAAATCGTCGCTGCATTGGATGCAGCAGGCTTCACGGTCGAGGTCACGATGACGGTTGCAGAGGCAAAGCGTGCTTTGCACCGTGCCTTTGATTGCGTGTTACTGGACCTCGGCTTGCCCGATGGCGATGGCTTGGACGTGTGCCGGGAGTTACGGGCAAGCGGTTCTGGCACGCCGATCCTGATCCTGACCGCGCGCGATGCGCCGGAGATGCGGGTTGCGGGGCTCGAGGCTGGCGCGGATGACTATGTCACCAAGCCCTATCACCCGCCCGAACTGATGATTCGCATCAAGAACCTGCTGCGCCGTTCCAAGGGCGCGATGGCGCAGGGGCGCATTCATTGCGGCGACGTTTGGGCCGATCCTGATTCCCGTGCCGCTGGTCGCGGTGACGAGGCGTTGGTGATGAAGCCGCGCGAGTTTGATCTGTTGTTGTTCTTGATGCGGAATCCTCAGCGCGCGTGGACCCGGTCGCAGCTACTCAGTCACGTCTGGGGCATTGGCTTTGACGGCGACGAACGAACGGTCGATTCTCACGTGCGTCGATTGCGTTCGTTGATCGAGGATGATTCCAGTAATCCGCTGCGACTCGAGACCGTTTGGGGCGTCGGCTACAGGTGGAGCGAGTGAGCGGGCTTTCGGTCGTCTGGCACAAGCGCATCGCGGTTCGTCTGGCGCTGTTGATCGCCACAGCCCTGCTGTTGTTTGCGTGGTCGGCGCCGTATCTGCGACAGGCCGCTGAGTTCGCGATCGGGTTGCCGTCGGAAGACACCCACCTCGGGATTCTGCACACGGGTTGGATACGTGAAGAGCTGTTGGGTGGCGGGACGGAACCGACGCCGCAGTGTGTTGCGGACTTGGACGAGGTGTTGGCAAGCAAGCATGTCGCGTTCCTGTGGCTGTCACCGAAAGGGGTGGTCGTCGCCGGTAGCAAGAGCTTGCCGTGGCACCCGGGCGATACTTGGCCACATGCCCTTGAGACCATGCAGCGCATCGAGCTGAACGGGCGCGACGTGCCGGTCACCCTGACGCGGGTCTTCGAGGGTGACGTCGCGCTGGGCAAGATGGTGACGATTACTCTGGATGAGTCGGGGCACCGTCAGTGGCACCTGGACCACGGCGCAACCGACGCAGATATCGCCGGGTGTGTGCTCTGCAACATCGAGGAAAGCCTGCTCGTCGATGAATTCGAATACGAGCAGTCGATCGCGCGCCGCGAACAGATCGCCGTGACCTCGACGATTACGATTGCCGTGGTGGTTGCGTTGTTGATCGGCTGTGCGACCTCGTGGTTGGTGACGCGCCGTTTGCGCCGCATCGCCCGGCAGATCGCGATGAGCGAACAGTCTGGCGAGGTTCCAGGCCCCTTTGAGGAGCGTCGCTTCGACGAGATCGGGGCGCTTGCGCATGCCATGAACAGGCTGCGCACCGACCTGCAGTCTCGCGATCAAGAACGTCGCGACTGGATTGCGCAGGTCTCTCACGATCTACGCACGCCGTTGACCGCGCTGATTGCCTGTCTCGACCGCGTGAAGCTATCGGTCACCGAGGACCCGGCGGGTGCATCGCTCGTGCGCACGGCCTTGCGTGATGCGGAGCGCGTGCAGTCGCTTTCTGAAGACTTGCTCGAGATCGCGAAGTTGGACGCTCATATCTGCGGTGTCGAAGAGCCGGTGCCGGCCGGCGAGCTGGTGCGTCGGGTGACGGAGGATCTGGAGCCGTGGGCTGGCAGCGGCGGCTTGCAATTGGTTGCCGTAGTGGAGCCGGACATGCCTTTGGTGATGGCAGACGGCAACCGGCTGTTGCGAGCGCTTGAGAACATGATTCGCAACGGCCTGCAACATGCTGCGAAGGTCGTGCAGGTCGCCGTGCGTTCGAAGCGGTCGCACATCGAGTTCGAGGTAACCGATGATGGGCCGGGCTTCGCGTCCGACTGCAAGCTCGCCGGCATGAGTCTCGCGATTGGTATTGGACTGGTCGTTGTGCGGCGAGTTGCCGAAGCGCACCGCGGCAACTTTGGTGCCGAGAACCTGCCCGGCGGAGGCGCGCGCGTCTGGTTTGAGATTCCGGTTGATGAGGCGGGAGCGGTTGCTGACTGAACTCGTGATCCTTGGCCACGCGCCCGCGACCAGAAGCTGTTGCATGGTCTTGCGGATGCACTTGCGGATGTTCCTAGGATTGCGGCCGCAGTGCGCTCGTTACCATGTGCGAGTTGAGCACTATCGCACACTGCACCGGGCCTCTTCGACTCAGTTGATCCCGACCTACTCCAAGATGCGCTCACTTCTACTCACAGTTGCGTTAACCGTTCTGTCTGCGTCCCAACTTGCCGCGCAGTGCACCACTGCATGGTTGCCAGGGGGCGGAATTCCCGGCGTCGACGGCAAGATCCATGCGACGGCGTGGTGGGACGCCGATGGCGCAGGCCCGGCCGCGCCTTTGCTCGTCGTTGCCGGGGACTTTCGCGTCGCCGGGTTGGTGCCGGCGAATCGCATCGCGAGCTACGATCCGGCTTCCGGCGAGTGGTCCACGTTTGGCAGCGGCATGGACGACGAAGTGCGCGCGCTCGTGGTCACGCCAGGTGGCGAACTGATCGCGGCTGGCCAGTTTGCTTCAGCTGGTGGCGTTGCTGCCAATCGCATCGCACGGTGGACCGGTAGCGCTTGGGCGCCGCTTGGTAGCGGCATCTTTGGCGTCGTCAATACCATGACGACGCTGCCCAACGGCGATCTGGTTGCCGGCGGTCAGTTCAGTGCGGCCGGCGGCAGCCCGACGTCCCACGTTGCCCGCTGGGATGGCAATGCGTGGTTTGCGCTGGCCCAGGGCGTCGACCAGGAAGTGCGGGCTTTGAGCGTTCTGGCCAACGGCGAACTTGTCGCTGGCGGCAATTTCACGTCGGCTGGCGGTGTCGTCGCCGCCGGGTTGGCGCGGTGGAACGGCACGAGTTGGACAGCCCTCGGTGGTGGCTTGAGCCATGCATTCTATCCGGTTGCGGTGCATGCACTGCAAACGATGAGCAACGGCCAATTGGTCGTCGGTGGCTTGTTTGACAGTGCGGGCGCCTCTGCAGCCAATGGGGTGGCACGATGGGATGGCAACAACTGGTTTGCGGTTGGCCTCGGACCGAACACCATTCCGTCAGCGTTCGCCGAACTGCCCAACGGGGACTTGGTCGTCAGTGGTTTCGTCGAGGTGCCTGGGCACCTCGCGACAGTCAGTATCGCGCGATGGACCAACATGCAGTTTTGGTCGGTGCTCGCCGCTGAGCCCAACAACGTCGCCAGCCTGCTGGCCTTGCCGGGTGGTGAGTTGGTCGCGGCCGGCGAGTTCCAAATTCTTGGTGGCAGCCTCGCGAGCTCGGTCGCGATCAGCAACACCGTCAATTGGAACGCATTGGGGACTGGTAGCAACGGGGCCGTGTTGACCAGCAAGGTCCTGAGTAACGGCGATTTGGTAGTCGCAGGACAGTTCAGTTCGTGGCAAGGAGTGCCGGCGTTCGGCATTGCCCGTTGGAATGGCAGCAACTGGTTGCCGCTCGGCATTGGCGTCGCCGGTGTCGTGCATGCAATCGAGGAGATGCCCAATGGCGATCTGGTCGTTGGTGGCTGGATCCATGCAGCGGGTGGCGTGCCGGTCAGCGGGGTTGCGCGCTGGAACGGCACCGCCTGGAGCCAGATGGCGGGCATTGCCAATGGGTTCTCGCCGTACCTGGCAGAAGTCTACGCGCTGGCCACCTTGCCGAACGGCGATCTCGTTGCGGGAGGGACCTTCCGCGAAGCTGGTGGTGTCCCCGCCGGCAACCTGGCGATTTGGAACGGCACTTCCTGGGCCCCGCTCACCAGTGGCACGGATGGCTGGGTCGCGGCGTTGGCGGTGATGCCGAACGGCGATCTGGTCGTCGGCGGTGACTTCGGATCGGTGGCTTCGGTGTATGCCCCGGGCGTGGCCCGCTGGAATGGCAGTTCGTGGTCGGCACTCGGTTCTGGAGTGGTGTTTGCGGCGCTCTCGTTCGCGGTGATGCCCAACGGTGACCTTGCCGTGGGTGGCTGGATCGGTCAGGCCGGCGGTGCCAGTGCCAACAACATCGTGCGCTGGGACGGCAGCAACTGGTCGTCGTTTGGTTTGGGGCTCGATGGCTTTGTGCAGTCGTTGTTGCTGTTGCCAAACGGAGATCTGCTGGCCGGTGGTGCGTTCACTCACACCGGTGCCGCACCGGTCGCGCATGTGGCGCGTTGGGACGGCGCGAACTGGAATGCTGTCGATGCCGGCGTCAACGATTCGGTTCTGACGCTCATGCACTTACCCGATGGCGACGTCAGTGCCGGTGGCAGTTTCACCATCGCCGGCGGCCAGGTTTCGAGCTACCTCGCCCGGCTGCGTTCGTCGTGTGCGGCCAGTGCGGTGCCTTCGGGCAACGGGTGTGCAAGCTCGGTGGGCTTGGTCGAATTGACCGCGAGCAACTTGCCATGGTTGGGCGCGACGTTCGAATCGGTTGCGACCGGAATCCCGAGCAATGCGATCGCCCTTGAGGTGCTCGGCCTTGCCACGACTTCGCTGCCGCTGTCCGGCGTCTTGCCGCAGGGAGTGACGGGTTGCACGTTGCTGGTGACGCCGGATCTACTGACCATCTTGGTTCCGAGCCAGGGGGCCGCGAGCAGCACGTTGTCAATCCCGAACAGTTCGGTGTTGGTCGGTGCGATGCTTTACCAGCAAGTCGCGCCGATCGAGTTCGGCCCGAACGGCAACCTTGCTGCGGTGACCGTGAGCAACGCGATAATGTTGACGCTCGGCGTGTTCTGAGTTGCCAGTTGCCAGTGGCCAGTTGCATCGCGCTCGCACCTGGCAGATGTCCTAGAACATCGACGCCGTGCCGAGCGGCCAGAACCGCATGCGCACGCGCCCTTTCAATAGGTGTTCGGCCACGAGGCCGAACTCGCGTGAGTCGCAGCTGATCGGGCGGTTGTCGCCGAGCACGAAGAATGCGTGCCTGGGGACAATCAACTCGTTCATGTTTTCACGATCGGGGATGCAGCCGTAATCGTCGGATACTTCCCCGTTGACGAACAGCACGCCCGCCCGCATCGCAATGTGGTCGCCGGGCACGCCGACGATGCGCTTGACGAAGTCGACTTCGGTGTTGCGCGGGTAGCGCAACACGACGACGTCGCCGCGGCCGACACTGGCGAGGTTGTAGGTGACGCGGTCGACCACCAGTCGGTCGCCGTCATGCAGCGCTGGTTCCATCGAGTTACCTCGAACAATGGAAACCTGGATGACGAACAGATGCACCGTCACCATCAACGCTGCGCCAAGTAGCGCATCGATCGCGAACCGGGCGCCTGGCCGCAAGCGCCGCCTGCGGGTGTGGCGGGGGGCCAGCTTGGCGTTCGGGCGGCGTTCGGTGCGTCGTGCAAACCACATGATGCCGCTATCGGCCTTGGGATGGCGTCTACTTGACGGCGCTCCGCGTGGCTGGGTAGCCCGCGCGGCTAGGGAATGTCGCTGAGGTCGTTCCCTGGCGAGCAAAAGCCCCTAGGTGGAAATCGTGATTGCGCTCGAGGTGCGACTCGGCGGTGGCAAGGCAGGCTGCGCAACTGGGTCGCATAAAGACAGCTGCTGGCGTCAAGTCGTGAGGGTGGGCAAGTCGAAGAACTCGCAGGGTCCTCGCACAGATCCAGCCTGAATCCACCATGCCACAATCGTCACTCAACCAACTCGCGAAGCAGGAGAAAACTCGCCGTGAAATCCTGCACAAGAGCGACCTAATTCCGCCGCTCCCAGATCTCGTTGCCAGGCTGCTTGGGATCCTCAACAAGGCGGACACCGAGCCGGAGCATCTTGAGCAGTTGCTGCAGAACGATCAGGTGTTGGTCGCGAAGATGCTGGCGATGGTCAACAGTCCGTTCTACGGATTGAATCGGCCGATCCGCACGATCAAGGAAGCGGTCATGGTGCTGGGCTTCCGTGGCGTGCGCAGCTTGGTATTGGCGACCAGTACCGCCAAGTTCTTGCAGCGCGATTTCACGTGGTATGGCCATGAGCCCAAAGGGCTGTGGTTGCACGCCGTCTGTGTCGCGGCAGGTTCGCGCTACATGGCGCGCAAGAACAAGATGTCGGCCGATGAAAGTGAGTCACTGTTCGTCGGCGGCTTGCTGCACGACATCGGCAAACTGCTGCTGGTCACCTACCTGCAGGATGGGCCGCGCATCATGAACGAGATGTCAATCGTCGAATACGAACGCGCCACGGTTGGTCTGGACCACACCGAGGCTGGCGCGCTGGTGACGGCGAAGTGGAACCTCGCGCCGGAGATCCAAGAAGTGATCAAGGGCCACCATGAGGAGCACGCCGACGAAACGGGTGAGGGCAAGAGTCTAAGCAAGGGCTTGGCTTGCGTGCGCCTTGCCGATTGTGTTGCCCATGAACTTGGTCTTGGCTACTTGCCGAATCGTGCACCCACCAACGTCGTGCGTGCCGATGACCTTGCAGCTGTAGGCCTCAACGAGGCCAACTGGGCAGCGGTCCGCGATGAAATGGCAGTAGCAATGGAAGAGGCGGTTCTCGCATTGGGCAACTTGAGTAGTTGATACCGTGAGTGCTACCTCGACCAAATCTCCGTGGTGCACAGCTGAAGCGCTGGTCTTGCTGCATGCGTGCCGCACGCAAGACGAGCTTGAGTCCGAGGTCCGTAAGGGCCTCGCGGCGTTGCTGCCCGGGATCGATGTAGCGCTTTGTCTGGCGCAATCAGCTGACGAGGCTTTCGAAGTTCGCTTTGTGGTCGGGGAAGACGTGCCCGTCCAGGCGCTGCAGATCGTTTCGCGCGATGCGTGGCCGCTGCCGAATGCGCAACGCCTTGGGCTGTCGTTCAAGGGCAACTTGCTGGCGGAACTCTGGCTGTCGGCTGAGCCGCCCGCTGAGGTTTTGGAGGAGTTGCAGCAGGCCCTGACCCACATCGCCGCGGCGATGGTGAATCTGGCCCTCAACTTCGAGTCGCGCGAAACGACCGATGAATACTGCGCCACGTTGCAGGCCCTCGAGGAAGGCATCGTGTTGTTCCAGGAGCCGGATCCTGAAGCGCTGATGGCGCGCCTGTTGTCGCTGGCTAGCGGCATGGTCGATGCCACGGCTGGCGCACTGTATGTGCTCGATGAGATTGGCAATCCCAACTCGGACCTGACCCTGCAGCAATCAATGGGCATGCCAGAGCAACTTCTGGCGAGCTTCCGAAGCGCCGATGGCAGTTCCTGGCCGCTGTCGTTGATAGACAGCGCCGCGCAGGTCGCGACGCGTGATGAGCATGGTTCGATCGCCGGCCTTGCCGACGAGTGCGCGCCGGACGTGCTGCAGGAGATCGTCATTCTGCCGTTGCGCTACCACGGCGTGCAGGCGGGTCTTTGCCTGCTGTTCAATCCACGGACCGAGTCGTCGCAAGCGCGCGAATACATCAATCGGCTGGTGAGCTTCGGTCAGCTCGCGGCGGCGTTGTTGCACCGCTTGCACCTCGAGCGTCTCAAGGAGGCCAGCATCTCCATCGGGCGCGAGCTAGAGATTGCCGAGACCATCCAGAAGCGATTGGTGCCAAGTGAAGCGCCGGCGAACGAAGACTATGACTTCGCGTGGAGCTCGATTTCAGCAAAGAGCATCGGCGGCGACTACGTCGACTTCGTGGTGTCGGACCTTGGCGAGATTTGCGCAATTGTCGCGGACGCTGCGGGACACGGCATCAACTCAGCGCTCCTGATGACATCGTTTCGCGCCAACTACCGCGGGCACGCAGCGTGGTTGGATCCTTCGGAGCTGTCGGTTTCCCTGAACAACGAGGTGGCCCACGAGGTCGGCCCGACCGGCATGTTCATCACGGCAGCGCTGGTTCGCATTGAGCCGGAAAGCAACCAGATGACCTTCTGTAGTGCCGGCCACAATCCGACCATGGTGTACCGCGCGGCCACCGCGACTGTCGAGCAGATCGATTCGCATGGGCCGCCGATGGGATTCATGGCGGATGCCGAATACGAAGGCTACACCGGCAGCTTGGAGCCAGGTGATGTGCTGCTGCTCTACACCGACGGCATTACCGAGGCGACCGATGCGGACCTTGAGATGTTCGGTGAAGAGCGCCTGGAGCGGTTGCTCTGCGAGCACGCCGTGAATGGCAGCGCGCAAGATGTTCTCGATGCGGCATTGGCGGAGCTGACCGCGTTCACCAGCCAAGAGCACTATGAGGACGATGTGTCCTTGATGGTGATCAAAGCGCGCTAGGTCGGGCCATCTCGCCAGGCCTCGTCTGTCAAAGGCTCGGCCGAAAAGCCGCGCCCAACGCCTGCGGCGGCCTCGCCGCACTTGGCGTCCCGCGAGAGCCTCGCCGAATCCACCAATCGTCTGCGTTCCCGCACCACCACGCACAGCGATGCCATCCGCACGCGATGCACGCTCTTTCCGGCCGCGCCGCTAGTAGTGGCGGCGGCGCGAACTCGACTCAATGCCAAGTGCCTTGCGGTACTTGGTCACCGTCCGGCGCGCAATGTGCACACCGCTCTCGCCCAGAGCTTCGACCAGTTGATCGTCTGACAACGGCGAGTCCTTGTCTTCGGCGTCGACGATCTGACGCAGCGTGTCCTTGACGGCTTGCTGGCTGACCATGGCGCCGTCATCCGACATCGTGCCGCTGCTGAAGAAGCGTTTCATGTCGAAGATGCCTTGCGGCGTCTGGATGTACTTGCCCGACGTAGCGCGACTGATCGTAGAGATGTGCACGCCAACCGCGTCGGCGATGTCCTGCATCTTCATCGGCTTCAGTTGCTGCACCCCGTGGCGCAAGAAACCCTCTTGGCGTCGCACGACTTCAGTGGCGACCCGTTCGATGGTGTTCTGCCGTTGGTGCACCGCCTCGATAAACCATTTCGCTGCTTCGATCTTGCGGCGCAAGTAGTCATAGACCTTCGGGTCGTTGCGCGCTTCTTGCAGCAGGTTGCGATAGACGGGCGAGATCGCCAGGTCGGGCAACGAACCGCGCTGCGACTTGACCTCGAACTTGCCGTCGACTTCGTCGATGACGACGTCCGGGGAGACGCCCGCCGACTGGCCGGCATCAAACTCGGAGCCTGGATGTGGCTTGCAGGAGAACCGAAGGAACTCCCAGCTCTGCTTGATGTCCTCGATGCTGGCACCAGTTTCTTTGGCGATCTTGGGCAGCTTGTTCATCGCGAGATCGTCGAGATGGCTCTCGACGATGCGCCGCGTCAGTGGCCGAACAAACTGCATGTGATCCAACTGCATCAGCAGGCAGTCGCGCAGATCGCGAGCGCCAACTCCGATCGGCTCGAGGTCGCGAACGACTTCGATTGCCTCTTCCGCCAGTGGCAGCGGCACCGACAGCTGACCCGAGATCGATTCGGCAGTTTCGGAAAGTCGGCCGTCTTCATCGAGCGAGAACACGATGTGTTCGATCACCGCGATCAATTCTTGGTCGGACTCCTGCGTGCGCACCTGGGTCATCAGGTAGTCCGCCAGCGAGATGACTCGGCCGGGGGTGTTTTGCAGTGCCTCGAACTTCTTGTCTTCGTCGTCGGCGTTGTAGGACGAGCCACGTTGTCGCCAGTTTGGGTCGGCGCGCGATTCCAGTTGGTCGATCTCAGCCGTGAACTCGCGCTGCAGGCGATCCTCGTAGGCATCGGGTTCTTGCGACGACTCGCCTTCGCCGGTGCTGCTCTCGGCTCGGTCGGCATCGTCCTGCCGTTCCAGGAAGACGTTTTCTTGCAGCTCTTGCTCGACCTGGTCCTTGAGTTCGATCAGCGGCAGCTGAAGAACTTGCATCGCCTGAATCATCTGCGGCGACTGAATGAGTCGCTGTTCGGCACGCAGGGATTGAGTCAGACCTAGTCGCATCTATCTACTTCTAGCGACTTGGGACCCCGGGGTCACGGCCCGGCTGCGACAAGGCGTCATCTTGTGGGGCAGGTTGAGGGGGAAAACCGGGGGTTGACTCAGCGCGAAAAGCTGGTGGTCATCCGGGACCGGTAGGTTTGACCGTTCAGGGTCACGCGGGGACCGTCGCCGTGTTCGATTGCAGTTCCGCTGGTCAGGATGCCGTTGTGATCGAGCCTGGTGGACGAGACTTGGGCTTGCATTAGCACGCCGCCGCCCGGCATGACGCTACGCATGGCCGGAATCGGGGCGATCACACTCAGCAGGTCGAGGTTGGCATGTAGTGATTCGCCGACGGGCACGGTGCGGGCGCGGAACCATGTCCCCGATTGCAGCAGCTGCATGCTTGGCACCAGGCTGCCCGCTTCGGGCGCAACTTCGACGAAGATGTTCGCGACGATGTTGGTCTCATGCAGCCGGTAGACGGCGGCTTCGCGGCCGAGCAGGGTCGGCACCGTCAGCGTGTGCAGCTCGGGTCGGAAGGTCGCGTTGGCTGGGTCTCCGGGCTGTGATTGCAGCTCGCCCGAGTGGCGAATCTCGACGTTGCGGAGGATATTGTCCTGAAGCGTCTGGATCAGCTCTCGCGCACGTTGGATGCCAGTTTGTGAACTGCGGAGGAACAGGTAGCCGCCGCCGAGCTTGAGTTCGTGGTCGCCTTCCTCGTCAGCCGCTGCGAGCACGCCGGCAATCAGATCCTGCAAGTTGTCCGATGGGATGCAGCCGTACGAGCTCTCCTGTTCGATCGATAGTAGCCCGTCTTCTGCGTGCACGTCGGGCAGCGCAGCCTGGTAGTTGAGTCCTTCGGAGATCAACGCACCAACCGGAATCAGTGCGGTGCGTGGGTCGCTTAGGGGGGGCGGCGCAGCCGAGCTGACGATCCGAAGCGTCACGGTGATCTGGCCGCCGCTGACCGCGTTGCCTTGCATCGTGGTCGCGAGCGCGCCGCCGTTGGCAATCCGGCCCGAGCACGTGCCGAAGAAGCTATCCAGTCGCGGCAGTTCGATGTCGGGGGCGCCGGGCATGCCGGTTTGTAGGGTGTTGACCGTGCCGTGTCGGCTAGCGGCGGCGAACTGCATGTGCACCGCGAAGTCACTGCTGCCAACCAAGGAGTAGGCGCGGACCATGGCCGCACCACCTTGGCCGTAGCGATCGGTCGACGGGCTGGTCATCGTCTTCTTCTGGGCAACCTCGATCTCGATGCCGCGCACATACCGACTCCACGTCATGTTCTCGATGATCAGTGGTTGGCCGGCATTGGCGGTGCTGACCGCGCGCCATAGCGGCGTGCGGTTGGCGGCCCATTCGGCGAATGCCTGCTTGTCGAGGATCGTCGCTGCGGCTTCGCGGTCGGCCGCGTCCCAGACTGCCAGTTCGACCTGCATGGGCCGCGCGAGGATGCCAGCCGCCTCTTGGATGTGTTGGCGCACGCGGGCAACCAGCGTGGGGTCGCCGACCACGAGCAGATTGTTGTCGATTGCCTGCAAGAACAGTCGCTCTTCGTCGATTGCCTCCGCGGCAAAGCCATAGAGCGCTTCGACAATCGCATCGGGCGTGATCGCACCCAGTCCGTCGTCGCCGAGCACGAGGTCCGCCCGAAGGTTGTGCCGCCATCGCATCAGCGAACCCCAAGGCAAGCCATCTTGTTCCAACTCGTTGGTGCAGATGTGCTGCAGCGGCACGAGTTGGGTGGTGGTCTTTGGTTCTTGTGGCGCGCTCAGCGCGAGAACAATCGGGAGGGTAATGGTCAGCATGGTTGGTTGCAGTTTGGTGGCACTCAGCTGGCGCCGGCGCTACTTGAGAAGGGAGCCTGCTCAGGTGCCATCCAGGCACGCACGATGCCGATAATCACGATGCCGGCGATCACTTGCTGGTAGTCGCGAGGTCGGCAATCAAGCAGCGAAGCCTTCGGGGCAGGCATGCATCAGTCCGCCGTCAGTAGTCCCTTCCGGAACCATGCCGCAACCTCTGAGAACCGGATGATGGAACCGGTTCGCATCAGCTGCAACTGTGGCTTGCTCAGCGCCGCTGCACCAACGAGTTGGAACAAGAT
>CAXBFC010000193.1:0-14231 GCA_963974725.1 uncultured bacterium | reverse complement strand
TTCCCTGCCCCGCTCGGCTTCGCCTCACTTGGCAAGGATCGTCAGGACACACCATTGCGAAGCATGGTAGCGGCTGGCCGCCCAGGGTCATTAGCGCTGGCCACGACTGCGACCGTGCGCCCCGGGCGATCTGCTACGATTCGCCCATGCGCGTTCCATGCTCGCTGCTACTACTGACGACGCTGTTGCTTGCCCCGAGCGTGATGGTCGGCCAGACCTACGTCGTCGACAAGGCGAACGGACCCGGCGCTTCGTTCACGAGTATCGCGACCGCAATCGCTGCCGTTCCCAATGGCGCCGTGCTGCTGGTGCGGCCTGGCCAGTATCTATCCTTCGTCATCGACAACAAAAGCGTGGCCGTGATCGGCGGTCCCGGTGTCGAGATCTACGACCTCTCCGCGTATCTGCAGATCCGCAACCTGTCCGCCAGCCAGCACGCGACGTTGCACGGCCTGAGCCTCGTCGGCATCCTCGGCCCAGCAGCGATCAGCGGCACGAACAACCAAGGAACGCTGCTGATCGACTCGTGCAACTCTTCGCAGCAGGTGAGCCTCACGGGCGGACGCATGCTGTTCGATGCTTGCGATGACGTGCGCATTCGCAATTGCACGTTCTGGAATGCGTCGGCCGCGCCACTGCGAGGAACCGACAGCCGCTTGTCGGTAGCGCAGTCCATTCTACTAACCGGCTTCTGGGGTGCAGGCACCTCACTGACCAACTGCACGGCCGACTTCGCGAACGCTTGGCTTGGCGGCAGCGCCCTCTTCCCAACCGCCTCGCCGCTGTTTTTAAGCAACAGCGAAGTGCGCCTACTCGGCCTGACGACGCTGTCGGTGACGTGGCTGCAAGCTGGGTTGCCACCAGGCCCAGTTGTCGCAGGCCAGGGTACGGTGCGCGTTGACCCGGCAGCGAGGCTGATCACTGGCGGCGCCGTAGCGTTTGGCAGCGCGATCAATCACACCACCGTTGCGATGCCCGTGGTCTCGGCCGACACCGGCGGCGCCAATGCACTGGCGCATGCGCAAATGATCGGGCCCGGCAATGGCGTTGGCATGCTGCTGTTTGGACTGCCTGGCCTGCCGATTGGCATCCCCGGCGTCAACGATCCAGTGCTACTGCTAGCCGGATCAGAATCCGTGCAAGCCGCCGGCCCTCTGACGAACGCATTGTCCGCGTCTTACATCGTGCCGGCAACGCCGCCGTTGCTCGGCATGCGCGCAACCTGGCAAGGCGCATCGCTGGAAGCTGCAACCGGCTTGCAGATCAGCAACGCAGTGACCTACGTGCACTACTGATTGCAGCCGCAACTGACACAGGTCAAAGCAGCGACGCGATCGCCGCAGCAGCGACGCCAACCGACACCGCGAACATCGAGCACTGCATCCCCGACAACTGGTGTTGGCGATCGACTCCCGAATACCAGCCGACGAACAGCTCGATTGCGACTGGGTAGGCGTAGCTCAGGGCGAACGCAGCAACAACCAGTGCAAACACATCATCAGGAGCGGGCACGCAGACACTCTAGCGCACTGCCAATGCAGTAGGGTAGCCGCCCGAGCATGACCGCGAGTGAACAGCCCTTTCCGGTAACCGAGGCCTACCGCGGCATGCGCCTCGACCGATTCCTGCAGGCGATGGTGCCGCGCATGTCGCGCAACGCGATCCAAGAAGCGATCGAATGCCGGGTACGCCTGGAGTCCGGTGCCGAACCAAAGGCCAACCGCCGCGCGGCCGTTGGCGACGTCGTCTATCTGTCGCAACGCATCGTGACCGAAGTGCCTGACGTCGAGATCCCGGTGCTGCACGAAGGCGTCGGCTGGTCCGTCATCAACAAGCCGGCGGGCATTCCAACAACGCCGAGTTCGCGCCGGCCGGGCGGCGACATTGCGACGCTTCTAGGCAAGGCTCCCGCGCACCGCCTCGACCTCGGCACGAGCGGTTGCTTATTGCTGGTAAACGACAAAGACGCAGCGCGTCACTTCGAAGCGGCGTTTCGAGAACGGCGCGTCGACAAGCAGTACCTCGCGATCGTCACCGGCATCGTCACAGAAGACGAGTTCACGATCGACGCACCCATCGGCCTGGATCCGAACAGCCGACTGCCGCACAAGGTTCACGTCACTGACGGCGGCGCGCACGCGGAGACGCACATCGAAGTCCTCGAACGGCGCAACCGGCACACGTTGGTGCGCGCCAAACCGAAGACCGGTCGGCGCCACCAAATCCGCGTGCATCTGGCACACCTTGGTCACCCGATCCTTGGCGAACTGCTCTATGGCGGCGACGAACGCCGCTTCATTCGGTGGCTGCAAGGCCAACCGGTGGCAGAGATCGACGGTATCCCCGCTGGCCGCCACTTGCTGCACGCAAGCGAACTGGTGTTGCCGATGCCAGGGAGCGACGAACGACTGACGATCACGGCTCCACTGCCGGACGACTTCGAGATCTGAGTCGGTTCGTTGTGGCTAAGCTACCTGCGCCGCAACACGACTTCCGTATCGCCACCGGGCACGAGGTTGAACGCCTTGCTAGTCAGGTCGCCGCGCACGGCGCTAGCCTTGATGCCCCTAGCATTGCGCGCCACGAACACAGGTATGTCGATCATGCCGTTGCGGTTACTAGACACGCTCCCGATGTAGCCCGGTGCCAGACTGCGCGCCAACAGGGTCCACAGCTCTTTGCGGGTGGCCTGGCCCGCACCCTGCCGGCCCGAGCCGATGCTTATGCCGCCTTTCATGCTCACCAACACCATCGAATGCCCCACGTTGTCGACGACGTGAACTCGCATCGTAGGGATCTCCACGAGTTCCAGGGGCAACGGACCACCCTTCCCGATCTCGAGCACCTCCATCGCATGGGCTGTGCCCGTCGACGCGTAGACGAAGAACCTTTCGTCGCTCGGAACGACAACCTCCGCCACGCCACCAATACTCGTCGCAACGATCGCCAGCCAGTCGAGCTGCGAGCTCTCGGCGCGCGCGACACCTAGCACACAAGCCGCTTCCTTGCCTGCCTTGTCGCGAACGCGAACCTCCACCGTCGTTTGTGCCGCCAAGAGGATTGTCGCGCCCTCCTTCAACGGTATTTCCTGGTCGAGCACGACTGCACGCGGCAACTTCGCCGAAACAGCCGCGCGCACGCGGAAGTACTCGCCAGTATCCGGAACGGTCCACTTGCCCTGCCCGACGTTGGTCACCGGAAGCTGCCTAGGAACCCAAGCCTTCCTTCCCTTGGCATTCGTCACCTGCTCGATGTTGCTCGCAGCGACCCTGAGTTCGCTCGCATCGGCACCGACAAAACGAAACGACTTGTTGTGACTCGTGCCAAGTTTGAGATGGAACGAACCGGACTCGCGCACGATCTGGGCAGCCGGTATGTAGCCAGGCTTGCTGGCCGAGAAGTACGTGTACGTGGTCGGAGCATGGAACTGCAGCGTGCCATCGGCCTTCGTAACCCCGGCCAAGCTTCGCAGCATGCCCGTAGAAACCCCGGCAGAAAATATCGCAGGCTGATCGTCCATGCGCCAAATCTCAAACTCGACGTTCGCACCGGCAAGCGGCTTGTCGTCTTGATCCGTGACCAACACGGCAACCTGGATCGGGTCTGCGAACCACAGGTCCGGACCGCACGCAGCAGCCACTTTGGCGCCAAGCAACACAGCGCCTTGCTTCGTCGTCAACCCTAGGCACCCATCACTCCAAGGCGACGCCGGCAATTCGACGACATCGTCGTCGGGCAACGGAAGGTCGTAGCTGTGATCGTGCCTGGCAACCGGGAACCACCGCAACCCGACGGCCCCAACGCGCCGCCAAGCGGCCACGCCTTCCAGCTTCACACGCGACGCGGTTCGCCAGTAATGCGCCTCGAGTTCGATCAAGCGGCCCGAGGAAACCAACTGCTTCACACGGCTGGCGTAGTAGCCACCATCAACCTGTTTCGGCCCAACAGCCCAGGCGGAGTAGACCCGACCAAGTTGCAGATTGCAGCGCGCACGGCCGCGCTCGTCGGTGGTCCCTTTGACGACCTCACTCGGCAAAGGTGTCGCGAAGTTGGAAGCGAAGCTGCAAATGACCTCGGCGCCGACCAACGGTTTACCCGAGGCACCGATCACCGTCACAAAGGCGGGGCTTCGTTGCGCGACCCCCTCCTGGGACAGCGCGACGATCATCAAGACGGCGATGCAAATCCCTCGGCGCATTGGAACAGACTAACGCGCACAATGCTGTCTAGTTCACCGCCCCGCAACATCGGCATCCCGCACAGCCAAGCGGCCGTGGACAGACCAGTTACAGAATGTAGCGACCCAGGGGCGTATTCTGGGAGTCAGCCAGATCAGCCGCCGCCAGTTGCCCCAACCCTCGCCCGCAGCTGCATGCGCAAGCTCGGACGAATGGTCATTTCGGAAGGCAATCGAGCAGCAGCTACGCGCAGCTCGATCAGCCACCGCCAATGGCGGCGCCGCGCGCCGCCGCCGCGCCGAAGGCGCGGCACCGTCGGGGCGCCAGCGGCCAGTTACGCCAACCCTCGCCCGTTGTTGCTTCCGCAAGCCCGGACGAAGGCATATTTCGGAGGCAGCTAGATCACGCACTTCGCGCCAGATCTATCAGCCACCGCCAATGGCGGCGCCGCGCGCTGCCGCCGCGCCGAAGGCGCGGCACCGTCTGGGCGCCGCGGCCAGTTGCCCCAACCCTCGCTAGTTGTTGCTTCCGCAAGCCCGGACGAAGGCATATTTCGGCGGCAGCTAGATCAGGCGCTTCGCGCCAGATCTATCAGCCACCGAAATCGTCGAACGCGATCATGTCCTGCTCAACACCCAGGTCGTCGAGCATCTTCTGGACCGAGCTGTTCATCATCGGTGGACCACACATGTAGAACTCGATCTCGTCGACGTTCTCGTGGTCCTTCAGGTAGTTGTCGTAAGCAACCTGGTGGATGAAGCCGGTGTAGCCTTCCCAGTTGTCTTCGGGTTGCGGCTCGGACAGGGCGACGTGGTACTTGAAGTTCGGAAACTCCTTCTCGATCGCTTCGAAATGGTCGGTGTAGAACATCTCGCGCTTCGAACGAGCTCCATACCAGTAGCTGACCTTGCGGCCAGTCTTCAACGTATGGAACAGGTGGAAGATGTGGCTACGCAGCGGCGCCATGCCGGCGCCACCACCGATGTAGAACATCTCGCGATCGGTGTCCTTGATGAAGAAGTCACCGTAGGGGCCGGAAATGGTGATCTTGTCACCAGGCTTCAGCGAGAACACGTAACTCGAGCACAAGCCCGGCGGCAGTTCGGGCTGGCGTGGCGGTGGCGAGGCGATGCGGATGTTCAGCATCACCATGTTGCCTTCGGCCGGATGGTTGGCCATCGAGTAGGCGCGGAACACCGGCGTCGGGTTGTGGGCAACGAAGTCCCACAACTTGAATTTGTCCCAGTCGCCTCGGAACTCTTCCTCGATATCAAAGTCCGAGTACTTCAAGTTCTCGTACTTCGGCACGTCGATCTGGATGTAGCCACCCGACTCGAAGTCAATCGTCTCGCCGTCCGGCAAGTCGACGACGAGTTCTTTGATGAACGTCGCGACGTTGTGGTTGGAGCGCACGGTGCACTCCCACTTCTTGATGCCGAACACTTCGTCGGGCACCTGGACTTTCATCGCGCCGCGCACCTTGACCTGACAGGCCAGACGCACGCCGTCTTTGGCTTCACTGCGCGATACGTGGGTCAGTTCGGATGGCAGGATGTCACCGCCACCTTCGGAGACCTTGCACTTGCACATCGCGCAGGTGCCCTTGCCACCACAGGCGGACGGCAAGAACAGGCCTTGCTCGCTCAGTGCAGTCAGCAGGTTGGAGCCAATTGCGACTTCGGGCGACTTGGAATCGTCGCCGTTGATCAGCAGCTTGACCTGGCCCTTCTCGACCAGCTTGCTCTCACAGAACATCAGAAACAGCACCAGAGCCACGATGACTCCGGTCAAGGCGATCACGCCTACGAGGATTTCCATTTGGTGAGTCTCCTTAGATGACCCAGTGACTAAATGCCACAGTGACTAGATGGCACAGTGACTAGATAGCACAGTGACTAGATGCCACTGAAAGTCATGAAGGCCATCGCGATCAGGCCCGTGGTGATGAACGTGATTCCAAGGCCCTTGAGTGGGCCCGGGATGTGCGCCGTGCGCAGCTTCCAACGAATGGCCGCCATGCTGACGATGGCGAGCAACCAACCCGTTCCGGAGCTGAGGCCGTAGACGATCGACTCGCTAAACGAGTAGTTGCGTTCGACCATGAACATCGAACTGCCGAGGATGGCGCAGTTGACTGCGATCAGTGGCAGGAAGATGCCGAGCGCCGCATAGAGCTTCGGACTGAACTTATCGACCGCCATCTCGACCACCTGCACCGCGGCGGCGATGCTCGCGATGAAGGTCAAGAACTGCAGGTAGCTCAGATCCGAGTCCGGCATGCCAGCCCAGGCCAGTGCGCCCGGAGCCAGGATGTAGGTCTGGATGATCCAGTTGAGCGGGACCGTCAGGCCGAGCACGAAGATGACGGCGATGCCGAGGCCAACGGAGCTATCGACGCGCTTGCAAATCGCGAGGTAGCTGCACATGCCGAGGAAGAACGCCAGCAGGATGTTCTCGACGAAGATCGCGCGCAGCGCGATGCCGAGGTAGCTGTTGCCCGCGTCGGCGGCGCCATCTTGCGGGATGGCGGCGAAGTCGAGAGAGCAGAGGATTGTTTCTGAGATCATCGGGTAGCTCCTAGTTCTCGACGTAGCCACGGAGCCAACGCAGAACCCAGACGATCACCCCTAGCAGGATGAACGCGCCGGGTGCGAGCACCATCAGGCCGTTGTTTACGTAACCAGCTTCGTACATCGCGTCCGGGATGACCTGGTAGCCGAGCAGCATGCCCGAGCCAAAGATCTCTCGGAAAGCGCCGACGACACAGATGATCCAGGCGTAGCCGAGGCCATTGCCAATGCCATCGAGCAGGCTCCGCCATGGCGGGTTCTGCATCGCGAACGCCTCGAGTCGGCCCATCACGATGCAGTTCGTGATGATCAGACTGATGAAGACGCCAAGCTGTTTGGCCAGGTCGAACGCGTATGCGCGCAGCACCTGGTCGACAATGATCACCGCGCCGGACACAACGACCAGCTGCACGATGATGCGGATCTTGCTGGGGATCATGTTGCGCAACAGCGAGATGGCGACATTGGCCATCGCCATCACGGCAATCACGGAGATGCCCATGACGATCGACACGTCGAGGCGCGTCGTTACGGCAAGAGCGGAACAGATACCAAGCACCTGTAACGTGATCGGGTTCTGATCCAGCAACGGATCGAGGACCACACGCTTCTCTTCTGGACCGAAGAGTGGCGCTTTGGGTTCGGGAGTGGCAGTGGGAGCAGCTGTGGATGTCATGGTTGCGCCTCCTATTTCTTCTGCAGGTAGGTGCCAAATGCCTGCAAGTCCTTACGGACGAACTTGCTGACGCCGTTACTGGTAATGGTCGCGCCGGCGAGGCCATCGACCGCGTGCCGCTTCTCGCTTGCAACGCTCTCGTTGACCTTGCCCTTCTTGACCGTGATCGAGACCAGCTCGCCCTTGTCATTGAGGATCTCTTTGCCCTGCCACTTGGCGGTCCACTTCGGGTTCTCGACTTCGCCGCCGAGTCCCGGCGTCTCGCCGTGCTTGTAGAACTGGATGCCCTTGACGTGGTTCTTGTCGGCCTCGAGGGCGAGGTAGCCGTAGAGCGTGCTCCACAGTCCCTTGCCTGACACCGGCAGAATGATCGCGTCGAGCTTGCCGTCCGCGGTGAGCGCGGTCTCGATCATGCGGAACGCGGTCGTGTGCTCTGGGTTCGCCTTGCGCGCCTCGTCGTTGAGCACTTCCAGGTCGTCGGCAGTCTTGCCCTCAGCCACTGTGCCATCCCGCGTATCGATCACGATCGACTTGACCTGCTTCTGATAGAGCGCTTCGAGCTCTTTGCGAGTCCGGGGATCCCCACTCTTGATCATGCCCGCCGCCATCATGACGTTCTTTTGGCGGTCGAACTCGGCCGCCGCAAGTTGCGTCGGCTTGAGCACGGTCGCCAGGACCGCAAGGACAGAACTCACCGCGACACAAAGGCCAATGGTGAATGCCATCACATAGGAGTTGCTGTTGGTATTCATGATCGCTTGAGCCTCCGCTTCATGTTGGCGGCGACGACAAAGTGGTCGATGGTCGGGGCGAACGCATTCAGGAGCAGAATCGCCAGCATGGCTCCTTCCGGATACGCCGGATTGATCATGCGGACAAGGATCGTGAAGACACCGATCAAGATGCCGTAGACCCACTTGCCGATGTTGGTTTCAGGACTCGAAACCGGGTCGGTCGCCATGAAGACGATGGCGAACAGGAAGCCACCGCAAAGCAGGTGCTCCCATGGCTGGAGATACATGCCACCGCTCATCGGCAGTCCCGAGGCTTCCGCCATGATCGGAACCAAGAAGGCGGCGCCGAGCATGCCGATGACACCGGCAACCATGACGCGCCAGCTGCCGACACCCGTGATCAAGAGCACCGCGGCGCCAAGCAGCACCATCAGCTTGCTCATCTCACCGGCGCTGCCAGGGATGTTGCCAAGGAACAGGTCCATGTGACTGAACTGGTTGGTCAGCAACTCACTGGCGTTCTCGCCAGCGGTCTTGACCAGCGCCAGCGCGGTCGGCTCCGAGTAGCCATCGATCAGGTTGCCCGGCGTGCCAATCGGCGACGTGTTGCCAGCGACCCAAACGGAGTCGCCGGACATTTGCGCGGGGAACGCGAAGAACAAGAATGCCCGCACCGTCATCGCCGGGTTGAAGATGTTCATACCGGTGCCGCCAAACACTTCCTTGCCGAGCACGACGGAGAATGCGACGCCGATCGCCAACTGCCAGAGCGGCGTCGAGGCGGGCACGATCAGCGCGATCAGCATGCCGGAGACAAGATAGCCTTCTGAGACCTCTTCCTTGCGGATGACGCAAAACAGACCTTCGATCGCGAGGCCGACGCCATAGCTGACGACGACGATCGGCACCATGCGTTGCAAGCCGAAGACCAGGGTATCGAAGCTACTGATCGACTCCCCAGTGAGGTCGGGCGCACCGAGCATGCCTTGCAGCCAACCCGTCACGTAGTCGCCAGCCGCCATCTGACCGCCAGCGATCAGATTCTGGATCGCCTGGAAGTGCTGCGCACCGGTGTTCCAGAAGGACCAAAGCAGGCACGGCACCATCGCAATGATGACGCTGTTCATGACCCGCTTCAGGTCGACGTAGTCACGAACGTGCACGCCCTTCTTGCCGGCGCGGAAGTCCGGCGCGAACAAGAACGTTTCGAGCGCGTCGAACATCGGCCACACCTTGTGGAACTTGCTGTCCTTGGCGTGGTACAGCTTGCGCTGCTTGTCGACTAGATTGCGTAGGAACTGCACGGCTTAGGCCTCCTTCTCATACATGTCGAGACCTTGGCGAATGATCTCGCCAACATCGATCTTGCAGGGATCCACGAACGTGCACAGCGCCACGTCTTCTTCGGTTACTTCGAGCAGGCCGAGCTTGATGGCCTCCTCGATGTCGTTGGCTTGGATCGCGCGGACCAGGTAGGTCGGCAGGATGTCGAGCGGCAGCACCTTCTCCCACGAGCCGATATTGACGATCGGGCGTTGGCCGCCGTTGAGGCGCGCGTCGACGACGTATTCCTTCTTGTTGAGGCCAAAGTTGACACTCATGTGGTTGGTCATCTTGCCGGGCTGCGGGATGGCCCAGCCAAACATGTCGCGCTTGCCGGTACCTTCAGGAATGATCGTCAGCGTCTTGTTGCTGAAGCCGAGATAACCGCTGGGCTCGGCAACGTAGCCGTTGAGCACGTTGCCGTTGATGATGCGGTGGTCGCCGGCCAGGTCGCTGCCGCCAGTGAGCGTCGACAGCGTCGCGTTCTGACGAACGCGGAAGTACTTGCGATCCGGCGCGTCGCTGCCGCTGACGGCGACAACCGTGTGCGTCGGGTATTTGCCGGTGCGCTGCCACTGGCCGAGGCGCGCGACATCGACGAGCGAAACCGCATACGCGATCTCGCCGGTCTTCAGCGGCTGCAATTCACTGATGTGCGTGCCCACCAAACCCGCCGGATGCGGCCCCGCGAAGTCGTGCACTTCGACGCCGTTGAGGCTGCGAACATCGGACTGATGATCGCCCGCAGCGCGCAACGTCAGGTAGACCTTGCCCGACGTCAGCTGCTTCAGCAGATCGATGCCGGCCTGCAGGTCTTGCGTCTTGCCATGGGTAGCGAACGCCGGATCGGCAGCAAGCGGCGCGGTGTCCATGCCGTTGACGAAGATCGCCACCGGGACGGCCTCACCGACCGGCATCTTGCCGAGCGGACGTTGGCGAAGCAGCGGCCAAAGACCAGCGGCCTTGATCGCCTTGACAACACCTTCGCGATCACCGGACGCAGCGGGCAGGTCGACAAAGCTGTCGGAGCCACTGTTCTCGATCACCACACGGCGCAGGAAGCGACGTTCGCCAAACTCAATGCTCGTGACCTTGCCGGTCACCGGCGAACACCAAACGGTGTCGCGGTCGAGCTTGTTGAGGAAGATCGGCTGACCGGTTTGCACCGAGTCACCTTCCTTCACTAGCACCTTGGGTTTGATGCCAACGAACTCCGCGGTTTCGAGACCGACTTGCGTCGGTTCCGATGCGTCCGCGAGGACGAGCTCGGCGCGCCCGGCTAGCGGGAGGTCGAGGCCTTTCTTGATCTTGTGAGTCGTCATCCGTGACTGAGACCTGGATTAGGGAGTCTCTGGCTGCGCATTGAAACTTGTCCGAGCGAACAAGCCAGTTGGTCAATCAATGCCGAAGGAAGCTGTCTGTCGAAAGGGGAGAACGGAGTGAGATTGCGGACTCGCTTGCTGCCAACAGCATCAAAGCGGGCACGCTTCCTCGGGTTCGGGGTCGCCAGCCGCCCTGCCGCACTTGCCGCAGGAACCGTCCGGGTCTCGCCCGCCACATGATCCGGACAAGGTGTGCCCCCCCATGGCGAGCAAAGCGATCGCGACGACGGGGACAGTGATGACCAGGATGGGTAGGAAGATGGACACGGTTTGGCCGGGAGTTTGGGCGAACAAAGTAGCGACTAGCTCGACGGATTCGAGTGGCTGCTCTCGGTTCTCTCACCGGGATTGCACTGATGCCCCCTTTGACGGGAGCTGGCTGCGGTCCGAGAACTGGAGAGAAAGAGCGTTTTCGCCGTTCGTAGGAGGTAGGCAACGGACGGTAGACCGCGTCAATTTCGCGCCCGGTCGAGTGCCGAAAACGCCAGCCAATCGGTGGCTTCGGCGAGATTGCGGCGACCGAGCTGCCCCCAGGCCGCAGATCTCATCAGCGACGCGGGCAAGTGCCCCGAATGGCCCGCGGCCATGCGAAGGACCCGCGGCCATACGGGGGCTGGGCCATATGGGGGCTGGGCCAAGGGACTAGGCCGACATCCGACTCTTCACCAACTCGGTCAACCCACGCAAGGTGTTGCAGTTCGCCAGCGAGACATCGCTATCGCTGACCGACACGCGGAACTGCTTCTCGAGGAACTCGACGACCTCGATCACACCCGCCGAATCGACAATGCCGGACGTGACCAACGGAGTATCGTCCTCAAGACCCTCTTCTTTGCCGTCGCGAAACCAGTTGGCGACAAAGGAGCGGATCTCAGCGAGCACGTTCTTGGGTTCGGGCGTGGGGCTTTCAGTCATTGGCTGGCTGCGAATCGGGGCGAACATCATGCCGAGCAACCCCACGGCCCGCCACCCCGGCCTTCCTTCTCCCGGACGCCTAAGGCATTCTTGGGCCAGTGAAGTTTCGCTGGACCAACCTTGCGGCCGCGCTCGCCACGCTGGCCGTGCCGAGCGCCATTGCACCGTATTGCGCCAACTGGCACTGGACGCTGGACCTGTTGGCGTGCTTTCCAGTGCAAGCATTCGGCGTGCTCGTCGCGGCAGCCATCGCCCTTGCGATTGGCCGTAAGTGGTTGCTGGCAGCTGCATTCGCAGTGTTTGCAATGCTCGCAGCATCGGCAACCGTGCCCGGATGGGTGGCTGAGAACAACTATCCAGACATTGTGGAGAAGACTCCAGAGATTCGCCTGCTCAGCCTGAACCTGCTGCACAGCAACATCAAAGGCCAGCAGAAGACCTTGGAAGTTATCCGGAACCTGGCTCCGGACCTGATCTGGATGGCAGAGTACACGCCGCTGTGGCAGAAGTTCTTGTCCCGCAAGCTGCCGGACTACCCGTACCGCTGCCAACAACCGACCTATGGATCGTTCGGTGCCGCGCTGTTCTCGCGCCACCCTCTACCGCTTGCCGAGATGATCGAACTCGGGCATTCCTGGACACCGGCATGCCGCGCCGTGGTGCAAACGCCGTTCGGTCCCATCGGAGTCCTCGGGATTCATCCGCCACCGCCGGGTCTCAGTTTCGCCCGCAGCGACGAACGCAATCGCGGCCTGGCCGCCATTCCGCTCGCGCTGCAAAATTTACCGGAGCGCCGGATCGTCTGCGGCGACTTCAACGCAACCCCGTGGAATGCGTCGCTCAGACAGCTGCGAGCGACGACGGGCCTGTCGGCCGGCACGACGACGAGCTGGTTACCATCCTGGCCGGCCGGCCTGCCATCGATCCTGCGGGTGCCAATCGACCACGTGCTGGTCGCGGGCAAGCTGACGGTCGGCGAGGCGCAACTTGGGCCGGACATCGGCAGCGACCACTTGCCGCTATTCGCCGTGGTTCGCGTCGTTGAGTAGACGGAAGAGCGGCGCCGCTGCCTCACCGCGTTCGCGTGGCTACGGCTGCCGCAACACGAAATCGACCGTAAAGTCCGAACCAGAACCATCGTCGAGCGGCGCCTCATCGCCGCGCCAACGCGCGTCACGAAACACGCTGGGAGTCTTCTTGTCGCGCTTCAGCAACTTGGACTCGACCGCGAAGAACTGCTTCTTGTAGCCCTCGCCGCGCGCCCGCACCGCGGCAGTAACCGTCGGCACGCTCGTCGTCAGGTCGATGCTGACTTTGTGCGCCACGGCCTGCTTCGATTCGCTTGCGAGCAGGGTCGCAAACACATCCGCCATGGCTTTGCGGCCATCGGGAAGCGCCTGCAAGTTGCCAGTGCCTTTCACGCCCTCGCGACGGAAGCCGAACACCAGCTCGGCGACCGTCCAGGCATCCGGCTTGCCCGACACCCGCACCAACGTCGCCCGCCGCAACCGCCAAGGGCTAGGGCTAGTGCGCCTCGATCCGTGCTCGATGTTGTGGACCACCGCCCACACCGACTTGGAGGTCAACTCGAGATTCTTCCTGCCGTCCAGAAAGCGCATCTGACACTGCGTCTCGATGTGCTTCCTGCCCTGCTCGGTGGTCAGCGCCGACATCCTGAGGCCACGCTGCAACTCGGCACCGGTGCTCGCGACCATCTGCTCCAAGAACCCACGGTTGGCGGACGCTTCATTCAGTGGTTGTGGCTTCGGCTTCCGGTTGGGAACCGGCTGCTGGGCGAAACAACTACCCACAAGGACCAGCAACGACGCGATTCGTAATGTGCTCATGTGATCATCCCGGCAAAGCTCGCCCGTTGGACGCCCCTCACTAGATCAGCTTCCACGAACTCCCATGGAAATGACCTGCGGGGGTTCGCGGTCACCTGGATCGCCGAGCAGGCCATCGAAACCGGTCCATCGAGGGGGCTGCGTCGAGGATGCTACTCGGGCCCGTCGTCGTCCGGCTGCTCGATGGTCCAGTCGCAGGGACCGGATTGATCGGGCAAGCCCAACTGCACTTCGCCGGCGCCCTTGGTGCGCGGCTCGATCTCGCCAAACCACGCCGGCCGAATCGCGCGACACACCTCGCGGCAATCGTGATCTGTGCTACCCGCAGCGCGCAACGCTTCCAAGAAGCTGCAGCGATGCACGCGCATCGTGACCGACTTCGGCTGCTCGAGGATCTCGAACTTGTGGCCGTACAAGCGCGACATCTCCTCCATGACCTTCGCCTTGTCGACTCGGCTATGCCCGTCGAGACCGAAGCGCTCGCGGATGACGCGCGTCGCGATGCGGAACTGCGCCTGGAACACCTTGATGTCCATGGCGAGCGCCACTTCCGAACCGCTCTCAGACAGCACGTTGCGATACCAAAGGCCGTCGAGCGTCACGATC
>CAXBFC010000192.1:0-14281 GCA_963974725.1 uncultured bacterium | reverse complement strand
CCACCGGCACATGTTCGAGCGCTTCGGCGTCCGGGTGCTGCTCGAGCCCGAGGACCTGATCGCGCACCACCTACTGAAACTCGCCGAACGCGAACGCGACAAGGAGCAATGACGGGACACACCAGTGGGGTGCCGATCGTCGTGCGAGACGTTTCGGTATTGCTGCACGTGCCGGCCTTGATGGCGCTGCTGACACTGCCGGTCTGCTGGCTGACCGACGACGCCGGCACGCCGTTCTCGCTGTACCTGACGGCGACTATCGCCACGACGATCGGCCAGATCGGCTTTCGCCTCACCCGCGGTGCCGGCTCGACACGCCTTCACCACGCGATGCTGACGGCGGCGCTGAGCTGGCTGCTGATCCCGACGCTGAGCGCGTTGCCGTTCTTGCTGCAGCCGATGCCATACGCGAACCCGACCGTCGCCGTGCTGGCCGAGCCACTGCACGCTCTGTTCGAGTCGTTCTCGGGGTTCACCGGCACCGGGCTGACCGTCGCCCCCCACCCGAGCGAGCTGCCAACGGGCCTGCACTGGTGGCGCACGCTATCGCAGTGGATCGGCGGCATCGGCGTGATCGCGCTGATGCTGACCGTGCTCGACTCCAACACCGGCTTCTACCGCCTCTACTACTCCGAGGCGCGCTCGCGCAAGCTGCTGCCGACCGTCAGCGGCACGGCGCGCGCAATTTGGAAGCTGTTCGTCGGCATGAGCGTACTGTCGGTGCTGGCTCTGTGGCTCGCCGGCCTGCCGTGGTGGCACGCGCTAAACCACGGCCTGACCGCGGTCTCGACCGGTGGCTTCTCGGTCACCGACGACAGCTTCGCCAGCTACGGCCGCGCGCCACGCCTGGTCGGGATCGCGCTGATGTTCGCCGGGGCGATCAGCTTTGGCGTCTACTACCGCATGCTGCGCGAGCGACATCCGGGCGAACTCTGGCGCGACCTACAGAGCCGTGGCCTGATCCTGCTCGCGGTCGGTGGCCTGCTGACCTGTGTACTGGTCTCGTCCAGCACCGGGGTCTCGCTCGCGCAGACGGAACGGCTGTTGTTCCAGTGGTCGTCGGCGCTCGCGACCGCGGGTCTCAGTGTCGCGCCGGTCGCAACCGACGGCACGCTAGTCCTGCTGCTGCTGGTCGCCGGAATGTCGGTTGGTGCAGCTGCCGGCTCGACCGGTGGCGGCATCAAGCAGTACCGGCTGTGGCTGATCCTGCAGGGTATCCGTTGGGAGGTCCGCAACTATCTGAAGCTGCCCGATCAGGTGCTGTCTTACCACTTCGACCGCAACACGATGCCCGAGCGCGACGCGACCCGAATGATCGCGCGTGCGACGCTGTTCGTCGCGGTCTGGGTAGGTATCGCGGTGGTAGCTGGCTTCGTGCTGCTGGCAACGTTGCCGCCCGACAGTGGCTACGGTCTCGACGACGTGATCTTCGAGGCAGTCTCGGCACAGGCCAACGTCGGCCTCAGCACCGGCATCACCGGCCACGACATGCCGGTCTCTTCGGAGATCACGCTCATGGTCGTGATGTGGATCGGCCGCCTCGAGATCATTCCCGTACTGGTCTTGTTGCGCGGCGTGGCGCACGTGGCCGACCGTTCGCCGGCGCGGTAACGCCACTGCCATCCGAACATCGAGAATCACGACCAACGATCCCGCGAGCCAACGCTCAGGATCCGTCAGGTCTATCGTGAACGTGATCACGAACCTCGAAGAGATCCGTGACACGCTCGCCTCGGCTTAGGACCAAGACTCTGAGTTCACTCAAGTCGCACCGCATTCGGGACAAGTGGTCGTGGATGAGCGACTCGGCGGGCCGCTACGCAGCTACCGCCGCTCGGCCTGACGGCCCAGCTCCTCGCGACAAGCTGGTTGCCAACCTCGAATCGCACCACTGGCCCGCTTGCTCGGCGCAAGCGGCCAACTACCCATTGGTCATCGGCACGTCTGAACTGACCAATTCGGTGGCAAATGGGCTCGACGGACTTTGCGAACGCTGCGGGCCTACCTGAACCAAAACCTGGGTCTACGCGCTGCACGGATCCTGCAGCGCTGACTCGACACGGCGAGAGCATGGGCCATTGCATCTGCCGGGAGCGATCGTCGCTCGGCATGAACTTCACGCATCAATGGTTCAAGTCCTGAACGCGGCCTGATTCGGCCTAGTTGCCGAATCGAACGGGCGAACGCGGGGCGCCTGCTTGTGGTCCTGTATCGTGTCGGCCTCATGAAGATGTCCCTATTGATCGCGGCGACCCTGCTATCGCCCGCATTCTCGATGGCCCAGGAAGCCTCAGAGCAACGTTCGCCGGCGAGCATCGTTCGCGCCGAACTGACGGCCGAGCTACAGAAGCAGACGACTGCGTATCGCGCGGCTTCCGCCAAGCTTCGGGCAAGCGATGCATATGAGCAGGCGAAGAGCAATCGCAAAGCGCTGACCGACCTGATGAAGACCGTCGTTCGACCAGATGCGACGGGCCTTGCCCGAAAGGCCATCGCAGCCGCGGACAAGTGCACAGGCGATGACCGCGCTTCCCTGCTCTGTTGGGCCGCGATCAATGCCCGAAATGTGAAGCTCATTCGGGACGTGGTCGCGCGCATCGAAAGGGACCACATCAAGAGTCCTGCCTTGGTGGAGCTAATGGAGGAAGCGATGGCCGTCTCGCGCCTGTTCGGCAGAGATCGCACTGCCGCGCTGTTGCAGAAGGTCGTCGCAAACGCAACGCACCCGGAGACGCGCGCCTGGGCCATGTATTGGCAGGCGAAGTCGCTGGATCGCAAGCGGGCCAGCGACGCAGACAAGGCGATGGCCGCGAAGTTGCGGGCCGAGGCCGAGAAGCTCGCAGCAGGAACGGCTCTCGCGGACATGCTCGTAGCTCCGCGCTTCAAGGATGAGCACCTGCAGATCGGTATGGTCGCGCCCGACATCGTTGGCGAGGACATCGATGGCGTGAAGTTCAAGCTCAGCGACTACCGCGGCAAGGTGGTCGTGATCGACTTCTGGGGCTTCTGGTGACCGCCTTGCCGGGCGATGATCCCACACGAGCGGTCGCTCGTGGCACGTCTGAAGAACCAACCGTTCGCTCTGATCGGCATCAACAGTGATCACGAAAAGGCTGTCTACCGCACCAAGGCCAAGGAGATGGGCGTCACGTGGCGTTCCTTCTGGAATGGCCCAAAGGGCACCGGTGGCCCGATCTCGTCCAAGTGGGGCGTGACCGGTTGGCCGACCATCTACGTTCTCGACGACAAGGGCGTGATCCGCTTCACCGATGTGCGCGGTGAGAAGATGGACGAAGCGGTCGACAAGCTGCTGGCCGAAATGAGCAAGTAGCTGCGGGTCGCTGCCTCGACCGACTTCACTAGAGCGTGATGACCTTCGCGGCCCGGCCGAGCTCCTGCACGATGCGGTCCATGTCGGAGACGGCGCCTACGGCCGGCTCGATACCGTAGTGGCTCAAGCAGGTGCCGCATGGCACGACGTCGACGCCCTGCTGTTCGAGCTGGCGCAGTTCGACCAGCACCGGCGAGGCGGCGGCGACCAGCTTGACGCCTTCGTTAAAGAAGACGATGGCGGTGAAGTTCGGTAGCGCGACCGATTTCCTGAGGAACGTCCCGAGCACCTTCTCGCCCAGGTCGCGGTCGCCGTGGCCCATCTGGTCCTTGTTGCAGACGATGATCGTGTCCATGACCGGATCGTGCCCGCAGCCCCGCTCCGGTGAAAGGCTTTCTCGTGGCCGGGTGGCACCGCACCGTCGCCGAGTGCCGGAGAAACAAGCTGCGGTTCCGACCGCACGAACCTAGCCAACCGGCTCTCTTACCCCTTCTGCCAACGGTCAACCGACAAGCTGCACCCCGCTGCCCCAGGGTATTCCGACCAGAATCCCCGCCACCAGGCGGCGCACGCGCCAGTGCCAACTCCGGCAGATCGAACGACATCCGCATCGTCCGCAGCAATCATCGTGAAGCCTGCTTCAAGACTTTGCGCACGTCAGCGAGGCAGGCGTTGATTTCGTTGATTGTGTCTTGATCGAGCTTGAGAACCGTCGGTTCGGTGGGCTTGCGTGTGCCAATGATCTCGAACGTGAGTGGCCGCATAGCCAGTGCGCGCAGTAACTCAGAACGCACCTCTCGGGAAATGTCCTTGCGATAGGCAGGTTGCAGGGTGATCCGAAGTTGGCTCTTGCCCAGCGCTCGCGGTTGCACCGTAGTGCGCCCGCCTATCAGCGGCGCGGATTGATCAAAGTTCGTGCCCGGAGCGCCGCTGGCAACGGACACGGAGGCAAATACCACAGCAGGGAGCTCCGGCATTCCCATGATCTGCACGTCGATGGCCGCGATGGGCTGCAGCTGCACCAACAGGTCTTTGCGGCCCTTGGTGAATGTGAATGTGTGGCTCTCGTATCCGGCTTGCTTGATTTCGATCGATGCGTTGTTGATTGGCATGAGTCGCCGCGCCACGCCGCGCTCGTTTGTGAACACTCTGGTGCCGAGTCGGTTGCTCCTGCGTCTCGAGAAGTAGTAGACCGAGATGCCGCTCAGTGGCTTGTTGCTCCGGTCGGTCACCGTCGTCGTCAGCACTTGGAAGTGCTTGGTCCATTCGTCGCTTTGCAAGCGCGAGTCCTGTGCCTGTCCTTGCGGCGCGGACTGTACGTTCTCGAGCTTGAAGCCCGAGTTGCGGCCAAACACCAGGTCGTAGCTTCCCTTTGGCAGGCGAAGAACTCGAATCGTGCCGTCGACGACGGTGGCAAGCTGTTGGTCGCCGGTGCTCCGGTTGATCACCGTTACGTTGAGACGCGTGCCTTTGAGGTCACCGATGAATTGCCCCACGAGTTGGGTGGCTGGGGCAGCGCGAAAGGTCTTGTCGAGGTCACCTTGTTTGAGTGCGATGCGATCAAGATCGGCCCATTCGTTGTTCTTGAGCCACAGGCGGACTGGGTTGTCGACAGGGGCTAACTCCCGAATTGCAAAGCGGCCCTGCGCATCCGTGCAGACGCGATGCTCGAACCATCGGCTGTCACGCCCGGAGGGGCCATTGCCTAATTCGTCGGAGACAATCGTCGCACTGCCATGCAGCCACAAGCCCGCGACAGGTTCGCCTTGCGAGTCGACAATAGTGCCCGATGCGATCACCGGTTCGTCTTCTAGTTTCAGGTCGGCGAGCACCTGCTTGCCCGGCTTCAGTTCGCCAATCTTGATGCGTGCAGCACCGCGGTAGTCGGTGCCCTCGCTGTTGCTGCGTCGCATCACGTAGAGGCTCTCGGGATGCTTTCGTTGCAAAGCGATACTGAGGTAGCCGTCGGCGTCGGTCGTCGCGACGTGGTGGCTGTTCCATTTCGCCGAGTAGATCACCGTACCGATCTGCTCGTTAACGAGTGCTTGTCCTTGTTGATCCAATAGGCGGAAACGCACGATCGGAGGACCGACGTTGACGCGGTTGTCAACGATGATGAGCTCTCGTTCTCGCGTCGGCCCCTTGGCCCGGAAGTGCATCGCGTTTGGGATGTCCTTGATCTTCGCGATGATGTGGATGTCGAGGTGCAGCTCGACGTGGGCAAACATGGCACCATCGGGCTCTTGGTTCGTCGGCGCTATGGATGCGGTCTCATAGCAAAAGAGCCCACTCTCCGTGGTTCCTTCGCGCGGCCAATCGAGACGCGCGCTGTCGAGTGTGCTGCTTGGTCGTTCATCTTCGCCGTAGAGGAGGAAGCGAACCTGACCGCATGGAGGCAGTTGCAGTTGCAGAGGTTGGTCCGGGATGGCATCGACTTGAAACGGCACCGCAAGGCGCTTTTTGCTCGCAATGATTGCCTCGACTTGCAGGTCGTTGCTGCGCATGAGGGGCGAGATCCAGAGTTTGCATATTCCCGACGCATCGGTCTTGCCGTTGATCTGCAAGCCGCCGGCGCGATTCCGATCAGCGAGTCGCACCTCGACGTTGCGCTCCGGCTTGCCGCGCGAGTTGAGCACCTGCACCGTGACATACAGTGGCGCAGACAACTCAAGGGGACCCTTCATTTGGTCGTGCCATTGCCCAATCTTATCCCCGGAGAGCACGACGGCGAACGCGTTGTGTCCGGCCGGGATCGTGACCATGCCTTCGGAGTTGGTTTGGTAGCGCGTGCCCAGCGTGGCAGCCAGGTTCACGAGCAGCGCGTTGAAATCGGCCTTGCGCGCTTGCACGGCTTCAAAGACCTCCGCGCTGCGTTTCTTGAACTCCTCGCCCTGCACGGTCGGCCACGCGAGAACGTCTGCGTGTGGGATCGGCTTCTTGGTTTGGTCATCGATGACCTTGACCACATGACCATCCTTGACGGGCGTGGCGATTGGCATCGCCGCGATCGTCGCGCGCGGGTCCTCGGGCAGCTGCAGTGGCTTCGGGTCTTGCGCGAATGCTTGCTCGGCGAGCAGGCAGTTCGCGATCAGGACAATCAGCAGGCAATACTTCGACATCGTGGGCGCTCTCCAAACTTCGACTTCGGGCGCGAGGCACATCGCCCGCTCGCCATTGTCGCCGACGCACGCTAACACGTGCGCCGACTGAGTGTGGCGATGCATGTGCGGTCCGGACCACCCGAACCCACCCAGCCGATGGCACAGGCAAAACAAGCTGCAGCTCGGGCCGCCCGGACCCCACCAAAAACCAATCGCACCCGGCTGCAACCCCGTCAACCAACATGCTTCCGAGCCAGCGAGCACCGCAATTCGCCAAACAACCACCCACTAGACAGACCACCCCCCCCACAGCGACCCCGCAACCGCCACCCGATGCCCTAGCGCGCACCATCACACGCGCTGATCACGCCCCAAGCCAACCACCCCCACCATCCGGCGGAGCGGCCATTCCGAAGTCGTCGATGACCAATGAACAGCGTTCGCCGGGCCAAAGAGCGGCGTTCATGCTCGCTAGTCGAGCGCGCTCGCGGCAAGGCAATCATGTTGATTACCACGCTGAAGGTCACGAACGTCAACACGACTGTGTCGTCGAGCAGGCGCATCTCCGAAGCTGGCAGCCAGCGCGTCGACTTTCACCATCTCGCCGCTCGGCACGGTGCGCACGATGTCGCGCACGAGTGATTGCTCACTCGTGAACCTCTAGATCTTTGCCCAGGCCCTGGCCACGTAGGTGTCGCGAAACCCGCTCCGTAGGCCCCGCGCCCTCGGTCTGCGCGGTTGCGGTTACAGCGGTTGCACACCGCGTTAGCGTTGGATCGAGTCGCTCAGCTCGGGGGACCGCAGCCGGCACCGCATGGCCCCTGCTACCTATTCCGCGCTGTCAATCGAAGGCGGGAGGTGTCATCGGCCTTGCTCCCGTCGTCGCGTCCATGGACAGTTGGGGCATGATCTCACATCGCTTGTCCCTTTCCTTACTCGTCGCCGTCGGCAGCGCCATCGCACTCTCTGCCACCAACTTCACGGCCAAGCCACTGGTCAATCAGGACCCGGCCATGGAGACGCCCTCCAAGCACCATGAACGCTTGCTCAAAGGCGTCGGTGAATGGGAGGGCACGCTGAGCTGGTCCGAAGCTCCGGGTATGCCGGCAGGCTCCACCAAGGCCACCGAGTCCGTCAAGGCCGTCGGCGGCTTCTGGACCTGCTCGCGATTCGAGTGCGACTTCATGGGCATGCCCTACGTCGGCTGCGGCCAGGTGGGCTATAGCGCCAAGGACAAGAAGTACGTCGGCACGTGGACCGATAGCATGAGCTCGTATTTCTCCTTGATGGAGGGCCAATACGACGAGAAGCGCAAGCTGATCGTCATGCACTGGCAAGCCCCGGATATGACCGGCAAGATGAATCATCACCGCAACGAGTTGGCGATGGGTGACGGCCAGTACACGCTGACCTTCTTCGTAGGCGAAGGTGACGCCGCTACCGAGATGATGGTCATCAAGATGAAGCGCAAGTCCAAAGGCGCGGGCCAGAAGGGCGACAAGTAGTCGCGTTTGCTGAGGTTCGCTGTGCCGGACTCACCGGCGAACCTCTCAACCCTTCGTGCAACGTGCGCCAAACACCTGCGACTGCGAACGCAGCAGCACGCGAAGCGCCTGCGCTACGACAGTTGCGCAGGTCTGTAGTTCGATCACTGGACCGTCCTGTTCACGGTGTGGTCGATCCGGATTCCTGGCGCCAGTGCCATCGCTGGTGTTGCAGTGGTCGCGGTCCGGAGCGTGAACAACCACAAGACCAATCCCAGCAGAGCGAGCAACAACAAGGCTGCGGCGGCACGCATATCCAGGAGTGGCGCGCCGATCAGGATGTTTCGCAACGAGCGCTGGGGTCCGGCTAGCCGCAACACGCGGTGACGTATTCGGCGCGCAGCGACACTGCTAGCCCAGAGACCCCACATCGCGCGGTTCTGAAGACGCGAGCGGCTGAGAACTCCCGCCAGAAAACTCGTTCGCGCTCTGTGCCGGGAAAACCGCGACACATCCGCGAGGCTGCGTCATTCCTGCTTCCGTGCCGGCTTGGTGCGCGTCGAACGACGAGGCCTCTGCGGCGCCCTTGCTTCCCCTCCCTTACGGAACACGATGAACATCCACCGACTCTCTGTGGCCAGCCTGGCCTTGGCCTCGACCCTCGCCGCGCAACACGAGCCGAGCATTGGCATCGAGCAGCCGACCTACGCTGCCGAGTTCACACCTGAGCATGTCGACTTCCGTGCGACCGCGGCCGACGCCGGCGATGCGGTGCCGAACCTGCAATTGCGGTTCCTCGGTGCGCGGCGCACCGGCTGGGTGGCTCGGCTGCGTGCGCCCCATCAGACGCCGGTGCGGCAGCAGGATCGCCAGCACGACGATGTGCGTTACGACCATGGCGACGTCGTCGAGGCCTACCGCATCGACGCGGCGCAGATCGAGCAGTCGTTCCATCTCGCCAGCCGTCCCGACGGCCACGGCGATCTCGTGCTCTCGATCGGTGCGGCTGGCAACGTGGTGGCCTCGGCATGTTCTGCCGCGCACCGGGATCTGCAGTTTCGCTACGAAGGCCGCGCGGCGATCCGCTACGGCGAAGCGATCGCGTTCGACCGAACCGGCGAACGCATCGACGTGCGCACCTCGTACGACGGACAGGGTCTGATCGAACTGATCGTGCCGGCTGGCTTCGTCGATCGTGCGGTCTATCCGCTCGTCGTCGATCCGACGGTTTCGCCGCTCTGGTCGCTGAGTCCGAGCGGTCCCGATCGGCACCCCGACCTCGCCTACGACAACGGCACGAACCGTTACCTCTCGGTCTACAGCTACAACTTCGGTGGCAGCTGGTCGGTGCGCTGTGGCATCATCAACGGCGGTGGCCCGTTCTCGACCGCGAATGTCGAGACCGGTCTGACGAGCCAGCCAGAGCCCGCGGTAGCCAGCTGTCGTTGCGTCACTCCCGACTCGTTCCTGGTGGTGTGGCAGCAGAACGGCGCCATCCGCGGCCGCCTGATCGACACCTACACGGGTGGCTCCGTGGCTCCGTCCTTCCTGATCAACAGCCCGGGCCCGGGCGAACTCTGCCAGCGGCCCACCGTCACCAGCGTCGACAGTGTCGGCATGGTCGTCGCGTGGGACCTGACGTTCACCGGCGAAAGCAGTCCGCGTTCGATCCGATCCCGCGAATTGTATTGGTCGAATCCGGCCAATCCGGCGGGCGTTACCGTAGGTCCGCAGCACATCCTGCAGACGGTCGCAACCGGCTACGTGCAGAACGCGCGCCTGTCGAAGGGCAGCCACGCGCGCTTCCTGTCGGGCGGCAACTGGGCCCACTGCCGACTGGTCTGGGAGCGCTTCTACACGCAGCCGTCGCCGGGGGACTTCGACGTGCAGACGTGCTCGTATCGCGCTCGGCCGCAGACCGCACAGTTCTCGATCCTGCAGGCGGCGACCAGCGTGCAGGCCGCAGCCCAGATCGGAGACAACGAGTGGCAACCCGACATCGGGTCGGTGGCCTCGACCTTCCAGGATCCGACCGACCAGCGCTACTGCATCGCCTGGAATAGCGAGGGCGACCTCTACGCACACCTGTACGACGACAACGGGCCGGTCGGCTCTGTGTTCACGATTCGCGCGACGTCGTCGGACGAGAGCCAGCCACGCATCGGCGCCGGCTCCTGTGAGTTCACCATCGCCTACACCGAAGCCCCCTCGCCGACTTCGACGCAGCTGGACGTCCGTGCGGCTCGCGTGCTGCGCAACGGCACGGTGCCGGCCAACCACGTGCTGGTCGACAGCCAGGGCAATGCGCTGCGTGATGGACTGGCGATCTCGTCACGCCCGATCCGACTGGCGCACCCGAACACGAGCAATCGCACCTTGATCGCGTGGGAAAACAGCTCCACGCTCGATGGCGTGATCGCGCGACAGTTCGAACCGGTCACGGCCAGCATGTCCCCGTTCGGCTCACCATGCCCGGGCCCGCTGGGTGAGATGGCGACGATCGGCACGGCGGGCGGCACTCCGTACGGCGGCAACGTGGGATTCCGCCTGACCCTGGCGAATGCCCCGGTCAACAGCCTGGCAGTGCTGCTGTTGGGTGACCTGCTGGCCACGGCGGCGATTCCGGGAGCGCCCGGCTGCAACCTCTACGTCGGCCTGCCGGTGCTGACGTCGCTTCCGGCCGTGACCAATAGCCTCGGCGAAAGCACCGTGATGGTGCCGATGCCGTGCTCGATCCCGGCCGGACTGACCATCGCCTGCCAATGGGGCATCTATGCGCCGACCGCGAACGCGTTCGGTTGGATCGTGTCGAACGATATCGACATCCAATGGCACCACTGAGTTCTTATGGCGGCATGCCGCTCCTGGCTGTGCGTCGCGGCGGGAGGGCGAGTCGGTGGCTGGCGAGTTGCACACACGGCGCAGGTGCGTGCCGCATCGGCCGGGCAAGCGGCGAAGGGGCGGCCGTCGCAACTACAGTTGGGCGGAGCTGCTGCGGCGGATGTTTGCGATCGAGGTGTTCCGATGTCCTAGCTGCGGCGGAACGCGGCGGTTGCTAGTTGCGATCCAGGACCCTGTCGCGATCAAGCGCGTGCTGCGGGCGATTCGTGCGCGCGGGCTGCCGTGCGCTGCGCCGGAGATGGCGCCGGCGAGGGCGCCAACTCGGGGTGAGCTAGAGTGGTTCGGGACGTGCATGGATGTGTAGGCGCATCATGGTCTGATTCTGAACGTGGACGTAGCCATCGACGACTACGGCGTCGAGGACGTGCTCGCGCGGCCATCGATACTGCCGCTTGCCGTAGAACCCACCGATGAGAGCTACGACGAGATCCTTCGCATCCACCTCGACCACCGCCCGCCGACGACTCACCGCCAACCCGTACAGCAGCAGCCACACGCCAGCAAACAGCAGGGTTCCGGGTCGGGCCACGAACCACCGCACCTCCTGCATCTTGTTCCAGACCAGGAAGATGATTGGTACCGATACCACGATGAACAGAGCCCCGAACCCAAACATGTTGTTCAGCAGCGGCGTGATGCCAGACGGCAGCGGCTCGAGGCACAGACCAGCCGAACTGGCTTTCCGCGTTGCCGCGATCGACACCTCAACGGCGACGGCAGCCGGCTCTTCCACCTCGAAGTCCGGGTGCGCAAACTCGATCTCGGTCTTGTCAGCTGTGCCGGTCAGATCCACGCGCACGAACTCGAGCGCGCTCGCGATCTTCTCGACGGTCTCGCAGACCAGCTTGCGACCGTCGTGCTTGATCACGACCGTGGCCTTGCCATCCGTCGTGTAGAGCTTGAGAGCGGCATGCTCGTCGATCCAGCCGTAGCCCAACCGCTTCGGTGTCCGCACAGCCGCTATGTGTGTCAGGCTCTCGACCGCGAACGACCGACGCAGACGCAACGAACCGATCCACTCGTCGACGTCGAGAGTCGACTGCAGGTCGGCTCGCACCTTCGCACGACTCGTTAGCATGCCGAGACCGAGCAGAAAGGCGCTGCTGCCAGACAATGCGGCGGCTAGCAGATGCCGGTGAACAGCACTCGATCTATTCACCAGGCGAGCCAGCTCACCCCACGAGTGACGCGATCAAGTCGCCCGCAAGCCCCCCTACCTGCGCCACTTGGGTGGCCGGGCGGCCTTTTTGTAGAAAGCGCGCGATGAACCTCGGGGAACGGCATTTCCCAGATTGGTCGAATGCGTAGCGGCGGCAGCGCCCCGGCACCAGTCACCCCCTCGCGGCCATTCTCCTTTCGCACGCGCCGCTCTCAGCTGGTGCCAACCACGACAGACTCATGCACGGACTATCCAAGCTCCATCAGGCCGCCAGCCTTGTGCTGCTACTTACGGCTGCCCTTACCAGCCAACAGAGCGAGCCGGGTAATCTACTGCCTGGGCAAGCCGAGACAGCATCCAGTCGTAGCCCCACGACGACCGCATCTTCCTTCACGCAGACTGCCGGCGTCTCGATTCTCGACGGCAAGCTCGTCGGAGGAGGCCCGGACTACGCGGTGCAATTCGAAGCTGCCCAGGTCGAGTTCACACCTGCCTTGCCAAGTGCGGCGCGATTGTTCCCGTTCACAATGTCGGTGGCCAGCTATGGACGAGGCGTGGCTAGCCAGCAGCCTTCGCCCGCCACTCTGACGCACAAAGGCAAGACAGCGTTTTACCAGAGACATGCCTTTGTCGAGAGCTACGAAGCTCGTCCGGACGGCCTGAAGCAGAGCTTCACCTTTGACGAATTGCCCGACGGGGTTGGTGATCTGGTCGTGCGCGTGCAAATCGACACCGACCTACAACTGCTGGCCGAACGGGGCAGCGATGGCGAGCTTACCTTCCTACATGACGGCAGTGGTGGCGTGACGATTGGCAAGGTCGTCGGCATTGACAGCCACGGCGCCCGCGTTACCGGATCCATGCACTACGAAGCGGGATTGCTGGAGATGCGCCTGCCCGAGAGTTTTGTAGAGCGGGCAGTGATGCCAGTCGTGCTGGATCCACTGGTTGGCACGACGTTCCCGACGACGACGGCGTGGGACGACACTGACTTTGACATTGCCTACGACTCGACCACGAACGCATATCTTGCAACGTGGCGCCGACGCTTCTCGACGACGAACTACGGGGTCCGAGCCCAACGCATCAATGACTCTGGAGGGTTGAGCGGCGGCCTGATCGTCATCGAAGGATTGACGACATCAATGGCGCCGCGGGTGGCCAACAGCAGCCCCGAAAACACCTTTCTGGTCGTCTATGCGAATGCCGGCAACATTCTTGGGCGCGCCGTGCTAGCCAATTCTGGCACCGTCAGTAACTTGGCGATCATTCGCGACACGGCCGACAACCTGGGTGCTCCCGACGTCGGCGGGGAAGCAACTAGCGACGACGAATTGATCGTGACCTGGCAAAACCAGACTACCGGCGAGATCCTCGCCAAACAGGTCAACATCAACGGTGGCGTCTCCCCGCCCATCTGCACACCGTGGGCGGGGGTCGTTCTGGTCGGCGATGCCGGGCCAAGCTTCAGCAACTCATCACCACGAATCAGCAACAGTGGCGGCAGCACTGGCCACCACTGCATCGTTTGGAACCGTCAATTCACTTGGGCTTCCGAGTCGGCAGTGCGAGGGGCCCTCGTCACTCGGAACCTGGGCATCCTGCATACGATTCTCTCGTTCACGCAACCATCTGGCGGTGACTGCGACTATCCATCGGTCGATGGCGACGGGCGCAACTGGGTCGTCGCATGGGAGAAAGAAACCGTCCCGGGATCGGGCGACAACGACGTGCAGGCTCGAGCGGTTGGCCATGACCCCAATGCGCCGGCGTTGAATCAAGGCTATTTCGCTAGCGGCATCGTCGATATCGAAGCAGGCATCGCTGACGACGAGCGCGTGGCCAGCGTCACTTGGATGGGAGACTCGATCCTGATCATGCACGAAGACGAGACCAATGTTGCCAACGACTACGATGTCTACGCGCAGCCCGTAGATCTGTATACCTGCTTGGACAGCGCCCCGCGATTTACTGTGGACAGCTCGAGCGGTGATCAAGGTCCCGTTCGAGCCGCAAGCAAAGCAACCGGTGGCGGCACGCTTGATGATGCGTTGATCGTTTGGTCAGAACGCAGCCTGGCGTCGGGCGTCAGCGAAGGCTGGGCGATTCGTTTCCGAGCCGACGACGGAGTAAGCACCAATTTGGGCGGTGGTTGCGGAACCGAAGGGGGAATCACAGCGGCGTGCGCGACAGTCGGCAACAACGGCTTTCGAGCACGCCTACGCGGCTCCATCCCTTCGACGTCTGCATGGTGGGTCGTCAGCCCCAACCGCCTCGACTTCCAATGTGGCGGGTGCACGCTCGT
>CAXBFC010000191.1:0-14375 GCA_963974725.1 uncultured bacterium | reverse complement strand
TTGGCGTCCCGCGAGAGCCTCGCCGCATCCACCAATTCGCCTGCGTTCTCGCGCGCCACCACGCTCGGCGATTCCATCCAAACGCGAGGCACGCTGCTTCCTGCCCCGCCTCTAGGAAGGCGATTTGCGCGCTTGGAAGTCTTCGAAACAGGGTCTCTGCCGGGGCAGGGCGCCGCGCCGCACGCGATCGCATGATCGGCGCAGCGAAGACTCGGCCCGCCGCACCCGGGTTCCTCGCGGCGTCCCGGAGTCCTGCGGTTAGATTGCGGGACCTCCTAGCCACCCATTCGCCCATGTTGACCAATCCGCTTTCCTCGGTTCGTCTCGTCGCAGTCCTGTTTGCGGCGCTCACTTGTCTGATCTCGGCCAATGCCCAGGCCCAAGCTTCTGGAAGTCAGGCTCCAGACCTGGTGCTGCACTCCGGCAAGGTCGTCACCGTCGACGAACGCCACGGCACCGTGCAAGCGTTGGCTGCCCGCGGCGGGCGCATTCTCGCGGTCGGCTCCAGCGAGAACATCCGCAAGCTGATTGGCGAGGGCACCAAGGTGATCAATCTGCGCGGGCGAACGGCGATCCCCGGATTCATCGAAGGCCACGCGCACTTCACCGGCGTTGGCAATGCGACGTTGATCCTCGACCTGAGCAAGGTCGACAACTGGGATCAGGTTGTCGACATGGTTGCCGCAGCTGCGAAGCACACGGCGCCCGGCGAGTGGATTCTCGGCCGCGGTTGGCACCAGGAGAAGTGGAACAAGCAACCCGCCGGCAACGTCAAAGGCTTTCCACCGCACGACTCGATCAGCGCGGCGACGCCGGACAACCCGGTCGCCTTGACGCACGCCAGTGGCCACGCGAGCTTCTTCAACCAGAAGGCGATGCAGATGGCCGGTGTCGACAGCAGCACCAAGAGTCCGCCGGGCGGCGAGATCCTCAAGAACGCGAAGGGCGAACCGATCGGCGTGTTCAGTGAAACGGCTGCGGGATTGGTGTCGCGTGCGCGTAGTTCGCGCGGTATCCGCAGCTCGCCCGGGTCGCGTCGCCAGAAGCTGCTGCGTCAGATCAACCTCGCCGTCGAGGATTGCCTCAGCAAGGGCGTGACCAGTTTTCAAGACGCTGGCAGCAGCTTTGCGGAGATCAATGTCTTCAGAGAATTGGCCGAGCGCGGCGAACTCGGCGTGCGGCTGTGGGTGATGATTCGAACCAGCAATCGCGACCTCGAGCAGAACCTTGCGAACTATCGCATGGTCGATGCGGGCGATCACTTCCTGACGGTGCGCGCGTTGAAGCGAAGCATCGATGGCGCCCTCGGGTCACGCGGTGCCTGGTTGCTGGAACCCTACAGCGACGAGCCCGACAGCAGCGGCTTGGAGACGGCGAGCGTCGCCAGCGTCACGCGCATGGCCGAGATCGGTGCGCAGCACGGGTTTCAAGTTTGCGTGCATGCGATCGGCGACCGAGCCAATCGTGAAGTGCTCGATATCTACGAGAAGGTGTGGGGGCAAAAGCACAATGGGCCAAGCTTGCGGTGGCGCATCGAGCACGCGCAGCACATTCATCGCGACGACATCCCGCGTTTCGGCAAGCTCGGCGTAATCGCCTCGATGCAAGGCGTGCACTGCACTTCGGATGCTCCCTACGTGTTGCCGAGACTCGGGGCCCAACGTGCCGAAGAGGGCGCCTACGTCTGGCAGAAGCTGCTCAAGTCGGGCGCCATCGTCACCAATGGCACCGATGCACCGGTCGAGAATGTCGATCCGCTCGCGTCGTTCTATGCGTCGGTGACCCGCAAGGGCAAGAGTGGCGAGGCGTTCTATCCGGACCAGGCGATGAGCCGCATGGAGGCGCTGTACTCCTACACCATGGCGTGTGCGTATGCCGCGTTCGAAGAAGACAGCAAGGGCTCGTTGACGCCCGGCAAGCTCGCCGACATCGTGATCTTGTCCAAGGACATCATGACGGTTCCGGAAGAAGAGATCCTCAACACCGAAGTGCTCTACACCATCGTTGGTGGCAAGGTCGTCTACGACGCGAGCAAGTAGCTCCTCATGTTTCTCGAACTTCGTGCGGATTGTATCGTCGAGACCGGTGAGCGTCTGCGCGACCGCATCCGCGAGCGCTTTCCCGACGCCAATCTCGGTCGCGTCGCAGCCGAACTGGTCGAGGTCGCCCGCAAGCATGCCGAACGCAGCGCGGCGATCCGCAAACCGAGCTTGTGGCTTCGTGTCGTCGGCATCGTCGGGTTGCTCGCGGTGCTGGCCGTGCTCATCCTTGCGATCCAGGCGGTGCATCCGACCTTCGAAGACAATTGGCCGTTGCGCGAAGTCCTGGCAGCGGTCGAGGCGACGGTCGCGACGACCGTGTTCCTCGGTGCCGCTGTGGTGTTTGTCTGGAACCTCGACGTGCGGCAGAAACGTGCGCGCTGCCTCGACGCGATCCACGAGATGCGCGCCATGGCACATATCGTCGACATGCACCAGTTGACCAAGGATCCGGATCGCGTGGTGCGCGATGTCTGCGATACCAAGAGTTCGCCGAAGCGCACCATGAGCGGTGCCGAACTTGCGCGCTACTTTGACTATTGCAGCGAGATGCTGTCGTTGATCGGTAAGGTCGCGGCGCTCTACGTGCAGGGATTCTCGGATCCGGTGGCGCTGCAAGCGGTCGACGATATTGAAAACATGACGACGGCGCTGAGCCGCAAGATCTGGCAGAAGATCATGATCCTCGAGCAGGCGGATTCTGACGTTGTGCAGAAGGTCGCGAAGCAGAACGCGAAGCAGATCGAGAAGAAGGCGTAGCCGACAGGCCTTCAGTTCGGCATTCGCGTCGACCCGTGCTCTGAGGCCTCAGCTGCCGACAACGCGGTGGTGGCCGTGCGATTCGGCTCAGGTGACGCAGTAGTAGAGCACGTAGAACCACGAGAAGATCCCGTGCAGGATCGCCCAGAGCACGCTCTTGTGCAGGCTCCAGGAAATCGTGATGGCCAGGGCACAGCCGAAACTGATGCCGGCGCGGGCGGCACTGCTGGTGGAGGACTTTTTCGACATGGTGGTCGGGATGTGGCCGAAAGATGAGGCTGCCCCGTCGGGCAGTGGCGGATCCGGGGCTAGAAATGGTCTCGAAGACGCCCTTGAAGTCGAGTCGATGGTTGCTAGACTCTTCGCGCGATACCCCGTGGTGTAATCGGTAGCACAGCAGTTTTTGGTACTGTTGGTTCCTGGTTCAAGTCCAGGCGGGGTAACCATGACCGCTCCGGTGTGCGCGCAAGCGTGCAGCGGAGCGGTTGCTTTTTGTACCGATGGTTTTTCCTTCCCACGGTTTTGGGCCAGGCGGGGGCCAGAACGGAGCCTCAGAACGGGTCGGGCCGCTGGCTTTCCCGGGCAACTACTTCTTCTTCCGTCCACCGCGGTAGCGCCAGCGCGGATCGGGCGTGTGTGCCGCCGCAAAGTAGCGCCGCGCTCGCTCGATCACCTCCGGGTGCTTCGCCGCGACGTTGACTGCTTCGCCGAGGTCGGTCGTGATGTCGTAGAGTTCGATCGGGCCATTCGGGCGGTCGCGCAGATGGTTGCGAACGGCCTTCCACTTGCCCATGCGCAGCGCGCGCTTGCCGCCCGATTCGTAGAACTCCCAGTAGAGATAGTCGTGTTCGCGCTGGCCGGTCTCCCCAGCCAGGGTCGCCACCATCGAGATGCCGTCGATGTTTTTGGGCACCGCAACATTGGCCAGCTCACACAGCGTTGGCAGCAGATCCCAGTGCGCGCTGATGTGGTCGCTGGTCGAACCCTTGGCGATGGTGCCGGGCCAGCGTGCCAGCAGCGGCACGCGGATGCCGCCGTCGTAGAGGCTGCGCTTGTTGCCTTGGAACGGACCGTTGCTGTTCCAAAACTTTGGGTTGTGGCCACCTTCGAGGTGCGGGCCGTTGTCCGATGTCAGCATGACGATCGTGTGCTCGTCGATGCCGAGCTTGACGAGTAGCTGCAGCAGCGTGCCAACGTCGTCGTCCATCTTGGTCATCATCGCGGCGAAGCCGGCGATCGGGTTCTGAACCTGCGACGTGCGCGCATCGCCGCTGTACTTGCCGACCACCTGGTCGAACTGCGGATACAACTTGCGGAAGCGCTCGTGATACTCAGGCGGAGCCTGCATGGCAGCGTGCGGGATGGTCACCGGCAGGTAGCAGAAGAACGGCTGGTCCTTGTGGTCGGCGATGAATTGCAGCGCATCGTCCATGTAGACCGTGTGCGCGTATTGCTTGCGGTCGAGCTCGAGCTTCTTGCCATCGCGCCACAGCCAGCGCGGATAGAAGTCGTGCGCGAACGCCTGGCTGTAGAAGCCGGTGAAGTGATCGAAGCCGAGGGCCAGGGCATCGCTCGTGCTACCCGGGCCGCCGAGGCCCCATTTGCCGAACGCGCCAGTCTGGTAGCCCGAACCCTGCAGCAGCGACGCGACGGTGGTCACGTTCTCGCCGATCGGAAACACGCGCTCGGGTTGGTCCGCGGCGTTGCCGTTGCCGCGCACTGGCGTGTGGCCGGTGTGCTGTCCCGTCATCAAGCAGCTGCGCGTCGGGGCACACACGGTGCTGCCCGAATAGTGCTGCGTGAACCGCATGCCTTCAGTGGCCAGGCGGTCCATGTTGGGGGTCTTCAGCTTCACCTGGCCGTAGCAGCCGAGGTCTCCCCAGCCGGCATCATCGAGCATGATGTAGATGATGTTGGGCCGCTTGGGCGCGTCTTGGCCGAAGGCGGCGGGGCACAACGTGAGGATCAGCGCGAAGCTGCTGAACAAATGCCGGCGTGGGTGCATGGCTGTGGGGGGCTTGTGCGCTTGCGAGTCGTTCGCTTGGGTGGTTCGCTTGTCGGCGCTTGCGGTGTTGCTCACTTGCTGGCGCGAATCAGGAAGCGATCCGTCATGCCGGCAATGTAGTCGCAGATGGTTCGTTCGATGCCATCGCGCTCGATGCGGCCGCGAGCGCGTTCGGGCAGTTGGCTTGGGTCCGCGACGAGCTTCGTGAACATCGTGCGAATGCGGTTGGCACCGTCGTCCATGACGGCTAGCACACTTGGGGCGCGGTAGAACCGTTCGCGCAGGAACGCGAGCAGTTCTTGCGCTTGCACGATCACCGACTCGCTGTGACGGATGCGCGGTTGCTCGCCACCAGCGGGTGCGTTGGCCAGCGCCGCGTCGACCGTTGCGACCAGGTCGTGGATCAACAGCGTGGTGATCTTGCTGACGATGCGTTTGCGGTTGTTACTGCCGCAACTCGCGAGTGCGTCGCGCCACAAGCCGAGTTCGGCCGCTTCTTCTTCCGCGAACAGGTTGGCGCGCAGGCCATCGTCGAGGTCGTGGCTCAGATACGCGATCTTGTCGCACTGGTCGACCAAGTGGGCCTCGATCGGGACCGGATGTTTCGCGCCGTCGATCAGCAAGTCGTCGCTGACCGGGAAGCCATCCGGGATGCGGCCCTTGAGCAAGCTCTTGCGAACGGCGAGGGTCAGGTTGAGGCCGAGTCCGTGTTCGTAACCATCCTCGAGATAGTCGACCGTGCGCGCGCCCTGCGCGTTGTGGCGGAAGCCGCCGTGGCCGCTCATCGCTTCGTGCAGGGCCTCTTCGCCGACGTGGCCGAACGGTGGGTGGCCGAGGTCGTGCGCCAGTGCGATTGCTTCTGCCAGGTCGTCGTTGCAGCGCAGTGCTCGCGCGACGGCGCGACCCATCTGCGCGACCTCAAGCGAATGCGTCATGCGGCTGCGGTAGTGATCGCCCGCAAAGGCGGCCATCACTTGCGTCTTGTGCTGCATCCGGCGGAAGGCCGACGCGTGCAGGATGCGGTCGCGGTCGCGCTGGAACGACGTGCGCAACGGGTCGTCCGTTTCGGCCAACCGCCTCGGGCCACAGTTGCGGCTCGGTGTTGCCCAAGGGCACAGCCAGTGCAGTTCGCGGTCTTCGTGGTCTTCGCGGCGTAACCAGACCATGGGACGCTTGTGGGAGCCTTCGGGGGGAGCCCTCGCGGGCAGTTCTAACGCAAGTTCTTGCTCGTCACGCATTCGCGACAAGCCCGAGCGGCCACGATACGGCCTGGCCGAACTCGGTCAAGGAACCGATCTTCGGTGCTGGGAACATCTTGGCTATGGCGGCCCATTCGCCGTTAGTTGCGTGGACCAGTTTGTCGATCGAGGAATGTTCGGTCAAACTCTGCGTCCGACGCCGCGTCCACGTAGCTACGTTACGGTCGGATCGCAAACAGCGATCGGCAAGGAATCTCCCTCAAGATGCACGCACTTACAGCTTCTCTACTGTCTCTCTTTCTGATGGCCCCGCTCGCCAGTGGCTGGCTCGGTGTCTACTTATCCATGGACTCGAAGGAGGCAGTTGTCTCCGAAGTGATTCCGGGCACGCCGGCGGCGAAGGCTGGGCTCAAGAGCGGCGACGTGCTGCTCTCCGTCGGCGACACCAAGACGCCGACCCGTGAGAAGTTCACCGCCGCGATTCAAGCCAAGAAGCCCGGCACGCGCGTCAAGATCATGTTGCGGCGCGAGAAGCGCGAGCTCGTCGTGGTCGTGAAGCTCGGCGACCGACCGGCCAACATCGGCGCCGGCAGCGTCGTCGCTGAGCAAGCTCCGCCGCGCAAGCCGGCGCGCAATTCCGAGCCGCCTCGACCACCGAAGCCAACCCGCAGCAGCAAGCCGACCCGCTCGGCTCCCGCAGTCGAAGTTGCGCCGCGCGGTCAGGACACCGTCGCGAGCAACCAGAAGGGCTACCTGGGCATTAGCGTGCGTGAGGGCGACAAGGGCCTGATTGTCGATCGCATCCTTGAGGGTGGTCCAAGCGCCAAGTCCGGCTTGAAAGCGGGCGACGTGCTGCAGTCGGTCGGCGATCACCGCATCCGTTCGTTGGACGACCTCGATGGCGCCCTGAAGAAGATCCAGCCGGGCCGCAAGGTTCCGATTGGCGTGCTCAGCAAGAACGCCAAGAAGTCGCTGTTGATCAAGGTCGGCCGCCGTCCCGGCCAAGGCCGCATGGCGATCAACGAGGTTGTCGAGATCGACACCGCCAAGTCGCCGATTCGCGCAGTGGAGATCGTCGAAGGGGGCGCAGGCGAAGCCGGCCACGGCATCGAAGTGGTTCGGGCCGCCGAAGCCGAAGAGGTCGCGGAAGCCGCCGAAGCCGCGGAAGAAGTGGTCGTCGAAGTCGTGCCCGCCGAAGCCAAGCCCTCGCGTCGCGTGACCCGTCCGGGTCGTCGTGCCGCCGCCGGAACTGCTGGCCCGACTGGTCCACGCAAGATCGCGCGCCCGGCCCGTCCGGCGCGCCAGGCCCAACCTGCACGACCGGCACGTCCAGCCCGCCCGGCCAAGCCGGCGCGGCCGGCGCGCGCCGCGCAGCCGGCTCGTCCGGCCGCTCCGACCGTCACCAACAAGCCGGCCCATCCGAGCAGTCCGAGCCGTGGCATCGGGGTTCGCAGTACTGGTCCCAAGCCTGTCAAGAGCACCGAATACAACCTGGAGCGCGAGCTGAAGGAGCTGCGCCAGGAGCTGAAGGAGCTGCGCCGTCTGCTCGAGCAGCTGCGCCGCGACCGCGGCTAAGAACGTTCGGGGAATAGTTTGCGCCCTGCTGGGTCCAACCGGACCTAGCGTCGGCGGCACAAATGATGAGCCAGAGCATGGACTGGTGACCTCATGCCGCCGACGCTCTATGTTCCCCAACTCGCGCATGTCCCGACCGATTCCTTCTAGCGATGCTCCCGCATCCGTCCGCGGCCCGCTGTCGTCCCGACCGGGCCTCGCCGTGGTCACCGGCGGAGCCGGATTCATCGGTTCGCACCTGGTCGAGCTGCTGCTGCATAAGGGCTACTCGGTGCACGTCGTCGACGACCTGTCGACCGGCCGCATCGAGAACCTCGCGGCGGTCAACGCCGACCCAAACCTGACGATCACCGTTGGCTCCGCGGCCGACGCCCGGGTTGCCGACTACGCCATCAAGTCGGCGGATGTGGTGTTCCATCTAGCGGGAGTCGTCGGGGTTCGCCGCCTTGCCGAAGAACCGCTCGACGTGATGCAGGCGAACTTGCACTCGACCGAAGCCGTGCTGCGTTCGTGCGCCGCGCACTCGGTACCGGTGTTGGTGACGTCGAGCAGCGAAGTCTACGGCGATGGGCCGGTGCCGTTCGTCGAGGCTGCGCAAGTTCGTCCCGGTTCGACCGAAGGCTTGCGCGGCGGCTATGCGTGCGCCAAGGCGATGGGCGAGTGGTTGGCCACGGCTCACGCGGAGCAGAGTGGCCTGCGGGTGCTGGTCGCGCGCTTGTTCAACACCGTTGGTCCGCGCCAGACGGGCGACCACGGCATGGTGTTGCCGCGCTTCGTGCGTCAAGCGGTGCGCGGCGAACCGATCACCGTCTACGGTGGAGAACAGACCCGGTGCTTCGCGCACGTTCGCGACGTAGCGAGGGCGCTGCTTGGTTTGGCGACGTCTGCAAGTGTTCCCGGTCGGGTCGTCAACGTCGGCAGTGCCATCGAGACACCGGTCGGTCGCTTGGCCGAGATGGTGCGCGAGGCTGCAGCCAGTTCGTCGCCGATTCGCAACGTGCCGTTTGGCGACGTGTTCCCAGAAGGCTTCGTCGACCCACCGCGGCGCGTGCCATCGCTCGACCGTTTGCGCGCCGCCAATGGGTGGGTTCCGGAGATGCCGTTGGCCGACATTGTCGCCGAGCTTGTCGTACTGGCGTCTGAGGATGAGGACGCCGATGAGGCGGTTGCCAAGAAGGGTGTCGCTGGGCAGGCTGCTGTCGAATTGGCTGCTGTCGAATCGGCTGTCGTCGAATCGGCTGCTGTAGAATCGGCTGCCGTCGAACAGGCTGCTGCTTCGTTTGGCCGCGTGCCCCTCTAGGTGGCTGTCCCTCTGGGCGGCTGTCCCTCTGGGCGGCTGGCCCTCTCGACGAGTCCCCTCAAATCGGGTGCCCCTCTTCGGGGTCTCGCTCAGCGAATAGCTCGTCCGAGAACCTGCTACGCAATCGCGGTTGGCATCGATCGCTGGGCCGCGATCCCGGCTTCGTAGTTCGCGCGAGCGACCGGGTCATCGGGCACTTCCCGAACCGCCTTCTCGAAGCACTGTACGGCGGCGTCGAGCTTGCCCATGCGCGTGTGGCAGATGCCGAGGTTGGTGTAGGCCAGGCCACATCCGGCCTCGCACGCTGCCGCAAACGCGGTGGCGGCCGCAGCCACCTCGTCGCTGGCCAGTTCGCACAGTCCGAGCCAGTTGTGGAGTTCGCCCGATTCCGGCCGGATCTCGAGCGCCGTGCGCATGTGCTGCGCCGCTTGCACGAACTGACCTTGGTCGTAGGCGAGTTGGCCGAGTCGCTGTAGCAGCTGGGACTCTTGGTCGATGGTCAGTCGGTGGTGGCGCACGGTGCTGTCGATGATCTGTTGGCCTTCGGGGTAGCGGCCATCGCGAACTAGCGCGGTCGCCAGCGCCAGCCGTGCGTCAACATGTTGTGGGCAGTGCCGCAAGAACGCTCTCAGGTGCACGATGGCCTGTTGCGCATCGCCGCTGCGTTCGTGGTGGCGGCCGATATGCCAGTCCGCATCGAGCCACAAGGGCGCGTGCCGTAGCGCCTGTTCGGCAGCTTGTGCGGCGAGCGCCCAGTTGCCATGGATGCCGGCAACGGTGGCTCTGCCGGCGGGGTGGTCGCGCCACTTGTCGCCAAATTGCCGCAGTCGTTGCGCGATCTGTTCTTTGAGGTCGAGCCCGAGCGACTTGAAGGTTGCGTGGCCTTCGTGATGCAAAAAGGCGCGGCGGGCAATCGCGAGCCGGTAGCCATGCAGTCGCAGGCGCAGGCAGAAGTCGTCGTCTTCGTAATTGCCGTGGCCGAACCGTTCATCGAACCAGCCGATCTCTCGCTGGGTCGTCTTGCGGATCAGCAGGCACAGTCCGGCGAGTGTGTCTGCGTCTTGCAGTAGCGGCGCCGTCGCCTGAAGTTCGCTCGCCAGGGCGCTGCGGTTGTCGGCGTCTCGGCCGAACTCGCCGATCATCAAGTGGGCGTCACCCTTGACGTGGTTGCTGACCGGGCCGCAGGCGCCGATGTTGCTGTCGCTATCGAGGACGTCGTGCAGGGCGTCGAGCAGGTTGTCGGCCGCGAGCGTGTCGTTGTTGACGATCAGGATCGTGGTGCCTTGTGCCTCGCGCAGACCCGCGTTGACGCCGCCGGCGAAGCCTCGATTGCTGTCGAGTGGGATGACCCGGACCGACGGCGCCAGCTTGCCAAGTTCGGCGGTGCCGTCGCTGCTGGCGTTGTCGACGACCAGGATCTCGATGGGGGGCGTGGTTTGCCCGAGCAGGCTCTCGATGCAGGCGCGGGTTAGCTCGACGCCGTTGTGGCAGGGGATGACGACCGAGCACGGCATGCCCTTGTCATCGGCAGTTGCCCGGGCGCAGCCTGCCGGCAAAGCGGCTGCGGTACAAAAAAAACTGTCCGGCACCCCGAAGAGTGCCGGACAGTGGAATGGGGTTACTCACCCCTCATCCTAGGCCGACAGCCCGCGCAACGCCCGAGGGCGCCTTGGTGCAAAGCACCGCGCAACAATCTCTTCCCAGCTCGCCACTGGTCCAAGTCTGCAAAGGTTGCCGACCGACGTCAGGTGGTTAGGTCTCGCCAACCGTCCCCACCAACGTGGTGTCTTCTCCACACAGCTCTCTGTTCGGCCGAGTTCCGTCCCGCAACCGCGCAGGCCTTGGGCTCCTGCTAGCTGCCGTCCCGAACTCGAACCTCTCATCTGCATGCTGCCCTTTATGCAAGGGCCGTGCCATTTGGTCGAGAAATCCCTAAGAGCTTTTCGAGTAGCAGATTATGCGTGTTGCGGAAGTGCCAGTCTCACGTGAGTCCCGGTAGTGGGATGGGATCGTCTCAAGCGCTAGATTGCGGGTCAACCCCTACGCTTCCGGTCGTAGATGTGTGCATACTTCTGCACCGAGCCTTGGTAGGGGTTGAGGATCGTGCCCCGGTCCGTATCCTCTTTGCCGCTTGTCGCCGCCCAACCCCGAGGTTCTGGTGGTCGAGCGTGAAGTCGCTGGGATTCGATTGTTCGATTTCCTAGCTCGATCGCACGCCGATGCTCACCGTGGAGATTTGCGTCAACTTCTTTCCAGTGGGGAGGTTAGCGTGAATGGCGAAGTGTGTCTTCACGATCGCAAGCTGCGCCTTGGCGATGTCGTGATGCTCGCGACCCGGCCCGCTGCGCGACGTCGCAGCGGCAAGGTGCGTGCCATCGAGCCGACGGTGCTCTGCGAGACTTCGTCGGTTCTGGTGGTTGCCAAGCCTGCCGGGATGCCCTCGGTGCCGGACCGCAGCGGCAAAGAGGCTGGCGTGCATGGCCTGCTGCAGACGCTGCGCCCCGACGACGATCTTCGCATCGTGCACCGCCTCGACCGCAACACGTCCGGCTGCCTGATCCTTGCCAAGGGTGCGGATGCCGCTCGTCACTTCGATCTCGAGTTCCGTGAGCGGCGCGTTCAGAAGACCTACGTGGCGCTGGTCGCTGGCGTGCCCACCTGGGACACGCGCGACGTCGACAGCTGGCTCGGCCCGGATCGCCGCCGTCCCGGCATGGTCGTCGCCAGTGGCGAAGAGCGCACCGGTTTCCGCCAGGCTCATACCCACGTGATCGTGCGCGAGCGATACAGCCGCCACAGTTTGCTCGAGCTGCGTCCGACCACCGGCAGGGGCCACCAGATTCGGGTGCACCTGCAGTCGATTGGTCACCCAATCGTCGGCGACGCGTCCTACGGAGGCGAACGGCTGTTGCTGTCGCGCCTCAAGTCAGATTACAAGAAGAGAACGGGTGTCGAAGAGCGTCCCCTGCTGCAGCGCATGTTCCTACATGCGGAGCGAGTGGCGTTCTCTGATGTCGACGGCAACCAGGTCGTTGCCGACGCACCTATGCCCGAAGATCTCGTGGTCGCTTTGCGACACGTCGAGAAGCACCGCAGCCCGCGGAGAACCCAGTGCGACTGAAGATTACGCCCGATGATTTCCGCGTTCGTGAACTGCTCGAATGGAACGAGGTGCCCAACGGCAACTTCATTGTGCACAAGCTGCACAAGGAGAAGTTGTCGACGCCTGAAGCGTTGACGATCCTCGCCCGCGATGGTGGCGTGCAGCGTTCGGCGATTGCCTATGCCGGTCTCAAGGACCGGCAGGCGGTCACCGACCAGTTCGTCACGATCGAACGCCAGGCGGTCGAGCTCAAGCTCGCCAACTTGCGGGTAACGCCGGTTGGTGCCACCGACCGACCGATCACCAGCAAGATGAGCCAGGGCAACGCGTTCACGATTGTGGTGCGCGACCTGCGGCCGACGGAGGCAGCGGCGTTGCGTCGCAGTGTGCCGTCGTTGGTGAAGACCGGCTACCCAAACTACTTCGACGACCAGCGCTTCGGCAGCCTGCGCCACGGCCAGGGCTTCCCGATGCGCAGCGTCTTGATCGGCGACTACGAACGCGCTCTGCAGCAGCTCGTTGCCGAGCCGTCGCCGGTTGCGATCACCGGCGACGTCAAGCTGAAGCGCACGCTGCAGCTTCGCTGGGGCGACTGGGACGCCTGCGCCCGCATTGCACGCGGTCCGGCTTACGAGCCGCTGTTTGAGTTCTTGATCCGCAACCCGCGCGACTTCCGCACGGCGTTGAAGTTCGTGCCGCTGCGCTTGCGCGTGATCCACTCGTTCGCCTACCAGTCGTTCTTGTGGAACCGCGCCGTCAGCAACTTGCTGCGCGTCGCCGTCAAGGGGGCACAGCGCTTGCGCTTGTCGACGCTGGCCGGCGACTTGATTGCATGGAAGTATCTCGCGCCCGAACGTGAACAGAAGCTGATTGCGATGCGCACGCCGTTGTTTGGTGTCGATGGCGATGGCGGCAGCGAGCCGTTCAAGAAGTCGATGGTCGGCGAGATGCAGAACGCCGAGTTGCAGCGTGGCGACTTCCTGGCCAACGAAGTGCCCGGCATGATCTGGAAGGAAGAGCAGCGCGATGCGTTGGTCAAGCCGACCAATGTCACCGACGTGCGTATCGAGCCGGACGAAATGCACGAAGGCAACGTCAAGGTGAGCTTGCAGTTTCACTTGCCGCGCGGTGCCTACGCCACGATGTTGATCAAGCGACTGTTCGCTCCGAGTTGGTACTCGCGGCCAACGGAAAACGACGAACCACGCGCGCCGCGCGCACCGGGCGGGGCCAATCTCAAACCGCGTTCGATCGTGCGCTACGACGACTACGACGACGAGTAACTGCAGAGACGGATCATGACTGAGAAGACGTTGGGCATCATTGGTGGGTCAGGTCTCTACGACTTGCCCGGTCTTGAAGATCGCGAGACCGTTGACCTCGAAACGCCGTTCGGCAAGCCGAGCGACGTGTTGATTACCGGCAAGCTGCACGGCGTGCGCATGGCGTTCTTGCCACGGCACGGCCGCGGCCACCGGCTGTCGCCGAGCGAACTGCCGTTCCGTGCCAACATCCATGCGATGAAGCAATTGGGCATGTCGACCGTGGTCGGCATCTCGGCCGTTGGCTCGATGAAGATCGACCTGCGTCCCGGCGAACTCGTGATCATCGATCAGTTCATTGATCGCACTCGTGGCCGCACCGAAGAGTCGACGTTCTTCGGCAACGGTTGCGTCGCCCACGCGCACTTCGCCGACCCGATCTGGGAGCCGTTGCGGCAACTCGCGCTGCGTGCCGCCCGCGCGGCCGGCGCCGTCGCGCACGATGGTGGCACCTACCTGTGTATGGAAGGCCCGCTGTTCAGCACGCGCGCCGAATCGCGGCTCTACCGGCAATGGGATGTCGATGTCATCGGCATGACCAACCTGCAGGAAGCCAAGCTCGCGCGCGAAGCGGAGATCGCCTACTCGACGATCGCGCTGGTGACCGACTACGACTGTTGGCACGAGGTCGAAGGCGACGTCGACGTGTCGGCGGTGCTCGCCGTGCTCAAAGCCAACGCCGACCTGGCGCAACGCGTCGTCGTCGAACTGGCGCGTGCGACGAGTGCGCTCGAGGAGCCGATCAGTGCCGCTGGCTGCATGGAACACGCCGTGATGACCGCTCCGGACGCGATCACTGCCGATGCCCGTCGTCGCCTCGATTTGCTGATCGGCAAGTACCTCGGCTGATCGATCAGAGCGATCAGATCGCTTTGGTCGCGGGTCACCCGGATCGCGCTGGGTGAGCGCCATCGCTCGATGCGCATTACAATCGGCGTCATGTTGGCGCCGCGTTTCGCACTGGCCTTGTTGTCCCTGGCCTTGCTGGCTGTGGGCTGTGGTTCTGCGTCGGTCGCCGACGCGCCCGTAGAACCCATCAAGGTGTTGCTCGTCGGTAGCAAGCCGACGTGGAG
>CAXBFC010000190.1:0-14387 GCA_963974725.1 uncultured bacterium | reverse complement strand
CAAGGCGAGCATCGATGCGGGAGCGGTTCGCAACAGCCAGAAGTAGACGCCGAACGTCATCGTCGTGCCGAACACCGCCAAGCAGATCGTTGCCACTGTAACGCGTAGCGACCAGGTCATGGCGAGGGGATCTTCCCGCCAGAACGCCGCGCCCAACAGCATCGCCGCACCGAGCAGCATACCGTTGCGATTGAGCACGACCGAGCTGTTGTTGCTGCCGTACTTCTTGACCAACGTCGTGCCGATCGCGGCGATGATTGGGCTGAGCAGCAACAGCCACGCGTAGCCGATGTTGTGCTCGCCAATGCCGCCGAGGTCGCCGGCGAACACGGCAACGATACCGGCGAAGGAGACCGCGAAGCCCAGCCACTGCTTGGCCGACAGTCGTTCGCCCAAGAAGCACACGGCACTGCCGGCCATCAACAGCGGAAAGATCGCCCACAGGACGGCGGCGATGCCGGATGGCACGACGGTCTCGGCGACGTAGAGGATGCCGTAGCCGGCGCCAAAGTTGGTGATGCCGCAGACGACCCACAGCCAGGTGGGCGGTGGCGGCGCGTTCTCCCGCTTGCGCAACATCGGCGTCAGCGCGGCCATTGCGATGCCGGCGATGACGAAGCGCACGGCGGCCGACGACAGCGGTGGCTGTTCTTCGAGGCAGATCCGGATGACCCACCAGGTGCTGCTCCAGACGAGGCACAGGACGGCAACGAGCACGAAGCCAACCAGGCTTGAGCGGGGTTCGTCCGGGCGAGTCGGGGGCACCATGCGCCGGCTATCGTGGCGAATCCAAGCTCTGCAAGCGAGCACCGTTCGCAGACTGGACCTGGGCAAGTTGCAGTGCCACGCTATCGGTATGCGTAGTCGATTGTCGGCGAGTACTGGGTTGTTATTGTTGGTGGCGGCCGCGGCAACGGTTGCTCCGCAAGTGCATCTTCGCGAACAGGATCCCAAGCCATCGGTGCGGGCACCCGATGGCGAGACCTTGCGCCTGGCACAAGAATTGTCTCGGACCACCGTCGAACACGAACGTTTGCAGAAGCTGGCTGGCGAGTGGCAGGTGACGTTGCGAACCCACGGTCCCGACGGCAAGGTCCAAGAATCGCGTGGCAAGGTCGCTGGCCAATCGATGCTCGGCGGCCGCTACGTGGTTTGCAACCTGCACGCGAAGCTGCAAGGCCGCGCGGTCGAGGCGGTGCAAATCATCGGCTTCGATACGATGCGCAAAGCCTACACGTCGTCGTGGCGCGACAACGCAACCACGTGGCCGGTCGAATGCCATGGCGGCGTCGGCAAGGACGCGGACGTGCTGACGATGACTGGCATGCTGCACGACGCGCACACTCCGAACGGTCGCGGCTTCCGCATGGTGATCGACCTCCGTCAGAAGGATCAGGTCACGGTGAAGGTGTTCGAAGAGCGCGGCCTGGACGAAGTGCTATTGCAAGAGCAGCTCTGGACGCGCTGACCAACGTTGGCGCGCTGCTTGAGTTGGCTGCGTTGTTTGGCGTTGCTGCTGCTTCCTTGGACCGCTGCTTCTTTGGTGCGCTACTTCTTTGGTGCGTCGTCGAGACCGAGCTTCGATAGCTTCGGCTTGATCACGACGCGGCAGTAACCCTGGTTCTGGTTGTTGCGGAAGTAGTCCTGGTGGTAGGCCTCCGCAGGCCAGAACTTCTCCGCTGCAACCAACTCGGTCACGATTGGATCCTTCCAGTTGTTGGCGATCTTGTCCATGAACGCGAGCGCCGTTTGATGCTGCTGCTCCGAGTGGAAGTAGATGGCCGAACGATATTGCGTGCCGACGTCGTTGCCTTGGCGGTTGAGCGTGGTCGGGTCGTGCGAACGGAAGAACCAGTCGAGTAGTGACTCGTAGCTCAGGACCGTGGGATCGAAGGTCACCTTGACGACTTCGGCGTGCCCGGTGGCGCCGCTGCAAACCTGTTCGTAGGTCGGGTTGTCGACCTTGCCACCGGTGTAGCCAGACTCGACGTCGAGCACGCCGTCGAGTTGTTCGAGCACGGCTTCGGTGCACCAAAAGCACCCGTTGCCGAGCGTCGCATACTCATACTTCGGGGTGGGCGTGTCCTTAGGTTCCGTCATCGTGCTGGGTTTCGTTGCGGTGGGGCTGCTTGGCGGGCTGTTCGCCTGCTGATTGTTGCCGCTAGGCTGCTCGGCGGTGCTCGTTGCGATGGGTTGCGTGCTGCTTGCTTGATTGCCGTGTGGTTGATTGCCGTGTGCTTGATTCGAGTTCGGCACCTCGGAAGGGCCACAACAAGCCAGGGTGAACAGCGGCAACAGAAACAGCAACAGTAGGTGTCTGGCAGTCATCATGAACGGGGTTTCACGTGGTGGGCGAGAGCTCGGCTCGGGCCGGCATCATACGACGAGAGGTTGCATCCGACGCAGTCGATCCCATTGGCGATGATGCTGGGTGCATCTGTATGCCAGAATTGCTAGACCAAAAGGGTGCGCGGCGATTCCGATGGTGAGACATGCAGGGGCGATCGTAGGTTGCGGCTCGCAGTGCGCCAGATTCCCGGCGCCGAACGCACGGATCATAGGTCGGCGGCGGGGCTTGATTTCGGGGCGAGTGCGCACGAACGTTCTGGCACTCGGCCCTGAGTCGTTTGGGGTGCACTGGCAAAGAACTGCCAATGGGGAACATGCTGCAACGCTCAAAATCTGTCCGACTACTTCTCGTAACCGCGTTGCTGGTTGGGTCTGGCTTGGCGCAGAACTTGCTGGTTGCGCAACCGCTCGCGACTCTATCAATCCCGATGCCGGTGTTGCCGGGGGCCATGGTCGCGAGCGACCTCGATGCGGATGGTGACGACGACTTCGTGCTGTCGGAATCGACCGGGTTGGTGATCTTGCGCAACCAGGGGGGCACGTTTGTGCGGGAGTTGTTGGCGACTGGTTCGAACACCGGGTCTGGCTTCGTGATTGCGCAAGATCTCGATTTGGACGGCAACACGGACTTGTGCATCAGCGTGCCGATGTTCGGGTTCTCGTCGACGATCCGAATCTGGTGGGGGGATGGCACCGGCCAATTCCCAACCGCTTCGCCGACCGATTTGACGGTGCCCTCCGACTTTGCAGGGTCCAATGCGGTCGCGGCGGACGTGGATGGCGATCTGGATGTGGATTTGATGTTCGCGACGACGCCATCGTTCGGGGTGAGTGGCGGCATGATGCTGCGCAACCAAGGTAGCCGCACGTTTGCCGTGGCGCCGGCCAATCAGTATCCGACAGCTTCGAGCGGCAATGCGACGCCGTTTGCGGTCGATGTTGATGGCGACGGGGCGCTCGACATCGTGTTGGTATCAGCGAACGCACGTTCGCGGCTCTATTGGAACAATGGCGGCAACTTCGCTGAGGCGTCGCTCGCGCAGTTTCCCCTGATCGAGTCGAGTCATCGCGGCCTTGCAGCTGCCGATTTTGACGGTGATGGGGATCTCGACCTGGTGCTTGGCGGCGACGCGGATGAGGGCGTGCTGTTGCGCACGAATGGTCCGCGCCAGCTGGTGCTCGACGTGGCACCAGCTACCGATATCCGAAGCCTTGCGGTCGTCGCTGCCGACGCGGATGGCGACGGGGATTCGGACCTACACGTGTTCCACCGCTACCAAGATCAGCAGCGTAGCAACGACGGCAGTGGCCAGTTCGCGACGACGGCCTGGTTTGCAGGAATCGATGATGTGGCAGTGGTCAGCGCCGCGGACCTTGACCAGGATGGTGATGTGGACTGGGTGCGCATCGGCAAGGCCAATGGATTTGGCTCTTCGTCCATGCCTCTTGCTGTGAGCGCTGCGTATGCAACGGTGCCAGGCCAATACCAATACGTTGGCGGTAGTCGCTTGCCGATTTCGACTGGTGCCGTGCGTTCGCGACCAAGCGGCGACATCGATGGCGACCAGCGTCCCGATCTCATCTTGCAGGTTGGCGAGCCCCAGGGAAGCAATCCAGCAGCCACGATGCAGTTCGTGACGCCGACTGCCGAGGGCCAGTTTGTCTATCGCTGGGCCTCGCGAATCGGTGCAGTCGACAATGGCTTCTTTGCGGATTTGTCGGGCGACGGACGCGATGAGTACATCGTCTATGGCCAAACGACTGGCTACTTCGCCAACGATGCTGGCGTGCTCGCAACGACGCTGACGCCGCTGCCGACGCCCACCTTCGCGCCGATTAGTGCTGGCGTTGGCGCGGACATCGATGGCGATGGCGACATCGACCTGTTGTTGACGATGACCGTCAGTGGCTACCAATTGCTGCGTGTCCTGGTGAATCAGGGCGGCACGTTTGTGGATGAGACGGCGACCCGCGCCGTCGGCCCGCCGATCGATGGTGACTATCCGCGGGTGTTCGCTGCGGACTTCGACGGCGACCTCGACCTTGACGTTTGGGTCCATACCGCCGATCAAGAACACATCTGGCACAATCAGGGCGGCGTGTTGTCGTTCGTGCCGGCTGGTGTGCCGATCAACGGCTGGGGAGGTCGCTATGCGACGATCGGAGATCTAGATGGGGATGGCCATGTTGACTTGCGTTCGGGACGACGCATCTTGCGAAATGATGGCACTGGCATGTTCCAATCGTTGCCGCTGATTGCCCCGACGACGCCTGGCATCGACTTGCTGCGCTTCGCTGTCGACCTCGACGATGACGGGGATCTGGATCTGATCGGTTCGGGATTGACGATTTGGAACAACGGCAGTGGCCAATTCACAGTGGCCAACAACGTGCAGCCCATCCAGATTGGGGTCACCAACGTAGTCGATGTGGATGCGGACGGTGATCCCGACGTGATTGCGAGCATCTCCAACCAACCCGTGTTGTTGCTCAACCAACTGCGACAACTGCGACTGGAAGGTCAAGCGCGAGTCGGCGGTTCGGTGGACCTTCGCTATTCCATGCAACCAGGTAGCGTGCCGCAGCCAGTGTTCTTCTGGTTGGCGGTTTCGTTCGCGACCGTGGCACCGGTGTTCGTGCCGGATTTGGGGTGGGTGCAGATTGACCCAACTCAGCTCTCCGTCGTCGGGCCATTCGCGCTGCCTGCGTCCGGAGGGGATCTTCTGCATCAAGAACCGGTGCCCAACATCCCGTCGTTGCTCGGCACGTTGTTCGCCGTGCAACCCGTGGAATTGCGCGGCGGCCGCTTGCGCACCGGCAATCTCGTCAAGACCCTTCTGGACCGCTAGCTCACCTCCGATGCGATACATCTCTTTCTGTCGCGCGCTTGCCGCGTTCTTGGTCGCCTTGGCAAGCGTTTCGTTTGCGACGGCCCAGTGCACTCGTCAATGGCTACCCGGCGAAGGCATTCCCGGTGCCAACGGTAGGGTGCGTTGCGCTGTGGACTGGGATCTCGATGGCGCCGGCCCGCAGCCCCCACGTCTCGTTGTGGCCGGCGACTTCACGACCATCGGCGGCACGTTGGCTCGTGGCATTGCCGTGCGTGACAACACCACGATGCAGTGGTCTGGGATTGGCTCCGGGATTCTTGGCGCCGTGCAGGCTTTGGTCGTGCTGCCGAACGGCGACCTCGTCGCGGCCGGTGCGTTTTCCTTCGCTGGGTCGGCAGTGGTCAACAACATCGCGCGATGGGATGGTTCAAGCTGGTTGCCTCTGGCGGGTGGCTTGAGCAGCTCAGTCAATGGCTTGGCCGTCGAAGCCAACGGCGACTTGATCGTTGGTGGGCGTTTCACGCACGCGACCGGAGTGCTCGTCAACGGCGTTGCGCGTTGGAACGGAACCAACTGGAGTTCACTGCTGGTTGGCGTCGGTTTGGTGCAGTCCGTCGCTGTCATGCCCAACGGGGACATCATCGCCGGCCACGAGTTCAGTGGTGGCGTCAAGCGCTGGAACGGAAGCTTCTGGGCGCCGATGGGAACCAACCTCAGCAATACCGTGCACGCCCTGCACGTGACCGCTGCTGGGGAGTTGCTCGCCGGCGGGGCGTTCTTGGGCTTCTCTGGGAATCCGCGCGGGATTGCGCGATGGGATGGTTCCACGTGGCAGTCGGTCGGAAGCGGTTTCAACACTACCGTGCGCTCGATCACGTCGTTGTCCAATGGCGACCTGGTCGCCGCTGGCGACTTTTCCTTGTCTGGGACGACCCCGGCGCCGCGCGTGGCAAGGTGGGACGGCACGGCTTGGAGTGCCCTAGGCAATGGCTTCAACGCGTCTTGCTACACGATCCTTGCGCGTGCTAACGACAGCCTGTGGGCCGGCGGAGACTTCTCACCGTCGGGTTTGCTGTCCGGGCTTAGGCTCGCCTACTTCGACGGCCTCACGTGGCGTTCGGAATTGTTGGGCGCCGATCAACCGATCGATGCCATCACGATCCTGCCGAATGGTGATGTAGTCGTTGGCGGTCGCTTCGAACGCATCGGAGACATTGCGGCGAACAACATCGCTCGCTGGGATGGCAATGCTTGGTTTGCGATGGGTGATCCGGGGGCTGCGGTCCTGACGCTGATGCAGACGGCTGCCGGAGACGTGATCGCCGGAACCAACGCGTTTACCGGCGTTGGTAGTGCGGTCGTGCGTTGGAATGGCAGCGCTTGGCTACCAGTTGGAAGTGCGTTGGTTGGTACCGTCACGGCGCTGCACGAGCAACCGGATGGAAGCCTGATTGCCGGCGGTGCGTTCAACAGCACGCCGCCGAGTTCGGTTCGAGAAGTCCGGCGTTTGGTTGGCGCGAACTGGACCGCGCTCGGTGGCACCTTCGATGGTTCGATCTACTCGTTGACGACCCTGCCTGCTGGTGACTTGGTTGTTGGCGGCGAGTTCTTCAGCATCGGTGGCCAGATCGTTCGTCGCGTGGCATTCTGGGATGGAACCGCGTGGCAACCGTTTGGTGCTGGCGTTAGCGGGCAGGTTTTCACTGTGACAACCGACGCCTTGGGCGACCTTGTTGTTGGCGGGGAGCGGTTTGTTGGCAATCAGCAGGTTGGCAACGTGCAGCGTTGGGACGGCGTGGACTGGCAAGAGCTTGGCACAGGTCTCAACGGTCCGGTTGGCGTGCTTGCCAAGCTGCCGAACGGGGAATTGCTGGCAGGTGGTTCGTTCACCGTGGCGGAGCAGGTGCCGGCTGGACGACTCGCACGATGGACCGGAGCGAATTGGCTCCCTATGCGAGGTGTCGAGAATGGCCAGGTCACCGCGATGGCGGTCGCGGCGGACGGCGCCATCGTGGTCGGCGGCGCGTTCACGTCAACGGATGGCGGGGTGCGTGGCAACGTCGCGGTGCTATCGAATCCATGCCCCGCAACGGTCACGGCCTATGGCTCGGGTTGCGTTGGCGCTGGTGGACCGTTGGTGCTGGAAGCGGAGCAGATGCCGTGGTTGGGCACGACTCTCGTCACGCACGCAACCGGCATTGCGCCGCCTTCGCTCGCGGTTGGTCTGTTCGGCTTCCACTCGACCTGGCAAGAGCTGTGGTTGCTATTGGCTGAAGGTCAACCGGGGTGCCAGTTGCTGGTGCAGCCAGGACCACTTTACCTGCTGCTGCCCAACGCGGGCGTGGCCGAATCCCAATTGGTGATTCCAAACAATCCCATGCTGATCGGCCAACCCATTACCCATCAAGTGCTGGTCTGTGAGTTGGCTTCCAATGGCGCGATTCAGAACATCACTAGCACGAACGGGCTGTTGCTGACTCTCGGATCGCTCTGAGTTGCGTTGTGAAACTGTGCCTGATGCAAGTTGCGTCGGGCTACAGCTTGGCGGCGGATGCTGGATCGCTCGACGGAGTTGCTACGCGAGCGACTCCTCTCGCTTCGACATCGCTCACATTTCTGGGGATGGGGACTGCCGAGCGCCGAGTTTGCTCAGGTGCGCAACCATGTCGGTGTGGCCGCGATCCATCGCATAGGACAGCGCCGCGCGGCCATGCCGCGCGGTCGCGTCGAGATGCGCGCCGTGTGCCAACAGCAGGTCGGCCTGCTTGGTTGAGCCGCTGCACTCCGCGACATGATGCAGCGTCGTCATCTGGTCTTCTTGTGGTTTGCGCGCATGCACATCGGCGCCGTGCGTCAACAGCAATCGCGTGATCGAGTCAGCGTGGTGCGGCTTGCGGCGAGGGCGCGCCGGCCCAATGCAGGGCCGTCATGCCTTCTGCGTCGACGGATCGCGCGGCGTCCGGGTCGACCTCACGCAAGTGTCGAGCGGGACGCCGTCCCAGTGAGGCTGCCAAGGCTGCGAGGTTATCAGCGATGGGTGCCTGTCGATCAGCTTGGTGACGGCTGCGTAGTCCCCGGCGGCCAGCGCGGAACTCGTGCAGGTTCGGGGGTGGCGTCCATCTCAGCACCGTTGTGACGGCGCCGAGTTGGCCTTGCAGCACGGATCTGTGATAGGTCATAAGTTATTATTTTGGAGGTGGTTGTGCGGTCGCCGCCGAGCGGGTCTGAAGTCACCCTCTTGATGTTCGTGATATGTTAGGTATAGCCATAGCATGCCGCTGCTGCTCTCCCGAACGCATTATTCGTTGCTGACTGCGCCTGCGTCGCCGCAGGCACTGTGCGAAGAGGCGGTGCGGCTCGGGTTGACGCACCTGGTCCTGACCGACACCAATGCCCTCTACGGTCTCTATCCGTTCGCCCAGGCGGCGCGGCGCGTCGGGCTGCAAGCGGTGTTTGGCTGCGAGCTCGTGCATCGCGGTCGGCGGCTGACGTTGCTTGCGCAGGACGAACGTGGCTACGGTTCGTTGTGTAGTTTGTTGAGTGCGTTCCATGGGGTTGGGCCCGGGCGCTCTGCAAACGCTGCGAGTGCTGCTGCGTTCGACCTCGTGCGCGCATGCGAGCGCTATGCCCAGGGGTTGTGGTTCGTGTGCGGGGATCCGCGCTTGTTGCCGGAGTTGTCGGTGCGGGTGCCGCGCGAACAGTTGTTGGTGGCGCTGCCGCCGCGAGGTTCTGTTGGTGGAGCAGATGGTAGTCGGACAGTCGGCGGTCGTGGGGCGGCCCGCGATACGACGGGTAGTGGCCCGTCAGCAGCGTCGTCGCAACGCGGCCGCAAGTTGCCGGATCCAGGTTGTCCATGGCCACGTCGCATGCTGCGGGACATTGCGCGCGACCTCGACCTGCGGCTGTGTGCGATACGCGATGTCTGGTTTGCCGCGCCCCAGGACCACGCGCTGCACCAACTGTTCTTGGCGGTGAAGTGGAATCGTTCGTTGCGCGGCGGCGATCCGGCCAAGGACTTGCGGGGCATTGGCGTGGCCAGTCCCGATGCGCACTTGCCGAGCAAGGAGCAGTTGCGTGCTGGTCACGAAGAAGAAGCCGACGCCGACGCCGTGGCGATGGCGCAGCAAGTGCTCGCAAGCTGCACGTTGTCGTTTGTCGATCGCGCCAAACCGATCTTCCCACCGGTGACGTTGCCGCCCGGTGAGACGGCGGAGGCGGCGTTGCGGCAGTTGGTCTTGGCGGGTTTGCGGCAGCGTTATGGCAAACCAGAACAAGATGCGATGGCGCGCTGCGAACACGAATTGTCAGTGATCGAGTCGATGGGGTTTGCGCCGTATTTTCTGGCGGTGCATCAGATTGTCGAGTTGGCGCGCGCGCGCGACATTCCTTTCGTCGGGCGCGGTTCGGCCGCGGACAGCTTGGTGGCGCATTGTCTCGGCCTGACGGATGCCGATCCGCTGCGCTACGGATTGTTGTTCGAGCGCTTCCTCAATCCGGGGCGCAGCGACCTGCCCGATATCGATCTCGATTTTTGCTGGCGGCGCCGGGATGAACTGATCGAAGCGGTTTACGAGCACTTCGGGCGCGACCATGTCGCAATGATCGCGACCTACAACACGTGCGGTCCACGTTCGGCATACCAAGAAGCTGCCAAGGTGATCGGTTTGCCGCCGGCCGAAGCGGTGCGCCGCAGCAAGCGCTTGCCGTGGCATGGCAAGGCGGATTTGGATCTGGCCGAGATCGCTGCGGAGACGCCGGGGTTCTGGCGGGAAGGCCAACGCGGCGGCAATCCCACCGGAGGCCGAGCCACCGCAAGCAACAGCATTGGCAACCGGGCAGCAAGTTCGGTGCACGACAGCAAACATCTGCCGCCAGAACGCGAACAGTTGCTGCTGTCGCTTGCGCAGCAGCTGCTGTCGGCGCCGCGCCATCTTGGCGTGCATCCTGGCGGCCTCGTGATCACCCCGCAACCGGTTGCGACGTATGCACCGCTCGAACGTGCCGCCAAAGGGGTTGTTGTCACGCAATACGACATGCACTTCGTCGAGGGGCTTGGCATGGTCAAGATCGACTTGCTCGGCAACCGCGCGCTCTCGATCGTGCATGACTGCGTGACGATGTTGCAGGGCCATGGCGTGGTCGTGCCCGACCTGCAAACGATTCCTGAAGACGATGCGCGCACGGCCAAACTGTTGAGCAGTGGCGGCACGCTGGGGTGTTTCCAAGTCGAGTCGCCGGCGATGCGCACGCTGTTGCAGCAGATGGGGGCCACGACGATGGATCGCGTCATCCAGGCCGTCGCGCTGGTGCGGCCCGGACCGGCGGCCGCGGGCATGAAGGATGCGTTCATCCGGCGCACGTGGTTTGGAGCCGGTGACTACGGCGCATCCGCTCTTGAGCGAAGTGTTCGCCGACACCTTTGGCATCATGCTCTACCAAGAAGACGTGATCCGTGCTGCGATGGCGGTGGCTGGTCTCGACGCGACCGAGGGCGATGTGTTGCGGCGGGATCTCGGCAAGCGTGGCCGCAGCCATGCCCTGCGCGACGAAGCGGATGCGTTCGTTGTTGCTGGGTTGCGACGCGGCTTGCCGCGCGTCGCCATCGAGCAAGTCTGGAGCGAGATGGCGCGCTTTGCGGCCTATTCGTTTTGCAAGGCGCACTCGGTGACCTACGGCCGACTGGCATACCGCTGTGTGTTCTTGAAGGCGCGTTGGCCGGCGGCCTTCCTGGCGGCGATGTTGCGCAACGAGGCTGGCTACTTTGCTCAGGGTGTCTACGCCGAAGAAGCGAAGCGCCTCGGCGCCGAGTTGCGAGCCCCGTGTGTGCAAGAAGGCGCCGTCGAACACGAATTGCTGCGTCCGACGGTGATTCGCATCGGTTTGTCGAGCGTGCATGGTTTGGGTGAACGCACGGTCACCGCGATCGTGACCGCGCGGCGTGCGGGTGGGGCGTTCCGAACCTTGCAGGACCTTTTGCAGCGCGTGCGGCCGATGCGCAATGAGATCGAAAATTTGATTCTGGTCGGCGCATGCGATGGGTTTGGCATGACCCGTCCCGAATTGTTGTGGCGGTTGCAGGTCGCGATGACCCCACGTGCCCAGAAAGTTGCCGAGCGAACCGCCGTTGCTGCGCGTGGCGCATTGTTTGCCGATGCCGTGGCGCCGCGCGAAGCGAGCTACCCGCAGTTACCCGACTTCGATGAAGCCAAAAAAGGGGAGGCCGAGTTGCGTTTGCTGGGCTTCACGCTTGGCAGCCATCCGGTGGATGTGTTGTGGCGTCGCGGTGAGTTGCCGGTGCTCAACCATTGCGTGCCGTGCGGCAAAGTCGCCGAGCACCTCAATCGCACCGTGCGCATCTGTGGCTTTGCGGTGGCGTTCCGCGGTCACAGTGCCGAGCAAGGTGGCATGTGCTTCGTGACGGTCGAAGACGGCACCGGCATCGTCGAGACAACGTTGTTTTCGAAGGTCTACCAGCGCTGCGGCGGTGTGCTGCAGGGGCGCGGCCCGTTCGTTTTCGAGGGCAAGGCCGAAGAACGCCTGGGTGGTGGGGTTGGCATGCGCGTGTTTGACGTGATGCTGCCGGAGGATGCGTAGCGTATAGGATCGCGATCCGGCACCATGTCGCCATGGCCGGCCCCAAACGTCGACAACCAGACCCCGAGCCGCCGGCGTTGCGCGGCATTGTCATCGACGGTGCGAATGTGATCGCGTCGAGTCGCTTTCGACCGATCCAGCGGCTCGACCTGGTCGAGCAATGGTGCCGGGAGTGGCGCGAAGACTTGCCGGTGCAAGTGTTCCTTGACCACGCCACGGCATTGCGCTGCCAGCGGCCCGACCAAGCGACTTTGCGGGCGCGCTGCGGCGATGTGACTCCGGGTCGCCCGCGCTACGTCGTCTGTCCGCGCGGCGAGTCGGCCGATGGTTACGTGCTCGAGTATGCGCGCGAGCACGGGGCCTTGGTGATTTCGAACGATCGCTTTTGGGACTTCGAGGATCTGCGCGTCGGCACCATCACGCTGCAGTTCCGGCTGAAAGGAGACGAGTTTGCACCTTACGAAGAGGCCACGTGGTTCCGACCGCCGGACGGTGCGGTTCGCGTGCCGGTTGCTGCGTTGCGCAGCCTGACGGGTCCTGTTGACTCTGGACCGGTTGACTCGGGCCCGGTCGACTCAGGCCCGGTCGACTCAGGCCCTGGCGACTCAGGCCCTGGCGATTGGGACTAGCGAGAAGATTTTTGCCACCGTGGGCGATTGCTGCGCACAGAGGTAGCAGGCGCAGCGAAGGCGTGGAGTCTTCGGCGTCGCTACCTGATGCACAGTCCACACGACGCACTATTCCGCTACACGTTTGGCCAGCCTGAGCATGCCGCCGGGCTATTGCGCTCGGTGTTGCCCAGGAGTGTGGTTACCAGCATCGACTGGACCAGCTTGCAGGCGATCCCAGGCACGCGTGTCGATGACCAGCTGCGCCGTCACCAAAGCGATCTGGCGTTCTCTGTTTGCAGTGGTGGTCACCAGGTGTTGGTCTACGTCCTAATCGAGCACAAGCGTCGGCCGGAGCGTTGGGCCGTGGTGCAGTTGCTGGAATACGTCATTGGGTTGTGGCGAGACCTGCGCAAAGCCCAGAGTGGCATGACGCACTTGCCGCGAGTCTTGCCGGTCTTGATCCTGCAATCGCATGCGGGCAAGCAGCCGCGCGGTCTGGAAGACTTGCTCGAAGATAGCTGGCGCTCAATGGCCGACGATCTGTCGATCGAAGACCTGCGGCTTGATTTGGCGCAGCCGCACTTTGACCCGTTCGTCGTCGACCTTGAGCAGTGTTCGTGGCAACACCAACAGGGATTGGCGATGACCTTGTTGGCCAAGCTAACCGTGGACGCGTTGGTGAGTCTGCCAGCTGCCGATGCGGTCGCCGCGCGCCAGGTGTTCGAGCGCTGGAATGCGGCGCTTCGACGGCTGTTGGGCAGCCAGGCGGGGGACTATGCCCTGCGCGCGCTATGGAGTTACACTGCGGACGTCGTCGACGTTCCCGTTGATGTGTTGGTCGAAATCGTTGAGGAAACCATGGATCCATTGGTGACACGAAAGTTCAAACCGCCGATTGAGCAGTGGCGGGATCAGGGCCGAGAACAGGGCCGTGAGCAGGGCCTAGAACAGGGACGCCAAGCCGGCCAGCGCGACCTCTTGCAGCGTCAGCTCAAGGCTCGTTTTGGCGAGATCTCTTCGCAGGATCTGGATCGCTTGCAGCATGCGTCCATCGAGCAACTCGAAGTCTGGGCGTTGCGCTTACTCGATGCCGGTTCCCTAGGCGAAGTTTTCGCAGGCTGAATCGCCCGCATCGCGAAAGCTCTCACGACCAGTAGCCCACAGGCAACCGCATCCGCAACCGTGCCTTCGCGGGCAACCACAACGTCTAGTCTGCAGCTGTCGGCACTGGCCTGCGCCCGGCGGCGGTGCGGCTTGCGAACCAGAACATCCATGCCGCCACTGCGCCGAGCACTCCGCACAAGATCCACAGTGCGTCCTGGCCAGAGTCTTCGTAGACATGGCCGCCGAGCACCGGCGCCAAGATCAACGCCAGGCTGAACACCATGCCATAGGCACCGTTGTACGAACCGCGGGCGCTGGCTGGCGCGCGATCGTTGATGTGTGCTGACAGCAACGGCATCTGCAGCAACTCTCCGCCGGCGATCACGCCCATGGCGATGACGATGCCGACGGCACCGAGCGGTGCTAGCAGCACGAGGTAGCCGATGCCGACGACTAGCGATCCGAGGGCGACGATTGGCAGTGCCGGTCGATCGCGTAGAGCGTGCACGACAATCATCTCGAACATCACGATCAGGATCGGATTGACGGCGAGGAACCAGCCGATGTGGTGGCGTTGGTAACCCGTGTCTTCGAAGACACGCGAGCCGGTCGTGAAGTACTGCATGAACGCGACCAACGTGATCAAGTTCGCAAGCATCAGCCAGACGAAGTGCCCGTCGCGCATCGGCCGGGCTTTGGTCTCGTTGGCGGCGCGCGGTTCTGGTTTGGGACGGAAGCCGCCCAGGCCGAAGGCGAGGAAGGCGGCGGCGATCAGGCAGGTGCTGCCATCGACGACGAACATCCAGCGGAAGTCGACCATCACCAGGTAGCCGCCAATCGTTGGTCCAACCGCCCAGCCGAGGTTGATCATCAGCCGGTTCAGCGACAGTGCCTTGCG
>CAXBFC010000189.1:0-14461 GCA_963974725.1 uncultured bacterium | reverse complement strand
AGCCGATCCGGGAGTGCCGGTCAACGGCGGCGGCAATACCAATACCGGGTCGCCAACGTGGAGCGTGAGGCCGGGCAACGGTGCGTTCGGCATCGCTGCTTCGACAAGCCCGAATACGAGCAGCGTGCTGCCGCCTCCGATGCCGCGGACCAGGCGAAGCTTGTCGTTGGCAGAACTCGATACAACTGGGCCGTTCGCGCCGAGCATGGGCGCGATGCCACCGCTCCCGGCGACGCCATTGCCGTATTGCCGCAGAGCGCCGCCCGCCCCGGCGGGCACCAGGTGGCTTCGCAGTAGCGCGCTGCCGAAGGCATCGAGGTCGCCGTCGCCGTCAAAGTCAGCAAAGCCAGTGACTCCATACGGGCAGGCATGCTCCGCGACCAGATCATATGTTAGTCCGCTGCCAGCGTTGCGGAAGCGCGCGAGTGTGTCCGTAACGATGCCGGTAGGATTACTCAACTGACGCCTGACTAGAAGGTCCGGCACACCATCGCCGTCGAAGTCGACTACGCCAACGTGCTGCAGCGCGGCGGCGTCGACGTCGGGCATGGCCGTGGTTCCTGCGAAGAAGCCTGTGCCGACGTTTTCGAACAGGAACAAGCCGAGTTGGCTATCGGCTGCAGCCAGCAAGTCGAGATCACCGTCCCCGTCAAGGTCCCGCAAGCTTGCATCCAGTCGGCCGGGGTGCGTCGCGAGCAGTTGCGGATTGAAGCCGCTAGCACTGCCGTAGTAGACGCGTAGATCGCTCGCATTGGAAGCAGGGGAATACGCCGTGACGACCAGGTCAGGAAAGCCGTTGCCGTCGAGATCCGCCACAGCCCTGCCGCGGCCAGCATAGGCGGCTACGAATAGATCGAGGTTGCCGTTACCGTCGTTTTGGTGGTAACCGCCTTCGACCAGAAGGTCGATGTCGCCATCGCCATCGGCGTCGCCAGTTGCCCATTGGGCATCCACCGAATTGCCCGGCGGCGCGTCGATCAGGACACCGACTGTCGTCGCCAGCACACCCGGCCGGTAGCCGCCGTTGCCGTCATCAGAAATGCGATGCATGCCGACACCTTGGATGAACGGAAATGGCCAAGCCCAAATCTGTTGCCCGAACAGGACCAAGAACTCGCCATGGCCATCGCCGTCGAAATCTGCGTACGCAATAGGAACCGCGTAGACGTTGGTTGGTGGCGCCGGCGGGAAGGACGATGTCGTCGCTTGAAATGCGCCCGTCGCATTGTTGGCGGAATGGGCGCCATCAGACCACCTGGTCAGGTCTAGGTCGCCGTCACCCTCGCGATCGAATACCAGGTTGGTCAAGATCGGCAGGGGCGCGAGAGTCGCCTTTGGCGCAAAGGAACCGTCGCCGCGCAGAATGCTGTAGCCGGCAATGAACTCGGGGTGACCGTCGCCGTCGAGATCGGCTGCGCCGCCACCTTCGCGTTGGCCAGTGCCCAGCGTTTCGAAGCCCTCGGAGAACGTCCAGTCGCCATCCGAGCGAACGGTATCAATGCGGCTACTCGACGCGGCCACGTCTAGCCAGCCATCGCCATCCCAGTCGAGGAGCCAGGTGTTGTGTGGCTGCAGCCAGCCCGTTGTCGGGGTTGCAACCAACTCCGGGGAGTGTTGTAGCCAGCCACTGGTCGTGCGCTCGAAAGCCTGCACCCACGTCCCCGTGTCCGAGCCGCTTCTCTTCACTACCAAGAACTCGCGATCGCCGTCACCGTCAAGGTCGCCAACGCGAGGCCGAAGGTTGACGTTCTGCATCTGGGCGGGGATCACGTATTGGGCGCCAAGGGTTGGGGCGCCGGCGACGGTTGGGAAGAACACGATCTTGTCAAAGGCCGTCGTTGCTGCTACGGCGGCGACGATGTCGTCGAAACCATCGCCGTCGACATCAACGGTTTCGAACAAGGGTGCATTCGGCACGCCGCCAGTCAGCGGGAGCCATGGCCCAAGCACGGGTTGGCCATTGCTAAACCTGAGCCACGCGAGATGGTTGCCAAGGGTTGGATCCGTGAAGTGCACCGCAACGTCGAGTGCCGCGTCGCCATTCATCGACCCCTCGTGCAGCCAGGTGGGGTTGGTTAGCGGGAAGTAGTGGCGTGCTGAGATCCCGCCGGCCCCATCACCGAGGAAGAACTCGACGCCTTCCCCAACGGTCATCGCCGGGCCGTTGCGGGCAATCACGAAGTCGAGATTGCCATCACCGTCAAAGTCGCCAGTTCGAGGCTGCAGGGTTCCCAGCGAGTAGTTGCCCGGAAACCCGAATGGCACGAACGCGGTTGGGGTCAGGCCGCCGGTTCCGTCGTTGAGAAACAACCGAAACCCAGTCCAGTTGGTGGTCGGTCCAGTGAAATGGATCAGATCGATGTCCCCGTCACCGTCGAAGTCGCCATGACCTCGAAACTCACCGCCGATCGCATCAACGATCACGATCGCAGTCTCGAAATCTGGAGGCAACTGTGCGGAGGCAGCAGCGGTGAGCACTGACAGGGCGGCTAGCGCGGCGCGAGTTTCCATAAGGTTCGTCGATTGTAGTTCGGGAGTGTTCCGGCGCCACAGGGGCGAGGACTGCCTTCGGTTCCGCAACACCTCAACAACTGTACCCTTTGCACTCGCCAAGGTGGCACCGCCGCAGGCTTGTGCGGCCACTTGTGCGGTCAGCGGAATCTCGACGCCAATCGACGGCATCTGGTCGATCGCGCGCGCCGGTTGCACGTGCGCTTCCGCATGGTCGTAGCTAGGCTCATGGATGTTCCCCCCACGCCTACGGAGTTTCCATGCGCCTGTTGCCCGTCGCCGTCCTGTTGACGATCGCCCTTCCCGCTCAGGATCAAGAACCTGGTTCCCTGAAGCCCGGCAACCAGCTCGCGCTCGACAAGTTGCTCGACTGGGAGAACGTCTCGAATCCGCGGTTCTCGCCCGATGGGAAACAGATCGTCTACACCCGTTCATGGACCGACAAGATCAACGATCGCATGCAGAGCGAGCTGTGGATCATGACCAGCCACGGCACCCTGCAGCGCAAGCTGACCGACGGCGGCTCGCCGCGATGGTCGCCCGACGGCAGCCGCATCGCCTTCATCAGGAAGGGGGAACCGAGTGGCTCCCAGATCCACGTGCTGCACCTGGCCGACCGTTCGATCACGCAGATCACCCACGTCAGTGAGGGGCCTTCCAACCTGCGCTGGGCGCCGGACGGCAAGTCGATTGCATGCAACATGCAAGTGCCCGAGACGGACGGCTTCCCAATCAAGATGCCGAAGAAGCCGAAAGGCGCCAAGTGGGCCGAAGAACCGACGGTGATCACGCGCCTGAACTACCGCAGTGATCGGCGCGGCTATCGGCCCAGCGGCCACCGCCACATCTTCGTCGTCGATGCGACTGGTGGCACCCCGCGGCAAATCACCTCCGGCGACTTCGATCATGGCGGTCCACAGTGGACCGCGAACGGCGCCGAGATCGTGTTCAGCGGCCTGCGCGCCGAAGACGCCGATTGGCAGGTTCGCGAATCCGAGGTCTACGCCGTCGCGGTCGACACCGGTATCGTGCGTCAACTGACCAGTCGCGTCGGCCCCGACAGCGGACCGGTCGTCTCGCCAAACGGGCGGTATGTCGCCTACACCGGCTACGACAAGAACGACGACACCTACAACGTCGCCAGCATCTACCTCATGGCCATCGACGGCACTGACCACCGCGTGTTGACGGCCGCCCAGGACCGCCCGCCGACCAGCCTTACGTGGGACCCGCAGTCCGAGTCGATCTACTACACAATCCGCGACCGCGGCATGGCCCACATCTGCCGCGTTGATCGCAGCGGCAAGTTCGAGCAGGTCACGCAAGGCCAGCTGCAGTGGCGACTCACCGACATCGATCGCAACGGAACCCTGCTCGGCACGCAGACCTCGCCACATCAACCTACCGACATCGCCACGTACGCATCCGGCAACAGCAAACAGCTGACCAGGGTCAACGACGACGTGATCGCCAGAATCGAACTCGGCGCGGTCGAAGAATTCTGGGCCGAGTCAAGCGACGGCCTCAAGGTGCAAGGCTGGATCGTCAAGCCGCCCCACTTCGACCCGACCAAGAAGTACCCACTGATCCTGCAGATCCACGGCGGCCCGCACGGCATGTACGGAGTCAACTTCGACTTCGAACGCCAGAACCATGCGGCCAACGGCTACGTGGTCGTCTATACGAACCCGCGCGGCTCGGTCGGCTACGGCAAACAGTTCGGCAACCAGATCAACAACGCATACCCGAGCAAGGACTACGACGATCTGATGGCTTGCGTCGATCACGTCATCGGTCAGGGCTATGTCGACGACAAGAACCTGTTCGTCTACGGCGGCAGCGGTGGCGGCGTGCTGACCTGCTGGATCGTCGGCCACACCAACCGCTTCAAGGCGGCCGTCTCGATGTTCCCGGTGACCAACTGGATCAGCTTCGTCGGCACTACCGACGGCCCTTACTGGTACACGAACTTCAAGCAACTACCGTGGCAAGGCATCGAGGAGCATTGGAACCGCTCGCCACTCAAGTATGTCGGCAACGTGACGACGCCGACCATGCTGATCACAGGCGAACTCGACCTGCGTACACCAATGGCGCAGACGGAGGAGTATTACCAGGCACTCAAGCTGCGCAAGATCGACACCGTGATGGTGCGCGTGCCCGACGAGTACCATGGCGCCGCCGGTCGCCACGTCAGCAACCGGCTGCGGCGCATACTCTACGTGCGGGGTTGGTTTGAGAAATACCGACATGGGAGCAAAGCCACTGCCGAGGCGACCGCCGAGCGCGGCAACGAGCCCAAGGACGGGCGCTGATGGCGCGCTGAGCAGCACCGTTCGCCCACTGCGAGCCACAGGTGCCCCGTAGGAGCACGTGCCGGATCGAAAGACTGAGGAACGACCGCACGATCGAACCTGGTCAAGTCCGTGAACACTGGATTCGAAGCCTTCGAAATCGAGACCAGCAGCTTCGACGCGGAAGAGGAAGCCGCCCTGCACCGACCAGACCTGCCTCTACGGCTACTGAGAAAACCGCCTGGAAGTTCACGAGAACCGATTACCCGGACGCCGAAGCACTGGCCAGCCATGCAGCAGCCCTTGGTATCGCGGTGGCGCCATTGCCATCCGCCGTGGCCCTCTCGCCTTAGCCAATCTGTGGCTGCGACCTAGCGGACCACAAGGAGGGTTGAAGCCACGCAAGCTAGTCGACGTAGTCGAACCGAATGGCTTCCGCGCACTCGCACTCCTGTGACAGACTCATCGGATGCTAGCCAAACATGTTCGAGCAGCGCTCCATGGCGCTGGGCTCTATCGACAAGGAGTCTGGCGCGGCCTGCCATGCTTCCGCATTGGCGCTGACCTCGATCCCTGCGGCCAGGACTACTCGTCACACGCGAGCCTCATGCGGTTGACAAGCCGCATAGGCCCGATCATCAAGGAGTTCCGTGCTGTCGTGCAGCACCGCCGCGTGCATCCGCACGCCTTGCCAAACGCACTGGGCCGCGTACCGTCTCACCATGGGAAGAGAATCCACTCCACTCGTGCTTGCGCTCGCGCTATGCAGCGAGACTGCTCTGGCACAGACCACACATGTGATCACCGGCGGTGGATCCGCGCTGCAAGCAGGGATCCAAACTGCGACTTCTGGTGATGTGCTCGATGTACAACCCGGCACCTACACTCAGGTCGTCTGCAGCAAAGGTGTGCACATCCACTTGCAGCCCGGCGCCGAGATCAAAGGCCCATTTGGCACTGGCCCCAACGGACTGAAGTTCGTTGGCGTGCCGGCCAACGAGACCGCGATCGTTTCTGGAGGCGTAGTTTACCGCCTCGACATGATCAACTGCGCGGGATCGGTAGTCGTCGACAGCGTCGTCTTCAATCCCATGCCCACGGGCAACCTGATGCATATCGAATCCTGTTCGGGAGCCATCGTGTTCGTCGACTCGGCTGGCTTCCGTTCGGCCTCCGGCAGCTTTGGGGGCGTGGACTTCTTCTGCATTACAGACAGCGATCAAGTCAGCTTCACCCGCTGTTGCGTGCCGCGACTCGAAATCAGGAACTCGAACCTGACCGCCACCGACACAACCCTGCAAGCGTCGGGACTGTACATGGAAAGCCTGCTGTTGGTCTCCGGCCGCGTGATGTGGCAAGGCGGACGCATCAACGGCCACCTCCCTAACGGGCCCGCACCCTTTCGCCTCGCACTACGCGTGAACGGTGGCGAGTTCGCAGCGACCGGCAGCGCCGTGATCGAAACCAACTTCCTTACTCCAGGAAGTGCCGAGACATCCATTGTCGTCAACGCTGGCCTTGTGCAACTGGACCCGTCCGTGCTCGTCGCAGGCTCACCGGCAATCACCGGCCCCGGCACGACTAGCGTCATCACGACGCCCATCCCCAGCTTGTCGGCATCGCATACGGCAAACACCATGAACGTCGATGTCGCAAGCGAACCTGGTGATGCGGTGTTCGTACTGGCGGGACTACCGAAAGCTCCTTACGCAACCCCTTGGGGACCCGCGTGGATCCTGCCAACAGACCCACTGTTGCACGCAACGATCGCCGGCCCATCGGGCATGCTCTCGTTCCCTTACAACTTCGCAGCGGTGCCATCGCACTTCGTTCTGACGCTGCAACCTGTTGCGCTCCGTTCTACTGGCTCGATCCGCATCGGCGCCGCGCAGCGATTCGCCTGGAACTAGGACAGCGGCGACAACGCCAGGGGAAAGCGGCGCATTGCCCGGTTCTTAGCGAGGCCCGTTCTTAGCGAGGCCCGTGCATAGCGAGGCCGGTGCTTAGCGAGGCCGGTGCCAGACGCCCACTACCCCAGAGCGGGCGTTCGCGTATGGCTACTTGTTGAGTTCGATCAGCAGCTTGCGGATCGTGTTGTCACGGACCTCTTCGTCGGGCAAATCGCGGGTTACGCCACCGCGTCCCGATGGCCTTGACGAACCGGGGCCGTCGACTGCGTCGTAGCCCGCATGGACTTCGCCGTAGCGCACTTTGAGGATGGCTTCGAGCGCCACGTCACACGCACGAAGCCCATCGATGTAGCGTCCATCTTTGGTACGTTGCGCACACAAGATGCTAGTGTCGCCGAGATACGGCCTCAGGACATCTATCGCATTGTGGTGGCGACTGACGGCCACATTCCGCACGGCCTGCTGCCAATTGGACACGATCCCCATCCGGTGTAACTCAGGGTGTGCGGTTGCGAGTTCGCCTAGTCCTACGCCCAGCCATTCGCCCTCACGCGACATGATCGTGTCGTAGAGGCGTTCGCAGGCGGACTGATTGCTCCGCCATCGCATGCCATGCCGATCGAGAACACGCAACGAATCGCTCCTGCCTGACGTTTCGCCAAGCTCATACATCTGTAGCAATGGCTCCAAGAACGCTAGGTCCCAGAAGTCTCGTGGCGCGTGCATCAAGTCTTCGCAGACATGTGGGCTGTCGCCTTGCAGTCGTTTTGCGAAGTAGTCGACGAGCTGATGCCGCGAAACGTCAAGGTCGTGCACGCGACGCGCGAGGATTTCCCGGCACTGGCGACCGTAGCGCTGGGCTCCTTCCATTGCGGTGGTGATCTCTGTCAACGATATGCCAGCACGGACGAGCGGCATGAGCAGTAACACATCAACCAAGTGTGCGCCGGCGGGTGTCTGGCCTGGAAGTGCGAGCAACTCCCGGAGATGTTTTCGGGTGGTGTCGATTTCTATGGGCGTTGGATACAGCCACTCAAACTCGAACGGCAATCCAGAGCTCGGTGTCGCAATGGATCCTCCGCTCGGCAATTCCATGCTCAGATGCAGGCGACACCTGACCAGCCAGCCATCGCGGCTCGGCAGCCTCAAACTGAGCATCGTTTGCCGCGCCGCCGGCAACGCAATGCGATGCACGCCGGGTTGTAGTTCGACGCCGACTTGGCTGATCGGGCTGATCAGGAACGAGTTGTTGTTCACCCGTTGCCACGTCTTGCCGTCGAACAACTGCGCCTCGATGCGGGCACTGACCTTCTCAGGCTGAATGGCGTGTGCTCCGCTGTGAACGACCTTCCAGCGCAGCCAATCCACGGTCGCGATCGACGCCTTCGGTAGATGCTCAAGCCGGACGTCGATTTCGCCACTCGTTCCCACGGACAGCGACCGCCACGGCGCAAACGGCTGAAACAGCGAACGAGTGCTCGGAGTCCGCTGAGTAAGCCAGAGGCCGGCAGCAACAATTGCTACGCCGCATATAGCCAGCCAGCGCCTAGGCGCTTTCTCAGGTGGTCGCATGAAGGCAAGTATCGGCGGTGCCGGGTCGCGGTCACACTTCGTTGCGTAAGGTGCCCGTAAGCTTGTGACGGTGCCTTGAGGCTGATCGTCAGACCAAGCGCTAAGACAGCCCCTTCAGCCTAGTTGGTGTTGCCACGAGGATCTGTGACGGGTCAGAGTTGCTTCATGGCGGCCGCGCGCCGAGGAGTCATCAAGAGACGTGCGTTGCCGTGCTCCGTTGCGCACCGACTCTCGACGAACCAATTCGTGCGCGTGCCTGCGCGACACAACCTACGGTGAGGGTTGCGCCGCCGCCTGGCGCTAAAGGCCCGGCCGAAAAGCCGCGCCCAACGCCTGCGGCGGCCTCGTCGCACTTGGCGGCCCACCAGAGCCTCGCCGAATCCACCAATTCGCCTGCGTTCTCGCACCCCACCACGAACAGTGATTCCATCCACACGCGTGGCACGCTGACTACCGGCCACGCCTCTAGGGCACGACTCGCATCAGGCTGGTCAAGAACCAGTCGCCGCGCCAGCGGTACGAATCACGCTGACTACGTCCTTTGTCCGTTCGCAGTCTGTCGGCACCTGCGCCAACATGGACGCAGATATGTCTATGAAGCTGCTTGGCACTCTCGAGAATGAGAAGTTCACCTTTGGCATCGAGCCGGCGGCGCGGCGGCTCGCGGCGCTGCAGAAACTCGGGCGGGCGAGGCTCACCAGCGCGGCCGCCGTATTGCGACTTCACGAGTTGCTTTGCTTCATGCGTGCCTATCCGGACAACCAAAAGGTTCTGAAGCAGTGCAAGCAGACCATGGCTGCCTTCGGTCAGCGCTCCGACGTGCAACGCTTTCGGGAGGAACTCGAAAACAGCGGCATCGCGGGCACCGCGATCACGTACCCGTTCTATGCAGCCACGGCCGAACGGCTGGCGCAGCGCTGGCCGCAGAACCTGTCAATCGTATGGGGCCAGTATGAAAACACAGCCCTGCTCGACAGCCAGCTGCAGCCGATGGCCCTGTGGAGCGAGACTCCAGGACTCGACGAGATGGAGGTAGGCGCCAAGAAGTGGCTCAACGAGCTGCGCGGCAAGCAGGCCGATGGAGCCTTCGTGGCGCGACGGCTAGCGGAGATCTACCCAGATGCGTTCACGTTTGAAATCATATTCGAACAGCTACGGCTAACGATGCAGCTCGAACCGTCGCACGATTCTCCGTCGCGGACCCACGCTGCGGCGCCGGTGAAGCAGACGCACTTCCAAACGGGGCCGGTGCGCGCACAGCGACCGGTGATCGCCGAGGTGCTGCGTGAGCAGCCGCGTGCGATTCGGGAGTTGAGCCGGCAAGAGGGGCAGCGATACGTCGAGATGGCCCGGAACGCGATGGTAACGCGAGAGCGCGACCTCGACGCGTTTGCATATGCCGATGCAAACGACGTACGTCTGGTCGAGTGGGAGGACGGGTTGACCTTTGTGGCGATGGGCTTGGTGCCCGAACGACGCCTGATGCTCGAATCCGTGTACGGCTTCCTGACGCTGCGCAACGGCGTGCCAATGGGCTACGTGCTCAACAGTGCGCTCTCCGGCTCAGCTGAAATCGCCTACAACGTGTTCGACACGTTCCGCGGTGGCGAAGCCGGATGGATCTACGGCCGCGTGCTGGCCACCGTCAAGGCCCTGTTTGGCGTCGATTCGTTCACGATCTACCCCTATCAGCTCGGTCACAAGAACAACGAGGCGCTGGAATCCGGCGCGTGGTGGTTTTACCAGAAGCTTGGATTCCGCCCACGCAGCACCAAAGTGCTCGCGCTGATGAAGCGCGAACTCGCCGCCATGAAACGGACGCGAGGCCATCGTTCGTCGATTGCGACGCTAAGGAAGCTAGCTGCCGAGAACGTCTACTACCACGAACATGAGCAACGCGACGACATCATCGGCCTGATGAAGAACGACAAGGTCGGCTTGGCAGTTACACGCATGATCGCCAAGCGATTCGGTGGCGACCGCGTACTAGCCGAACGGGAGTGCCATGCCGAAGCAATCGCGCTGCTCGGCAAACCGCGCGGTCTGGCCGGAGGCTGCTGGTTCCGCCGCTGGGCCCCCCTCGTCACCATGCTGCCGCGAGTGGCCAGCTGGTCGGTCGCCGAGCGCAAGGCGCTGCTCGAGGTCATCATCAAAAAGGGCTCGCGCCGCGAGAGCGACTTCGTACACGCGTTCGATCAACACCGCAAGCTGCGCAAGGCAATCGCACAGTTGTCACGAAGGCTGAGCAGTGCGGTGCCTGGAGAGTGACGACGTGTCGGTCGCGCGCTATCCGAAAACTGAATCGCGCTTCGGCAGCTAGAATTCCTTCGGCCACATGCATGCCGATGATTCGGCCATATGGTCGACAACTCTCGCTTGCGGCTCCTGCAGAACTCCGATAGGGACTGCCTTCGCATCCACAACGAGCTGAAGACGGTCGGGCATCGCGTGGCGAAGACAACGATCGCGGCGACGCGGACGAACAACGCCATTCCGCCGAACCCCGATCGGCCGACGACTTGGCAAGCGTTCCGGCAGTCACTCGCAGACGCCATCTCTGTTGCCGACTTCTTCACGGTCGACGGATGGACGAAGCGCGGGCTTGTGACCCAGTATGTGTTCTTCGTGATCCAGCACTCGGAGTCAAACAGGCTCGGCGAGGACGGCAACGTGTTACCCAACCCGCCGACTTGGCTATGTCGAGCGAAGTCGCACATGATCCATCCATCCGCCGTCGTAGCTGTTCTCGCTGTTTCCTCGCTCACCGCGCAGTCCGTTGGAGTGACTCTCGAAGCACTCGCACCGGCCTCCATTCAGGTAATGAACGGTACGAGCAGCAACACAAGCACTTGGCCCACAGGGCCTATGGGCGGCTACGGATCCTTCTCCGCCAACTTGCCGGGAGCCGGCGGCAGCGTGCATTGGTATTCGTCTGCCCAGAGTTACGCGACATTCGTGAGTTTGGAGCACGCCATTGGCAACAACGGATTGCAGCCCAACTTCGCGTGCCAGATGGGGCCACACGAACTGCTCGTGGAGTTCAGCTCCGCCATTCCGCGAACGGCAACTCTGCAATTGACACGCCTGCTCTCGGCAACGTCCGGAGCACCGGCACCAACCGTACAAGTCGACTTCGACAACGATGGTGTCATCGACATCAACAATCTCTCGACGCTGCCGGTTCAACCAAGGTCCGTTTCGTTCGGACCACAGCCGCTACAAGTGCGCCTCATCATTGACGCCGCGCTCGGCGCACAAACCGGCCTACACAACCACCTCTTCCTAACGGTGTTTCCCGACAACGATCTAACGATTTCGACCCCGGTGTCAGGCTGCGCCCCCTATTCGCCACCACCTCCCCCATTTTTGCAGCAGTCGTTCGACAACCGCGGCGTCGACATACTCTCAGGTCACGCCGGCGGCTATCCATCGGTAATCGTGCTCGGCTGGACCGCGCAGCCGGCACTGCTCTCCATGCACGGTGCGATGCCGTGCCTGCTGCTACCGAGCCCAAACGTCGTGATCGTTGCACCTAATACACTCAACTTGCCGCTGCCAGCAAGCATTCGACCTGCAACGTTCTTTGCGCAGGGCGTCTCGCTCGCGCCATCCGGACTGCATGTAAGTGATGGCTATTCGGTGACTGCAAACTAGTCGGCCACGAGTCCTACATCGCGGTCAGCTTGTGCAACTCCGCGATCAACTCGTCACACGTTGTATGGGTCCAGCGATCTTCGACACCCCAGTGGCATCCGCATACTCGATCGCGGAGCCCAACCAGACCCGGACAAGACGCGACAAGGCCGGCCCGGGTCGGACCGATTCGTGAAGCGAATCACCTCGGCCGATTCTCGGACACGGCGGCGCCGATTCGCGCCAGGCAAGGCACACGCTAGTCGATGCCGAGCTTCTGCCGCAGCTCTTGCGGGATTGCGTCCTTGTGCAAGCCCCAGCTCAGCGTCTTGTACTCGACGAAGGACTTGGAGGCGTAGAAGTGGCCGTCGTATTTGTTGTAGCCAGTGCCCCACGAGTTCTTCACGCGGAAGTAGGGTGTGCCGTTCTGGTCCTTGGCCAGTCCGGTGATCACCATGCCGTGGTCGTCGGTCGTCTGGTAGTTGTCGAACGCCTGTTGGCGCAGTTCCTGGGTGATGCGCTTCTCGGGCATCGGTCGCGCGAAGCTATTGATCAGCTTGTCGCGCTTGCTCTTGTCCATCTTCTCCCACTTCAGGCGCTCGGTGTCCGCCATCTCGGCCACGTCGTTTTCCGGCACAACCGCGATGCCGTGCTTGCTGGCAAAGCCCTTCTCGCTGACGTCGCTCGCCCAAACGACAGCGTAGCCCGACCGAACCGACTGCTCGATCATCTCGGTCATGGTCTTCATCGGAACGTTCCAATAGCGCGTCCAGGTCCAGTTGTCGGGCACCTCAAGCACGAACTGTTCATAGAAAGGGTGGTGCGTGAACGAGCTGAAGAACACGTAGTCCCGCGCGTTGACGCCGACAACCTGGTCGGCAAACGTGCGCGGCGTGTAGTTGCGCCCCTTCCATTCGAACGAGTTGGGCACGACGCCCAAGTAGGCGTCCAGGATGCCCTGGAAACCCTTGAACCACGCCGTCGAGAGCTTGCGGTTCTTGTTCTTGATGACGCCATCTAGGTAGGTCTTCAGCACCTCGTCGAGTTCACCGTGCGTGTGCACGTCGGTGCCGTAGTTGAGGCCGGCGTAGGCGTTCTCGGGCATCGCCCCGTACTTCTCGAGCACGTCGAAGTTGTCGTTTACCGCACCGCCACCACCGAAGTTGCAGCTGCCGTGCATGCGCACGTAACGCTTGGCCTTCTCCTCGTAGCACATCCGCACCACGAACATCTCCGACAGATTCACCGGCGGCTTGCCCATGCGCAGCATCTCTGCTTCGACAAGGCCGCCCGAGGCGTAGCTCCAGCACGTGCCGGCCCGCTGCTGGTTGGCCACGGGGGTGGCGAGGATGTCACTCTCCGTGGCGAAGCGGTAGCCCTCGGGCTGCTTCTCCTTCGTGTCCTGAGCGCAGATGCAGGGGGTGAGCAGCAGGCCAAGCAGGAAGAGCCTTGTCGTGTTCTCTCTCATGATTCGATCCAAATGGTGTCTACCCCGTTCGCGGTGGTGCCACGCGAGTCGCGGCACCACCACTGCCCGACGGAGCTCGGGGTTGCCGAGTACACGCGCGGGCAGGTTGACAAGCAAGCCCCAGGCTTCAATCGATCCGAAACGGGGACCGCGCGCAGGGTGCAGCAGCTTCAAGCTGTGGGCAAGAACTCCCGCGCTAGCCGAATCGTGCCATGTGGTGCCCGAGTAGATCGCCCGAATCGACGCGGCGGACGTTTCGGACACGGGGAGCTTCTGGATACGACGCGCTTGAGCACGCCCGTATTGAGCATACGGGCGCCGAAGCAGAGCAAGCGCTGACGCTAGTCCAATCGCTCGCACTGTGCGCTGCTTGGCGCGCTGTTCGCATCAAATGCCCATCTGCATCTGCAGACCACCGGTCAGCGTGAAGTCGCCAAGGAACGGACCACCGGGGTCGTAGACCGCCCATTGGAAAAACAGGCTGCTGCCGATCAGGTTCGGGTCGGCAGGCACCGGCAGCGGCGAGCCGGCATTGCCTGCCACGTCTACGAACTGCGTGCCAAGCACGATGATCGGCACGTCCAGCCACAGCTTGCAGCTATTGCCGAACAGTAGATCGTTGGGCCCCACGGAGCTTGCCGGCACCGCGATCGTCAACGGTGGTGCGTTCGATAGAGTGATCGCGAAGCCCCCGTTGCCGAGGCTCGGCCAGCTATTGCTGCCGATCGTCGGGACGTTCTGACCCGGCCCGGCGCAAGGCGTGCCGTAGGGCATCACAAACGGGATCGCGCCGAGCTCCGCGTCGTAGACCCAGGGCTCGAGGCCAGTATCACCGTCGTCGCACGCGAAGAACGTGCGGGCACCGATCGAATACAGGTTCTCGATGCGCGCTGCGCCGACGCGTGCGGCACCGAAGTTCGTCACCGGCTGCGTTTGGACGGCGCTGCCGTTCGAGCGCCACAGCTGCAGACCGCGCTGCAGGTCGTTGGCCACGAACATGACCTCGGTGCCGCCAAACGTCGCCGTCAGCGTGTCCGCGATCGGGCCGTTCGCCGCTCCCGGCCCGATGTTGC
>CAXBFC010000188.1:0-14535 GCA_963974725.1 uncultured bacterium | reverse complement strand
CGCGAGAGCCTCGCCGAATCCACCGATTCGCCTGCGTTCTCGCGCACCACCACGCTCAGCGATTCCATCCGCACGCGATGCACACTACGTTCCGGCCACGCCTCTAGCGGGGATCCTTGGCGAGAACCGATCGGATCCAACCAGCGCAGTTGGAACGTGCAAACCACGGCGCTTGTTGATTGCTCTCCCATTCGGGCAAGACAACTGCGAGCCACGCTCTGGTTTCGCTGTCGGGCCGCAACCAGCCGCGCGCCCCATTGCGGGCAAACCACCCATCGAGTTGCGCGTCGCATCGCTCCCGAAGGCTTGGCTCCCGCATGATCGCGAACAGCAAGTCCGGCACGACGTCCCAGGAGCGCCGAGCGGCACGGTGCGTCAAGATGCGCATGGCCGCCAAACGCGTTGCCGCAGCGCCTGTTTGCGCCAACCGCCGCACCGCCGGTGCCCATCGCCACCGATCCATTCGCTGCAGAACCCAACTCCCCGCCTTGCGAATCTGTGGGTGCGGATCTTCCAGCAGCGCCACCGCATCTGCGGGTTCGAATGCAACCAGGCGCGCCGTCGACATGATCGCAGCAGCCCGCACCGATGCATGCTCGTGCTGCAGGTACGGAGCCACCGTGGCCGCAAGCTGGGCGAAGCCACACTCTCCGATGCACAACAGAATGCCGGCAATGGCCAGCGGCTCAGCCAACGGCAGTCGCGACGTGCAGAACTGCAACAACGGTGCCTTGCTAGCCGCCACAACCGCCTGGGCAGCGCGCCGACGTCCTTGCCGGTTGCAGGTCGCCAACTGCAAGATCAGATCTTGCTGTTGCTGCAACACGGAGTCGTCACAACGCGGCAGAAAGCGCCGCAAGACCCGGTCTCCACACTGCGTCATCAGCATGCGCGCATGCCTGGCTTGCACCGCCACTGGCGCCTTCAACAAGCCATCCAGCACGACGATTCGCACAAACGCCGACTCATCGTGCAAACCTCGCACGATCAACTCGTCGCTCGCCAACACCTCGCTCAAGGTCGCGGTGGTCGCAAACACTCGACGCCGTGCGTTCGCATCGGTGCGCATGCGCCCCACCAGCTCGAAGTGCCTTGGGTTGGTCAATTCCAGCTGCAGCAGGTCCGCACACTGATGGCCAGCAGCGGGGAATCGCCGGCGCAGCCATTCGTCGAAACCGTCCACCAAATCGACCAACTGCTCCGTGCCGCACGAAGCAAGCAACGACCGAACCGCTGCGAGCGCGGCATCTCCAACCTCGGCAACCCAATCGCATGTTCGCGGCACCAGCGGCAACAAGCTGCGTGGTTCGCCGTGCTTGGCAAGCGCAACAATCGCCGCTTCCCGCGCATAGCCATCCGCGCACAACGTCATCATGCTCAGCACGCCGTGCCGATGCAGATCATGCGACTTGGCCCACTTTAGAACGTGCTTCTTATCGAAGTAGATACGCGCATCTTGCACCCGGCGCCAGTCACTCGCCGTCGCGTTGCATGCATCCACACTGATGCTCGCGATCGTCTCGGCGTAGTCGGAACGCGATAGCCGCGGCAACCGATTGATGGCGCCAACCGCCAGCGATAAATCGACGTGCGCCACCACGACTACTGCCGTTCCACGCCAGCCAACTGCAGCACCGCATCGACGACGCCGTGCAGCACGAACAACACCATGCGATCCATCGGCTTGATCACATCGCCACCACGCGGGATCACCACGTGGCCGTCGTCACGCGTGATCGCCGCAACAACACAACCGCGTGGGAAGCCGGCATCCTTGAGCGCCTTGCCGATCAACGAACTGCCAGCGCCGATTTCCAGTTCGAGCACCTCGGCCTTGCCCTCTTCGATCGTGGCGATCGTCGAGATGCTGCGGCTGCGCACAAACGCGAGAATGCGGTTGGCACACAAGAGGCGCGGCGAGACAGCGATGTCGATGCCGAGTCGCTGGTAGAGCGACACGTAGTCCGGCTTGTGCACCAGCGCGACGGTGCGCTTCACGCCGAGGGTCCGCGCCAGCTGGCACGACATCAGGTTCCGCTCATCCTTGTTGGACACGCCGAGGAAGGCATCGGCATCGCCGACGTGCTCTTCTTGCAGGAAGTTGAGGTCGGTGGCTTCGGCGTGCAACACCACGACGCCCTTGAGCACTTCGGAGAGCCGCGCGGCCTCCTGACGATTCTCGACGATGACGCGCACGCCAACGTGTTCGCGCTGCAGCGCCTGGCAAACTTGTTGGGCGATGCCAGCCGCGCCGTAGACGACGACGTTGCGGGTCGGTGCTTTTTTTCCGCCAATCTTTTTCTCGAACGACGCGATCGCTTTGGGCTCACCGAGCACAAACAACTCGTCATTGACGCGAAGGTCATCATCGCCGCCCGGCACGATTACTTCGTGGTCCCGGTCGATGGCGGTGATCAACATGCCCGAGGGAATCTTGATATCCTTGACCAATTGGCCTGTGAACGGCCCGCCCTCCGCCAGCTTGAAGCGGCGCATCTGGACCTTGCCCTCGGCGAAGTTTTCGACCCCGATCGCCTTGCTCTGACGCACGATCTTGACGATCTCTTCGGCCGCCAGGTCATCGAGCGATAGCAGCAGGTCGTAGGCCAGATTCTTGCGGAAGAACGTGCGCGAACGCCGGACCGCCGACGTGTCGTGCAGGCGCATGATGGTCTTCTTGGCCCCCATGCGCTTGCCGAACAAGGTCGTCAGCATGTTGACCTTGTCGTCATTGGCCACAGCCAGCAGCAAATCGGTCGAGTGCGCCTCCGCCCGGTCGAGAACATCGGGACGCGAACCGTCGCCGTGCACAGCGCGCACGTCGAGCAGGTCGGCGACCCGACGGATACGGTCGCGGTCTGGATCGACCACGGTGATGGAATGCCCCTCCGTCGACAGGACCTTTGCCAGGTAGCTGCCGACTTCGCCGAGGCCGACGATCAGGATGTTCATCGGGTGACAGAACGATACTGTCTGCGCGGCCCAATTTGATCCTGCTGCTCGACAACAAAGACTCGTTCGTCTGGAACCTGGCCCAAGCTCTGCAACAGCTCGGGGCAGGTGTTGACGTCGTCAGAAGTGATCGTATCGCGATCGCTGCCGCCGAACCGTACCGAGCAATCGTCATCTCGCCGGGTCCTGGACGCCCCGAAAAGGCCGGCGCCTCGATGGCCTTCGTCCGCCAATGGTCTGGCAAGCGACCGATTCTGGGGGTTTGCCTAGGCCATCAGGCGATCGCGGCGGCGTTTGGTGGCGACATCGTGCGCGGCCAACCAGTGCACGGTCGACCGACGGCGATCCACCACGATGGCAGCGGATTGTTTGCTGGCTTGCCGCGACCGCTATCCGCCTGCCGCTACCACTCTCTGTATGTCGCCCAGCCGTTGCCCGACGAGTTGCTTGCGACCGCGCACTGTGATGCCGGGGAAATCATGGCGGTGCAGCATCGCAGCCACGCGACCTTTGGCGTGCAATTCCACCCCGAGTCCTTCCGCAGCCCTGACGGCGAGCGCTTGTTACAGAACTTTCTGCAGGAGATCGCATGAGTGACGCCGTGATCCAGATCGCAGGCTTGCACAAGGCCTACGACCAACGCGACGTGCTGCGCGGCATCGATCTATCGGTAACCGAAGGCCAACTGCTCGGCTTGATCGGCCCCAATGGCGCGGGCAAATCGACCTTGCTGCGCTGCCTGGTCGGCATGGTGCAGCGCAGTGGCGGCGAGCTGAGCGTGTTTGGCCACGACCCGGCGAAGCACTCGTTGGCGATTCGTCGCCGGGCGTGCTATCTACCCGGTGAGACCGGCATCTACCACCAGATGACCGGTGCCGGCTTCTTGAAGTTCGCGCTCGGCTTCTACCCCAAGCAATCGCTGGACCTGAAGCAGCGCCTGCTCGAACAGTTCGATTTACCGCTCCACAAGAGGGTGCGCAGCTACAGCGCCGGCATGAAGCAGAAGCTCGCGCTGATCGCGAGCCTCGTGCCCGACGTCGACCTCTACTTGCTCGACGAACCCGACCGAGCTTTGGATGCCAGCGTGCGGTTTTATCTACGTGACGTGCTGCGCACGCTGAAGGATGCCGGCAAGACCATCGTGCTCAGCTCCCACCACCTCAGCGAAGTCGAAACACTGGCCGACCGCCTCGAGTTCTTGCTAAGCGGCCGCTTCGTCTCAGAGCAACGCCTTTCGCGGGCCCGCGGCCAGTTGCGCAAGCGCCCTCGCATTCGGCTACGCGCGGGCTGCGAGCTGCCGCCAGGGGCCCATCTGTTGCGACGCGAACCCGACGACATGCTGGTCGTCGAGACCACCGACGATCCCCTGAAGTGGCTGCGCTCGCTGCCCGAGGGCGATGTGGTCAGTGCGGAAATCGGCATCGACCGACTTGAGGACCTCTATCAGCTGCTGCTGAGCGACCAGGCCACCTCCGCTGCCAGCTCGTCGACATCCGAATCATCGGGGGACTCACCATGATCGCGGCGAAAACCTGGCGCGAGATCCGCTACATGGCGCTCGCCTATCTGGTCATCCTGGAACTGCTGGCCATCCCGGTGATCCTGTGGTGGCCGGACATCTACGACGACCTGCAGAAGTCGGCCTTGTTCCGCAACATCAAGGTCGAGATGTTCCAGCGCATCTTCAGCGGCGTCACCGACAAGGACGAAAACGCCGCCTACTTCAACTGGGTGGCCGTGATGCTGTTCTTCCGCAGCACCAACCTGGTCGGCATCGCGGCGGCCGTACTGCTGGGCACGGGATTGTTTGCGCGGGAGCGGGAGAACCATACGCTCGAGTTCCTGCTGGCGCGACCGGTCTCACGCACGAGCCTGCTCTGGCAGAAGAGCTGGCCCACCGCGCTGGTCGTGACCCTGCCAATCTTCCTGGTCAGCGCGTCGGCGATCTACTGGAGCAGTCAAATCGAGTTCGGGCTGCCGGCGTGGGAACTGTTCTTGGCCTCGGTGCACGCGTCGGTGTTCGTACTGTTCTTCCTGGCCGCGACCACCTGGTTATCGGTGATCGTGCGCGTTCAGGCTCACGTCGCAGCCATCATCGGAGCGTTCGCCGTCGTGCAGATCGGCATCTACCTGACCCAACGCATCCGCCAGTTCAGCCTGTTCCACCTCGCGGACTTTGAGTGGTACGGACCAATCCTTGCCGGCAATACCCCGGCGTGGCAGATGTTTGACCCGATCAACAGCCACGGGTTCACGACCTACCTGCTAGCCGGCACGGTGCTACTCTATTTTCTGTCGTGGCGCGCGATCCAGAGGACCGAGCCCTAGTGCAGTCGCTAGCTATTTGGATCACGGTCCTGGTGACGCTGCTGCGCGAACTCCTGCGCGCCTGCTCGTCGCCGTTCCGGCTGCTCGCGTATTTGCCATTCCGCCATCGCTGGCGCCAACGCGCTGCCGAAGCGCTCGAAGCTGCTGCGAACCAGGCCGGCAGCGACCACGACGCATTGGCGCAGTTCTTCGCCAAGCGCCCGCATCGCTCCGAACAACCTCACCTGTTTGTCTCCGCCGGCGAAGCCAGCGGCGAACTGCACGCTACCAGGCTCGTCAATGCCTTGCCCGATAGCCTGCGCGTCACTGCCTTCGGTGGCAGCCAACTGCAAGCCGCCGGTGCCGACGTGCGCTTCGGCCTCAGCGAACACGCGGTCATGGGCGTCATCGGTGTGCTCAAGCAACTACCGCTCATCCTGCGCGCGTTTGCCGCCTATCTGCGCATGCTGCGCAACGATCCACCGGACCTGATCGTGCTGGTCGACTACCCCGGTCTGCACCTGGTCATGGCCAAGGCTGCCAAGCGCCGCAAGATTCCGGTGCTGCACTACATCGCGCCGCAATATTGGGCATGGGGTCCGTGGCGCATGCGTCGCTACCGACGCGCAGTCGATGCGACGCTGACGATCCTGCCGTTCGAAACCGAGTTCTTCCGGCGACAGAACGTGCCCGCGGCCTACATCGGCCACCCACTGCTCGACGAGATCGCCGAGGCACCACCCGCCGACGCCGCGGTCGCCGAGGTGCGCGCCCGCAAGACGCTCGTCGTCATGCCGGGCAGTCGACGCGCCGAGATCCAAGCCAACCTCGAAGGAATGCTGCGGGTCGCCGACAAACTGCGCCAACGCGATCCGGATCTGCGCATCGTGCTGCCGCACAAGAACCCGCGTCGCACCGAGATGATCCGCGCACTATTGAAAGATCTCGGCGCCACCGAAGTTGAGCACCACGAAGGCCCACTCAGTCATTGGCTGCGCGGCGCACACCTGGTGTTGGTCAAGTCCGGCACCGGTTCACTCGAAGCGTGCCTGCACGGCAACCCCACTATCGTCGTCTACAAACTGCGCGGCATGCTCGCAGCCATGGGCTACCACAACATCCTCAGCGTGCCGTGGATCGCCGGCGCCAACCTGATCGCCAACCGCGAAGTCGCGCCCGAGCACTGCTTTGCCGGCGATGCTGGCTGGCAGAGCGTCGAACGTGATGCCGAACGTCTTTGGTTTGACGAGGCTGCTCGCACCGCCTGCAAACGTGACCTAAAAGAAGTGCAAGAACGACTCGGTGAACCGGGCGCAACCGCGCGCGTCAGCCAAATCGTTTGCCGTTACCTGCAACTAGAGGACAGCAACTGATGTCCAAGTCCCTCACCGACCTACGCACCTTCCTCGAGCTACTGCGCCAGGAAGGAGAACTCATCGAGATCGATGCTCAGGTCGACCCCGACCTGGAAGCCGCCGAAGTGCACCGCCGCGTCATTGCTGCCGGCGGGCCGGCGATCCTGTTCAAGAACGTCAAAGGCTCGCCGTGGCCATGCGTCACCAACCTGTTCGGCACCCAGCGCCGCGTCGAACTCGCATTCGGCAAGCGTCCGCTGCAACTGGTCGAACGCCTGGCCGAGATGCCACACACGATGTTGCCACCGAGCCTCGGCAAGCTTTGGCAACACCGAGACGTCGTCAAGTCGCTGTTGAAGGTCGGCCGCAAACGCGTGTCGCGCGGCAAGGGCCTGGCGGTGCAAGACAGCCCGGCCGGACTAAATCGCTTGCCGTTGCTGCGCACCTGGAAGGAAGATGGCGGTCCGTTCGTGACCTTGCCGTTAGTCTACACCGAACATCCGGACGGTCTCGGGTCGAACCTGGGCATGTATCGCGTGCAGCGCTTCAGCGATGACACTGCCGGCCTGCACATGCAGATCGGCAAAGGTGGCGGCTACCATCTGGCCGCCTACGAAGAAAAGAAGCAAGCGATGCCGGTCGCCGTGCACATCGGCGGTCCGCCAGCGATGATTCTCAGCGCGATTGCGCCGTTGCCGGAGAACGTTCCCGAAGTGCTGCTGTGCTCGTTGCTGATGGGTCAGCGGCTGCGCACCGGTCGTTCCAACCACTCGCCGCTGCCACTGGTCGCTGACTCCGAGTTCATCCTGGTCGGCGAAGTGCAACCAGGCGCCCGCCACCCCGAAGGCCCGTTCGGCGACCACTACGGCTACTACTCGCTGAAGCACGACTACCCGCTGATCCAAGCCAAGGCGCTGCTGCACCAGCAGGATCCGATCTTGGCGGCGACGGTCGTCGGCAAACCGCGCCAGGAAGACTTTTTCTTGGGGGACTACCTGCAAGAACTGCTGCTGCCGCTCGCCAAGGTTGCGATGCCGCAGGTGCGCGATCTGTGGTCCTACGGCGAGACCGGCTACCACTCGCTGGCCGCGGCAGTCGTGCGCGAACGCTATGGCCGCGAAGCGATGCAGAGCGCCTTCCGCATCCTTGGCGAAGGGCAACTGAGCCTGACCAAGTTCTTGTTGCTGACCGACCAGCCGGTCGACCTGAAGAACTTCAAGCAGACCCTCGAGCACGTGCTGGCGCGCTGCCGGTTTGCGACGGATCTCTACGTGTTCGGCAGCCTGTCGATGGACACGCTCGACTACGCCGGCCCCGAGGTCAACAAAGGCAGCAAGGGCGTGATGCTTGGCTTGGGCGAGCCGGTGCGCAAGCTGCCAACGGACTTCCAAGGCACGCTGCCGCCATCGTTCGACAAGGTTCGCGTGTTCTGTCCCGGTTGCCTGGTCGTGCAAGGCCCGAAGTTTGCAGACGATCGCGACGCGGCAGCCGCGCTGGCGAAGTCCAAGGCGCTACAGGACTGGCCGTTGGTCGTGCTGGTCGACAACGCAGACCAAGCGGCACGTTCGAGCGTCAACTTCTTGTGGACGACGTTCACGCGCTTCGAGCCGGCCGCCGACATCCACGCCAACGACCTCAAACTCGTGCGCAGCCAACCCAGCTACACGCCACCGATCGTCATCGACTCGCGCATGAAGCCGGACTACCCGGACGAACTATTCTGTGACCCGGACACCGCATCCCGGGTGTCGAAGCGCTGGCAAGAATACTTCCCAGCCGGCGGCATCGAGATGGGCGACAGTGACCGCGGCCACCTCGACTAACCTGATTATCTGCCATGAACTATCGCGACCTAGAACCCGAAGAAGCCCAAGCCGAACTGCAAGCCGAGTCTCCACCGCGCCTGCTAGATGTGCGCACAGAGGGCGAGCACAACAGCCACCGGCTCCCCAACTCGACGCTGATCCCAGTTCAAGAACTCGCCCAACGAGTCGCCGAACTCGACGCCGACGAAAACTGGTTCGTCTACTGCGAGCACGGCCGCCGCAGCCTGTTCGCCTGCGAAATTCTGTCCGACCAAGGCTTCGCCAAACTCACCAACATCCGCGGCGGCATGGCCCTCTGGGCCGGCCGCGGCCTCCCCTACGAACGCCCGTAGAGCGGAACCTGCGTCGTGGGATCTGCGTACCGTACCCGGTTCAAACCACAGATCCGCGTTCCGAGGATCTGTGGTTTGAACCGGGTACCGTACGCAGATTTTGGCTACCGCTACTTGTTACTGGGCCACGGCATCGTAGCAGGGCGTGCGCTCTCGTATTTGGCGAGGGCTGCGCGCAGCTTGTTGCGCACCAACGGGTGGGCGTTGGCTGGCAGCGCGCGCTTTTCCAACGGATCGGCGCGGTAGTCAAAGAGCGCGCCGGTGCGATATAGCTTGAAGCGTTTGTCGTAGGCGAAGACCTGCAGGGGCTCGCCGCGTGGCGAATACCAACAGTAGATCCAGTCGCGCGGCGTACTGTGTTTGCCAAGCAGCTGTGGCAGGAAACTGCGACCGTCGAGTGGCAGCGAGGTTGGTGGGGTTACGCCGGCGGCTTCGCAGATTGTCGGCAGGATGTCGGTCGAGTCGACCAGATCGGTGCAGACGGACGGCGCAATGCGTCCAGGCCAATTGGCGACCATCGGCACGTGGGTGCCACGCACGGTCGTGAAGCGCTTGCCTCCCTTGATGGTGCGGTCCCCCATGCGCGAACGCAGGTTGATGTTGGTGCCATTGTCGCCGACGAACAGCACCAACGTGTTGTCGCGCAGCTGCAGTTCTTCGAGCTTGGCGACCACGTTGCCAACCATCTTGTCCATGTAGCGAACCATGTCGGCGAAGTGCTTCGGGTTGCGCGCGTTGTTTTCGCCGCGCACGGTTGGATCCCAGTCGTCGCTGTCGGGCGTCGCTTGGTGCGGGAAGTGCGGCAGAATCATCGGGTAGTAAAGCAAGAACGGCTGCGCTGCGTTGTTGGCTTGATCACTCAAGAACTTGAGCGCAAACGCGTTGATCAGATCGGGACCGTATTCGCCGTTGCTGTAGTCGCGCGGCTCGCTCTGCACTTCCAAGCCGGGGTTCGGGTAGCGCGGCGCGAAACGCGTGTGCTGCCACAGAACGTGTTGCTCGAAGCCAAACTGCTGCGGCAATTCGGCGACCCGACCGAGCTGCCACTTACCGGCGATCGCGGTGGCATAGCCCGCATCTCGCAACAGGTTGCCGAAGGTCGTCTCACCGCGCTTGAGCTGGCCAAAGCCAACGTAGTTGCGCACGTTGTATTGACCAGTCATCACCTGCACGCGCGTCGGCGTACACAGTGGCTGCACGTGCGCATTGGTGAACCGCACCCCGTTGGCCGCGAGTCGATCGAGGTTGGGAGTTTGGTAGGAGGTGCCACCGTTCGCACCGAGACACTCGTAGCCGAGGTCATCGGCAAGGATCACAATGAGGTTCGGGCGACTCGCGCCGTTCGGGGACTGGGCGTTCGCGGACTGGGCCTTCGGAGACTGGACGCCCGTCGCGGACTGAAGCAAGACTGCTGCGCGCAAGCAGACCGCGCTCAGGACTGCCGCGCTCACGAGCACTGCCCCGCCCATCCGCAGCAAGGCCAGCGTCGCAACCCAATGCCCGCCGCGACTCAAGCCTTTGGCCACGTCGCTGCGGCCGCACGACATTCTTCGACGGTCGGCACGAGCGCCAACCGAATGAAGCGCTCCTGACCCTTGCCAAAGAAGCTGCCGGGCGCCACGACGATGCCGTTGTCGCGGCAAAGGGCTGCATAGTCGAGGTCCGTGGTGCTATCTGGCACTTCGAGCCACAAGTAGAGACCCGCCTGGCTGCCGTGAACCTTGAGGCCACGGTCGCTGGCCATCTTCAGCAACACGTCGCGCTTGGCGGCAAACACCGCGAGTCGATCTTCGACGTGCTGCGTGTCGGTCCAGGCGAGTTCGGCCGCGGCCTGGACAAACTGCTGCGGTGCCGTGCCCATGCTAGCGCGGAAGCGCCGGTAGGCGGCGATCAATGCCGCGTCCCCGGCGATGAAGCCCGAGCGATAGCCCGTCATGCCCGAGCGCTTGCTCAACGAGTGCATGACCAGGCAGCCTTCGCGACCAAATTCAAGCAGACTGCGAGGTCGGTCGCCTTCGTAGTTGAGGTCGACGTAGCACTCATCGCTGACCAAGATGAAGCCGTATTCCTCGCGCACGGCAACCCATCGCTTGTAGAGCTCATCCGACAGTTTGTGGCCGCTCGGATTGTGCGGATAGTTGAGATAGACGATCGCCGCACGCTTCAACACCGAGGCCGGCAGCGAATCCGGATCCATCGCGTAGTCGTTGTGCGGGCCGAGCTGCACTGCGTAGGTCCACGCTTCGGCGAACAACGCACCGATCTCATAGACCGGGTAGGCCGGCTCGCCATACAGCACGAGATCCTTATCGCTCGGAATCTGCACGAACGTCATCGGCAAGTGGAACAGAGCCTCCTTGCTGCCGTACGACGCCAACACTTCTTCGTCGGCATCGAGCGCCACGTCGAAGCGCCGCTTCATGTAGTTGCTGACCGCATTGCGCAGCCCCGGCGTGCCAGGCGTCGGCGGGTATTGGCTGACTTCGTCAATGCCATCGATCATCGCTTGCCGCAAGATCTTCGGCGTCGGTTCACGCGGGTCGCCGGTGCCAAAGTCATAGACCGTCAGACCGCGCGCCGCGATCTCCTGATTCCAGGAGGCCAACTGAACCATCGGGTAGGTCGGAAGCTTTTGAAGACGCTCGTTCACTTGCCTGCCTCTTGCAACTTCTTGGCCTTCTTGTTGCGCAACTTCTGGGCTGCAAGCTGCGCCTCGATCTTGGTGCGCACGCGTTCGAGCAACACCTTGGTCGCGCGAATGCCGTCGTCCTCGGACAGCTTGGCGCCCTCGTATTCGATGCCGATGTGGCCGCGCCAACCGTGCTTGACGCAGACGATGTCAAGCATGCGCTCGTAGTCGGTGTGGGTCTCAGCCCCCGCTGCATTGAAGTCGTGGGACTTGGCCGAAACGCCTTGCGCGAATGGCATCAACTCGTCGACACCCTTGTAGCGATCGTAGAACTTGCCCTTGCTGAGACGGAAGTTGCCGAAGTCCGGCAGCGCGCCGGCGCGCTTGTGGCCAACCATCTTCAAGGTCGAACTGAGCCAGCCGCCATCCGAGGACAGGCCGCCGTGGTTCTCGACGATGACGTAGATGCCATGCTGGTCGGCAAACTCGCACAGTTTGCGCAGACCGTCGGCGGCGAGCTTCTGCTGCTCTTCATACTTGCCGCGGCTCTGCGCGTTGACGCGGATCGAATGGCAGCCAAGTTCTTTGGCAGCAACCACCCACTTGTGATGGTTCTCGACGGCTTGCTGACGCTTCTTGGCATCCGGATCACCGAGCGCGCCTTCGCCGTCACACATGATCAGCAAGCTGCGCACGCCTTCGTCCGCGCAGCGCTGCTTCAACTCGGCGATGTACTTGGCGTCCTTCGCCTTGCCGCCGAAGAACGAATTGACGTATTCGATCGCGTCGATACCAAAGGACTTCGCCTTCTTCGGGAAGTCGAGATTGGTCATCTTCTTGCCGTGCAGCGCCTTGTGCAGCGACCATTCGGCGAGACTGATCTCGAACAAGTTGCCGCGTGGCGCCAACGCGGGTGCGATCTCGCCGCCGGAGAACAGCGCCAACGGCGAGCTGGCAACGAGCGAGGAACCGAACAATCCGGCGGCCGCGCCGAGGAAACCTCGGCGGTCGAGCGAAGGCGTTTGCATGCGCTTCATTGGAGAAGCCAGCCCCGCCGCACGCAACCCTCACATCGGCGTGGTTCGCTAGTTTCCGATGCGGATCGCGACACCGCGCGTCAAGCCAACCCGCGTGCTCGCCAACAACCCCTGAAAGTAGAACTCCTGGCCAAGCAACGAAGCATGATTGGGCAGGGTCACCAACATGATTGCCGAGCCGCCAAGGAACGTCGGTCCAGTTGCCAACGCATCGATGCTGCCAAGCAGCACTTCGCCAGCCGATCCCGAAGCGAGTCCGAAGCCGGGCAACAACGTGCCGCACGGGAAACTGATATCGCGAGTTGCGGCCAGCGCGAGGGCCGAGACGGCCGGCGTCGGCAGCTGACCGGTTGGCTCCATCAGCGCAAACTGCAGCGTCTGGCCCAACTCCGCGTTGCCGTTGATGCTCAGGCTGCCAGCCGGGTTGTTGCAACCGTAGACCAGCGTGCTCGAAACGCGCTGGATCGTGAAGGTGCCAACCATGGTCGGCGCGCCTTGGAACGGCCCACTCGCCGTCGTCACGATCTGGATCGGCGCGCGCGGCGAGGTGTTGGCGTTGCCCGACGTGTAGGTCGTGCCACTGTCGGTGCCGGCGTCGTAGACGTGCAGCGGGATCACGGCGCTCTCAATCCAGTCGCCGTTCTCCATCAAGTCAAAGCCGTGCACGCCCAAGAACCAATCGGGGCTCGGCGCGAGCATCGTGACCAGACTCAGTTCGGAGAAGTCGGGCTGCGCCGTGAACGAAACCGTGAGCTGGCCCGGCGAGTTACCGAGCGCGCCAGAACCACCGAAGTTGAGCACTTGGTTGGCGTTGCCGGCGTTCAACTGCTGGTTGACTTCGTTGACCAGCAAGCTGGTGCCGCCGGTCTCCGCCATCTGTTCGATGCCGTTGCTTGCCGTCTGGCCGGGCGCCCAAAACACGGCGTTGCTGTTGTGGGTGCCGCCGACCAGCGGCGAGTAGTGCGGGTTGCCCGGAAACTGCGTCGGGTGCGTCACTGCGCTCCAGGTGCTTTGGAAGGTCAGCTCGTAGCGAGCCGAGCCTTGCTGGGCCGAAAGCGTTGGAGAGAGTGCGGTGATCGTTGCAACGGCGAGCAGCGAGAAGAGGAAGCGATCGTTCATAGTAAGACGCTGGGAGTGAGCTGGTGAGACGCAGTTGATGGCAGAGCGGAGGCAGTCGGAATCGGCGGGCCTGCTACGAGCAGACACCATTCCGGCTACGAGTTTTCTACCAACAACCGCCGCAACACTTCGGCGCGGCCGAGGCCGTGCGCATTCGTCAAGCGCCGCAGCTCATCGTCTTCGGGCCGCGCGACAACCTGCCCGGATGGTAGACGAGCAACCTTGAACACGACATCCCCAAGGCTCGTTGCACGAGTTTCCTGCCAGCGCTCGAGCACGCGTCGCGACACACCGTGCTGCCGAACTCCGAGGGACGTCGATTCTTCCAACAGCAGGTCCGTCAGGATCGATCGATGGGCTTGGTCGCAGAGAACGCTCAGCAACAAGCCGGGCCGCCCCTTCTTCATCGTGATCGGCGCGGCAAACGCATCGACGGCGCCGCGCTGCAGCAAGGCATCGAGCAACCAGCCGACTTGCTCGCCGGTCGCGGTGTCCAATTGGCACTGCAATTCCAGCAACTCGGTTGGCGAAGTCGCCGCCACCAAGTCACCGACCATGACCCGCAACAGGTTGGGCACCTCAGGATCGTCGCGGGTGCCGGCGCCGTAGCCGATTGCATCGGTGGTGATCGAGACCGGCTGATCGAATGCGTGCACCAACGTACGCAACAACGCCGCGCCGGTTGGCGTCGTGCGTTCGCCTTTCAGGCCGCCGGTGCGCACTGGAATGCCGCGCAACAACGCCGCGGTCGCCGGAGCCGGCACTGGCAGAATGCCGTGCGCCGCCCGCACGGTGCCCGAACCGACCGCGATGCCGTTCGCATAGAGCCGCTCGATGCCCAACAAATGCGTCGCAAGGCACGCGCAAACGACATCCACAATGGTGTCTTCGGCCCCCACCTCGTGGAAGTGCACGTCGTCGATGGTCGTTCCGTGGGCCTTCGCCTCGACTTCGGCGATCGCCCGGTAGACCTCGAAG
>CAXBFC010000187.1:0-14558 GCA_963974725.1 uncultured bacterium | reverse complement strand
TCAGCAACTGCGGGTCGAGCCACAGCGGGTGCTCGAGCAGCAGCTTCTCGACGCGTTCGAGCACGTCTTCAAACTCGCCTTCTTCCAGTTCCTTCTGCTGCGTCTGGATGAACTCGGCGCCGCCGGTCGATTCGCGGTCCAGGTCATCGAGCACCGCTTCCGTCCACAGTGCTTCGCGCAGCAGCAGATAGGCACGCGGGTCGGTGTCGTCGGCGGCACGCAGCACGGCCGCATACTCGATCTGTTGCTTGCGATACTTGGCGAGCGCTTCGAGCACCGCCTCCGCGTTCTCCGCTGGATCGGGTTCCGGCGGTGGCGGAGGTGGCGGAGGTGGAGCCGCGGGTGCCGCAGCTGCTGGGGCCTGTGCGGCATCGGCGGGCGCCGCTTCCCCAGCGGCCGGCTCGGGGGTTGGTTCCGGCTCTGGCTCCGGCAGCGGAATCGTATCGAGCTTGGCCTTCAAGCCGCGGCGTGCCGGACCGAGGTTAGGCGCGTCGCCAGCGAAGCGGTTCTGTTCGTCGCCGAGCAACTTGGTCAGTCCGGCAATGCACTGTTCGATTGCCTCGCGGTCACTCATGCCAGGATCACTGGCCGTTTCGAGGGCCTTCTCGAGGCGGGCGGCAAACCACTCGGGCGCCGCAATCCGGGCGCGCAGTCGGCGCAACTCGGGGAACAGTCCGTCCCAGAAGTTGTCGACCAGGCCGTTGATGACATCGATGCCGGCCGCGAGCCCGGAGTAGCCGTGCTGGTCGTAGAGGCCGTAGGCGAGGTAGCTGGCGACCAGCAGGTCCTTACCCTTGTCCTTGAGCAGGTCGCTCGACAGGCTGACGACGATGCGCCAATTGACGGGCGTTTGCTCGACGGCGGAGAGCTTCTCGATCTCCGTCGACAGTTGGTCGAACTCGGGTTCGTAGCGAACCGACTCGCCAGCGCCGCCGCCGATCGATTCGGTGCCAAGTTTGCGGATTGCGTCCAAGTCCATCAGCTGGCCTCCTTGGGCAGGGTCGCGATGGCGCTGCTTTGGTTGTCCGCGCGCACTGTCGCCGCGAATCGCGTGCGCGCTTGTTGCATGCGTTGGTCTTCCTCGGCGCCGCGCCCCATGTCATAGGCGTCGTCGTCTTCGTGCTCGTAGAACGTCATGCCAGCAAACAGTCGCGGTTGCAGATTGCACAACGCGACTCGGGCGCAGCCTTGCTGGCTCGCACCCTGTTTTCCCGCACCCTGTTGCCCGTGCCACATCAACATATGCGGCTCTGGCTGGCCGAACCTGGCCATCGCAGCGAGCCAGAACGCGATGTCGGCGTCTTCGCCGCGAGTCGGCCAACGCAGGCTGTATTGCGGTGCGTTTTGTTGGCTGGCAACCTGCTCGAGATCGTGCAGCAGCAATTCTGGAGCATCCACGTGGCCGGCCCAGGCATCCTGCGCGGTTGCGGCCGCTTGGGCCGCGCACAGTTGTGCGTGGGCACCTTGCCAATCGATCGAACACGTCAGTGCCTGAGCAGCTTCGATCGCACTGACGACGTCGTGGCCGGCGAACTCGGTGTCGAGAAGTGCTTTGGCATCCCGGAAGTAGTCGGCGAGCGCGAACGGCAGGGCGGCGTAGTCTTGTGGTTTGACGTTCTCGAGGCGCACGCCGAGCAAGAACGGGTAGCGACGACCGACCGAATCGCGCGACGACTGCCAGAAGCCGGCGATGACGACACCTTGACCGTTCGTCCACAGGAACTTGGCGCGTGGCAAGGCATCGAAGCGCGGCTGCCAGTCGTCGCGAATGCGTTGCTGGCTTTCGTAAGAACCGTGCTGGATCCAATCATCGAGTTCGCGGAACTCTGGCGCGGCGCCATCGCCACGCAAGAAGTCGCCCGCGATCGGCAGCTTGCCGAAGCAGATACTGCGAGGTGTCGCGCTAGCGGCCACGGAACACCTCGTTGGTAAACGTATGATGGAAGAAGCCGGGTTCGAGCGGGTTGGGCTGCGCCGAGGTGCGGAACAACAGCGCCGCGCGCGCATTCTCACCACCAGCGCTTAGCTGCTTGTTGTCGTAGATGAACTCTTGCCACTCGCACTTCTGGTAGGCCACGTCCTTGTAGGTCGTGTTGCTGGGGTTGCCGTGAGCCAGCAGGCGCAAGAACCCCCAGTTGCCGGAGCGATCGATCATCGCATCGACGCCATCGTCGTTGCCTGGCACCGGGAAGCCCTTGATCTCAATCGCGGCGCCGTCGGCCGGTTGCCAGGACAGCGATTGGATCTTGGTGCGAACCGCGGTGATGCCGTCGTTCTTGCCCAACACGAAGCGCACCGCGCTGGTGTCGCCAAGCTTCTGCATCAAGAACTCGATCTCGCAGCCTTGTTTGGTGCCGGCTAGCAGCGCGCGTTGGATGTCCAGCACCTTGGCGCGATCTCGCTTGTGTTGCTCGGTGGGGCCGCCGCCACTGATTTGTGTCAGCACGCCTTCGAGATCGGCGACCCACTTCATGGTCTTGTCGAACTCGCCATCGGTATCGTCGAACACCTCGAGGAACTTGCCCGGGTCGACGTCGTCCTTGCCTTCTGGGTTGAACGGGAACCGTTGCGAGAATCGCGACAGGTCCTGGCCGACGCCAGCTCGGAAAGTGGTGTTGGTCTCGTCGATAAGCTCGGATGCCAGCGAGTTCTGCACCGAGTTGATCAAGCCGTAGAGCGCGCCACGGATGGCGTTGCGAACGGCCGCCGGCGCCTCTTCGGAACGTTGGTTGACCTTGTTGCGAGCGCGCAACAGGGCACCGACGACGTTGTTGATCTGCTTGTCGTGCTGCGCGTCGTAGACGATGCGGTCGCCGGCGTTGCGGGTCGTCAGCTTCTCCACTTCCGGACAGATCTCGCCGATCTCTTTGAGCGTCTGCGTCAGCCAGCTGGTGTCGCCCGCGGGGCATGGCGTGCCGAGGGTTTCGAGGCGATCGCAAACCGTCGTGTAGAGCTTGATGTAGACACCGCCTTCGGTGTCGGTTGTCAGGCGCTGCAGTTGCTGGTTGGCTTCGCGCAGGTTCTTCTTCGGTGCTGGGCGGAAGTTTGCCGTTGTTTCGAGCCACTCCGAAATCGAATCTTCCTTGTTGCGCGCGATCAGCTGTTCGGCCGAATCGTCACCGCGTTGTTCGGAAACATCGGTGAGCAAGCCATCGATGCCAGTCGGACGCGTGCTGCCCTTGCTGATCGTGACGCTCTTGTCCATCATCTCCATCTCGGTGTGGTCAATGACGTCTTCGAGCGAGACCTTGGTGTCGAGACCCTGCTCCTTACGGATGTCAGCGACAGTGCGCGCCAGCACGTCCTTTTCGCGGCACAGCTCGCGCGCTGAGCGGATCAGCCCTTCATCGGGCAGATACATCCAGTCGCGATTGCCTGGTCCAGCGACACGCTCAAGGAACGTCTTGCGGTGGGGCCGGCACTCTTCAATCTCGACGTCTTCTTGCCAGGTCCACCGTGATCCGAGCAAGAACTCGTTCAGCCAGTCTTCGGCGATCACCAGCTTGCCGCCGAGCATCTCGTAGCCCATCAGCTCGTCTTGCAGTTCGGCGACGTCACGGTCTTCACCTTTGGAGTCGACCGCCGATTGCAAGCTTGCGCGCAGGCGATCCTGCAGTGGCATCAGGAACGTTTCCAGCAGTAGGCGCACGTAGAGCGGCCGGATGCGTTGGTCGTAGAGGGCATTGTTCTGGCCCATCACGTAGCTGCCGATCGAGCCGTAGTTATCGTCGAGTTCGACGAACATGCGGCGCAACTGTTCGAACGGCCCGCCGGCGTCTTTGGCCAGGCGGCGTTCTTCGGCGAAGTCGTCCGCGGTCAACTTGCGGTCGACCATCTCATACACACGCATGCTGCGGTCGATCACACTGCTGTGTTGCGTGTAGTTGACTACCAGCGTCACCAAGAAGGCGAGCGTGATGACCGCGCTCGCGATCATGCCGATGCGCCGAACCAGGCCGCGACGCTTTTCTGCTGCGGCCGAAGAGCGCGCCAGCTCCTTGTCCGGGAACACCACATCGGTGAACAGGTCATCGATGAAGTAGGCCTTCTTGTCGGCCTTCTCTTCGAGCGCGCTGTCCTCTTCTTCGGTCAGCCCGCAGGCGTTGCGCATGTTTGCCAACACCTGATCGAGCGGTTGGCCTTCTTGTGTGCCACTGGTGAAGTAGACCCCGCGGAAGTCCGAGCTCTCATGATACGGATTCGGTTGATCTAGCTGCGCCAAGAACGAACGTAAGCGCGCCTTGATCATCGCGAACTGCATCGGGAACGAGAAGATCTTGGCCTTCTTGCTCTTCGACTTGGCGGCCGCCAGATTGTGCAGGCGTTCGGCTGCGAGGCGGCTTTGCAGCGCGTCGATCTCGTTGTCGAACTGGTCGGCGATGCTGCCACCGCTGCTTTGCATGTAAGGCATCGTGAAGCCCCACATCTGCGCGCGTTCACGACTGCCGTAGCCGCCGAACGTCTCGACGAATCCGTCGAGCAGGTCGCACTTGCTAAACAGCAGGTAGACCGGGAACACCACTTCGAGGCGTTGGGTCAGCTCGGCGAGACGCTCGCGAATCTTGCGTGCGTGCTCGGAGAGTTCTTCTTCGGTCGACTGGATGATGTCGGCGATGCTGATCGCGATCATCGCGCCGTTGATCGGCTTGCGTGCGCGCGATTTCTTGAGCATGTCGAGGAACGAGAACCACTCGTTGCGATCCTCTTCCTGCGTCGTGTAGCGACCTGCCGTATCGAGCAGGATGCCTTGGTCCGTGAACCACCAGTCGCAGTTGCGCGTGCCGCCGACGCCGCGCACGCCGCGGCCGTGTGCTTGATCGGGGAACGTCAGGTTCGATTCGCGCAGCAGCGTAGTCTTGCCCGAACCCGGTGGGCCGATGATGACATACCACGGCAGTTCGTAGAGCGCGTTCTTGCCGAGCTTCGAGGTCTTCAGCGTCGACAGTGCGGTGCCGAGTTGCTTCTCAAGCTCTTCGACCTGGCTGCGCTTGTCGGGACGAACGGACTCCTTGTGTTCGCGCGCCTGGCCGCGCAAGCGGTCTTCGATCAATCGAGCGCGCTTGCCGGATTGGTAGCGGCGCCAGACGAATACGAGTACGGCAACAACCCAGACGCCGATGACGATCATCAGCAACGTGGTGTTGCTGAGCCCTAGCCAACTGCGCAGAGCGGCGCCGCCGTAGTAGATGACCGCGCTGAGCACCGCGAGGCCGGCAAGCACCGGGATCGGCGGCTGTACCAGAAACGCTAGGATCTTCTTCATCGTGCGACCTTCCCGGTTTCGAGGAACTCGGACGCTTGGGAGCCGAGTAGGCCATCGAGCACGAACAACACGATCAAGATCAAGCCAGCGCCGGCCGCGGCGACGATCCAGACCGGAATCTGGCTGACGCTTTGCTGCATCAGGTCGGTACGGGTGAAACTCTTGGAGAGCGCGCGACTCTTGATGCCGCGTGTGCTGCGAATCTGATCACCAAGTTCGGCGAGCAAGTCCTCGACCTTTTGCATGCCGGCGAGATCCGCGTACTTGCCGCGGAAGCCGGCAGCAAGGCATTGCGCGTAGACCTCGAGCACGTCGAGGTTGTGGGCCAGATCGCTGCGCAGACCTTCGAGTCGTTGGTAGAACTGTTCGCCGGCGGTGAAGTCGCCGTAGTAGCTCATCTGTAGTGGCTTGCTCATCCAAGCCGACTTGATCTCCCACCGCGAGCCGAGCACCGTCTCATCGATCAACGCACAGAACGCGTAGCGAGCGGCATCAAGGTGGGCCGAGTCGATGCCGCCATCGCGCGCACGCTGGCCCAATTGCTCAAGAAGGCGCGAGACCGTGGCGAACAGTTGTTCGGCGTCTCCCGGCTCTTTGGCAGACCGGAGGCTCAAGGCGAACGCGAAGAGTTCGCTGCACAGTTCTGGTAGGCGAGGGTCGCCTGTTGCAGGTGAAGATGTTGCGCTCATCGTGGTCGGCGAACGGTGGCCATGGGCCGAAGTTGGATTGCCAGAAGGGGATGGTCAGCAGGGGATGGGTGGGGCGAGCGGCCCATCATTTTGGGCAAGGGCTAGCTAGGGCACTGATGCTTGGGGGACGGTCTCATTGTTTCACGGAGAGCAGTTCGATGCTCAGCTTGGGGAGGCCCGGCGACGCGTGGATGCCAATCGTCAGTGATGCCGAGATCGCGTCCCAATGCTCACCTTCGGGCTCGAGCTTGAAATAGATGCGGCCAGCCTGCACGGGTATCGAGGTCGGCGGTTGGGCAATGAACCGGATCGGCAGCCCTGGGATGGCGCGCATCAACAGTTCTTGCAGCTTGTCCTTGGCTGAGATCTTGGTCAGCGTCGGCAGCTTCGCTTGGATCTCGTCCTCGCTCGCGTCGGCTCGCACCGACAAGTAGAGGGCGCCGTGCGTCAGCATGTTTGGCGATGGGATCTTGGCCCAGAACATCGACTCGCCTTCGCGTTCGAGGTTGAGCGTGTCGCACATGCTCGGCGCGGCATCACCCAGCAAGGATTGCAGGAGGTCTCCAAGCGCGCGGAAGCTCGGGCCCGGATCTTCGTGACGGTAGGCCGGGATGTCCGTTGGGCTGATGGACTCGTGGAACGAGCACATCTGCGACGCGAGCCGGGCCAGTTGTAGGTAGGCGTTCTCGGGGTTGCTGGCGCCGTGCTCGATGCAGTGGCGAATGCCGGGCAGGTTGTCGCCCGCAGTGTGCAGCATCAGCAGGCCAGCTGCGTCGGCCATGCCGCCACCGCCGCGTCGCTTGCCGGAGAGCTCGCTCCACTTCTGCGCCAGCATGCCGGCGGTTTGCTGCAGAACCGACAAGGCGAGCGGCGAAGCTGCGACCGTCAGGCTCGGTGGCGTGAAGTCGGGGGCAAGTTGCAGGCCGCCGCCCGCAGCGCGAACCAGGCGGGCGACGAGCAGAGTGCGATAGGCGGTCAGGTCTTCGCCTTCGATCTTTAGACTCAGGTTCCACTGCGCCGTGGCGATCTCGCGGTCGGTTTCGGGCCGGGCGGTATCGACGACACGCACGCGCGAGCGGAGCATGGCGGCCAGGTTGCTCGACGATGCATCCGATGCATCGGTGTACGCCGAGGATCCCTGGACGACGCGGGGCACGGCCAGATAGACGTTGATGCTGCCGGCCTTGTCATCGAAGGACTCGGTGATCGCTCGAGTCGCGGGCAGTGCATCGCGCGTCGGGCACGAAAACGACGTTCCGTCGGCGAACAGGCCAGCGCAGTTGAGGATCGCGAGGTGGCCGCCGGCGAGGGCGCCGGGGTCGAGCTCCAGCGCGGTGAAGCCCCAGGCGTAGGTCGCGGTGGCTTGCGCGCGGTCACGCAGTTCGGCTTCGAGCCAGCGTTCCCATTGCTGGAAATGCTGCGGGGCAAGCATCATGCCCTCGTCCCAGATTACTCGGTGTTGGTTCGTCATACGCAGGGGGACTAAGAGGACTGCTACTTGCGGGGTTCCGCAGAAAACTCGTATTCGTCGAAGACCAGCTTGTTGGCGGCCAGCGTGTCGACGTCGATGACCGACCGCCACTGGCCGTCCACTTCGTTGAACATCGCGACCACGCCGAGGAACTTCACTTCGGGTTGGATCACCACGTCGAGCTCGCGCTCGATGCCGACTCGCACCTTCGCTTCTTTGTAAGAAACGACCCACGGCTGCTTCTTCAGATCCTTCGCGAACAGCTCCTCGTCCGTCGCACTCTCGAAGTCGTCCTTCTTCTTCAGTTGCAAGATTCGGATGCTGACTGAGCTCGGCTTGGAGTCGGCAGTCTTGTTGAGATTCTCACCACCCTGAACGAGCAGCATGGCTTCGTATGGGCCGCTTTGGCAACCGGCGAGGGTGGCGGCGACGAATGCGAGGGAGAGCAGGCCGAGCCTGCCGCGGAAACGGAGCGAGATCATTGCTGGGTACTGCGAGTTAGACGGATGGGGGACTGGACTTGTCGTCATCCCCGTGCTGGTGCAAATAGCCTTTTTGAATTGCTGGTGTGATCATCTCGTTGAAGAGCTTGTTCTGCTCCTCGGAGAGTTCCTTGTGTACTTGCTGGTATGTGCCCCAGACCTTGGTGCCCTTGGACCAACCCTTGGCGCTTTCGGCGAGCTTTTCGATGCGCTCGGGAGCCAGCTTTGCGAAGACGCCGGCGACGGCTTCCTTGACGCCGGCGATGATGCCGACCTGGTGCTCGGACATGTCCTTGAGCACAGCATCCAGGTAGTAGTTGCGAGTTTCGGGGTTGGCTTCGCCTCGCCAGTCGAGCAGATACTCGCGCAGGTCGTCGAACGACATGGCCTTCAACGGGTTGTTGCTGCGTTGGAAGACAAGTGTGACTTCGGCGCCAAACTCTTCGGCAAAGACCCCGCGGCTCTGCAGAGCCTTGGCCAGCCAGCTCAGCGTCGAATGGCAAACCTGCTGCAGCAGTTGCCCCAAGGTCTCGAAGTCCTCGTCGCTTTCGAGCGTTTTGCCGGGAACGAGTTGGCTGGCAAGTTGGCGCAAAGCCAGCTCGGCGGCATGGCTGCCGGACGAGCTCTGTGCTCCAGGTTTCGGGCCGCTCGCCGTGGCTGGCGCGTTCGACGGAAGCGAGGCGGGTGGCGCGGATGCTGTCGCTGGGGCAACCTGGCCGGGGTCTAATGGCGCGCTGGCGATGGCGCCCGATCCAGGCATTCCCAATCCCGGCGATCTCGTTCCGGGTATCCCTAAGGCGTTGTTGACCAGCATGTTGGATGCGTTTCCGCGGAGCTGGTCCCCCTCGCCGAGCAGGGTCTCGAGCAGCGTCGTACTCTCGCGCCGGTTGAGGCCGGTAGTCGCTTGTTCGACGGCAACCCGTAGCGAGGCTTGGCGGGCACTCTCATCGAGGTGCAAGCTGGTTTCGTAGGTCTGTTCGAGGGCCGTGATCAGGGCGTTGGCTGCGCCGCTGATATCCGCTGTTCGGATGGTCTCAAACTCTTGTGGATTAGCGACTTCAATCATGTAGTCGCCGACTCGAAGCTGCGCTCCGAAGCTGACTACGGTGCCGGAAGTGGCGTCGATCGGTCCGCCTTCCAGGTAGGTGCCGTTGAGGCTGCCTAGGTCCAGGGCCAGCAGCTCGTCAGCGTCATTGCAGATCAGTTTCGCGTGCCGGCTACTGACCCGGCGGTTGGAGTCCGGAATCACGACGTCTGCTTCGGCCGCCCGACCGAACACGAGTTCTTCACCGGCCGAGAGATCGAATGGGAATCGCTGAGGCGGGTGGCTGGCGTCGCCGGCCTTACGGAGGATGATCTCAAACGCGACCATTCCGCCACCTCATTGTGCGTAGACCGGGGATACGGGCTAGTCGACGACTGGCATCTGTCGCACTGCTCTGCAGTGGGCGGATGCGGTTGCGGCTGTGACGTGGTCGCGGGGCCGGCATGCCTCGGTTTCTACCTGCGCATCAGGGTTTTCTTCGAGAGGAATCCGAGTTCGTTACCCGATTCCGACCGCATCGCCTGCTCGCTGGGCCGGTTACGGGGCAGCGGCTCGCCGTCCGTAGAGGACTTGCTTCTCGCTCGCGCGGGGATTCGTCGGGTCCTGGCGCAACGCGACGGCCCGGCTCTAACGACTCCGAGCTGCACGGCTTGCGTTACGCGCGTAGCGTGAACTGCAGTTCGGTACCGCCGAGAACTCGATCGCCCGTTCGCACCGTGCAGTGCACCCAGTGGTCGTTGCCTTTGGGCTCGATGGTCACGGATGCGGCGGCGCCCGGGCCGGTAGCGCCGAGGAACGCAGCAAAGAACTGCTCGAAGCGTCGTTTGATCACGTTCTGCCGATTGTCGACGACCAGTGCCGACTTGTGGCGCAGCGTTGCTTCGGCGATGCGGGCGGCGAGCAATTGGTACGGCAGCGAGCTCAGTTTGTGGCTGTCTTGATTCGCTTGCTCGCGGTTGCCGAATTGCGCGGCTTCATGGATCGAGGGGGCGCGCAGCAGCACGACTTCGTCGCGCCCGCGAACACACGTGAGCGTCATGATGCCAGCTTCGGCAAGGGCTTCGATCGTCGCCTCGCCAAACGCGGCTTCGACGGGTAACTGATCCGCCAGCGGTCGGCCGGCGATGCTGCCCGCGCGCAATCCCGTGAATTGCGTCGGCCAGCCGGTTGCTACGACGCTGCGTGCGATCAAGGCGGCTACGAAGTAGCTGGGGGATCCCCAGAGGTGCTCACCACGCTCGGCGAACGAGCCCGCTCCGAGCGGGGCGTTGTGGAGGTCGCGCAGCAAGTAGCGGTTGCAACACGCACCGGACCACCGGGCAGCATCGTCGCTGCGCAGGCCGCGCCACTTGGCGAGCGCGTCGCTCGACAACAAGGCGCCCACGGAGTCTCGAGCAGCGAGTTGCGCTGCGCGCTCGCCGAAGAAGTCGTCAGCCATCGACCACAGCACCGGGGCTTGCAGGTCTTCGGATTGCTGTTGCACTTCCCGAATGGCCTGCAATTGGGCGGCGTTGTTCTGCACGGGGCAACCCAGCACCGTCATCGACAACGCATGCTGCGTCTCCCCTGCGCACTCGGGCGCGTGCACGGCGTTCGCGAAGACCGTGGCGAAGTCGTCGGCCGTCGCCTGCAGGATCTCAAATCGCAACGGTTGGCCTTCCGCGCCTGAGGCCTGCGTGGTGAGCACCTGCAAGCCGCGCCATGCCTGTTCGATGGCGCGCACCCCTGGCGCCTGCAGGACTTCCTGCAGCTGGTCGCACAACAGAGCATGAATGCTCTCGATGGCCTGTGCGATCGAGGCGCCGTTGCTGCTGCCGCCCTTGGCTTGCATGGAACCGACGACGCTATCCAGCGCCGAGCGCTGCGGTTTGGGCGGTGGTGTTGTTTTGGCTGGTGTCGACGGTGCGTTTTCATCGTCGGACCTACCGTGCGAATCCCCCAGCAACTCGTCGAGCAGCTTGCGGCCTGCAATGGCCTGTGGATCGTCGGCGGCCGGCGGCGCCGATCCTGGGGTGGCGGGCTGCTGCAGTGCCAGGTTGAGGGCCGGGATCAGCGCATCCAAGCCTTGCACCGCAGATAGCTCGGCTTCGATTTGGGCGGGAGAAGTGCGGCCTGCACGCAGGTCGGCCAGGCGATCGAGAAGCGCACTTGTGGCGCGCAACTCGGCAACTTGCGTCACTAGTACCTTCGGTCGGAAGTCGCGCAGCGAAGCGAACCGCAGTTCGGCGGTCAGTTGCTTGGGCTTGGATGCGAGGTGGTTGGGGACTTCGATTGCGATGCGAACGCCGGTGCTGTTCATGGCATCGTCCAGCGACGCAGCCGTCACCGGAACCGCGTGTTCGGGCGGTGGTGCATCGCCGAAGAACCCATCGAGCACGATCATGCGAAACGGCGCGGTCTGGATCTCCAGATGCTCTGTGTGCATGTGCATGTCCGTGCCAGCGTCTCCGTCGCCGCCAGTTTTCGGTGGAAGATGTCCGCCATCACTAGGCATGCCGAACGACATGGACATGCCGTCGCTAGTTGGCGGTTGCGCCGGTGGGCCAGGCTTTTCGTTCGGGTCGTCGTTCATCATGTTGGGCGTGAGGTGTCGCTCGTCGTGCGTCGTGAACACCCGCAGCATAGGTGATACGGTGCCCGATGCGGTGCCAGGCACAGATGTAACTCGTTCGCCGCCAGGGGCGGCGAGCGAGTTACATCTGTGCCTGGCACCGTACGTCGATTGGATCTTCTGACGACAGGCTGCTTGATCAACTTGTCTACCCTGCGGCCATGAGCACGGAAGGCCGCCGGACCGGCGTAGATCTGGCGCGTTGGGTTGCGTTCGTTGGCATGGTGTTCGTCAACTTCGGCATCGTCATGCGTGGGCCGGATGGTGCTGGCGACACAATGTGGATGGCGGAGTTCGTCGATGCCCTTGCCGGTCGGGCAGCGTCGCTGTTCGTCGTGCTGGCGGGCCTGGGGTTGGGTTGGACTGCACGGCGGTCGTCGCGAGCGATCGTCGTCAAACGCGGGTTGTTCCTGTTCGTCCTCGGGCTTGCGAACGCGACGATCTTCTCGGGCGACATCCTGCACTTCTATGGCGTGTGGTTTGTGATCGGCGCGTTCGTGATGCGCTGGCGAGTGCCGGTCCTGTTGGCCGTTGCTGGTGCGGTAGTCGTTGCATCCGCGCTCATGATCTTGAGTCTCGACTACGATGCCGGTTGGAACTGGTCGACTCTGGAATACACCGACTTCTGGACGGCAACCGGCATGTTGCGCCACATGTTCTTTAACGGCTGGCACCCGGTGTTTCCGTGGTTTGCGTTCTTGTTGCTCGGACTGTCGATTGCGCATCTCGATCTGGCGCGAACGAAGACGCGCAGTTGGTTGATCTTGGGCGGTGCCACCGTTTCCGTCGTCGCCCAGTGGTTGTCTCACGAGTTGGTGGCCAACTTCACGCCCGAGTTGGGGGCGCCGACCGCTCAAGCGGTGTTCGGCACGTCGTCGATCCCACCGATGCCACTGTATGTGTTGGCGGCCGGTGGTTCGTCGGTTGCGGTGCTCGGATTGTGCCTAGTGGTAGCAGACATCGTGCCGTGGCTTGCGGCCGCATTGGCCCCAGCAGGGCGCCAGACTTTGACGCTATACCTTGGCCACATGGTCATCGGCATGGGCTGCCTCGAGGTCATGGGCGTGGTTGGCAACCAGGCGGTTGATCACGCTGTCTACGCCGCCGGCATCTTCTGCTTGGTCGCGACCGTGGCCGCGTGGCTGTGGTCGAAACGTTTCGCGAAGGGGCCGCTCGAAGCCGTGATGCGCAAGTGCACCGGGTAGTGGCCAACCCCTGTAGATTCGATGTCTCCACCGGTTGCGGACGACTCCGACACATCGCGCTCGGAGTGGTGATTCGCCGGTGACCGAGCCACCCGACCAACCGAGCCACCGGCCACCCGACCACCCGGCCAACCGAGCCAGCGGGGGCATCGACCACGCTGCCTACGCCGCCGGATACGGCAAAGTGTTGACCGAAGAATGTCCCGCTCGACAGCGGTCCTGGTGGCTTGTTGAATGAACCGAAGTTCGGCGAATCTCGTCGCCCGCCGACTCGATGCTCGATTGTCGCTACGACTGCCACGTGCGCACCGCCCGCGATGCGCGGGTCGCTGCAGATTCAGGCAACGGAGGAAATGACCATGAAGAAGCCAGCCATCGCAGCCCTCGTCTCAAGCGCGCTCGCAGCCGCTCTGTCTGCTCAAACCGCAACGATCACGACCGAGTGGGAGGCTCGCATGGTCGTCAACTCGGGCACGCCGCAGATCAGCAATCTGCCGTTGGGCACCACCTATGGCGTCGGCACGAACGAAACCCGGAGTCACACTGGACCGGGCAGTTCCATCACAAACAACCTCGTCGTGCAGAGCAACTTCGTTCGCATCGCAACGGCGTCGTTCCTCGACCTGTTGTCGAGCCCCGGGCCGACCGTCGACATGATCAGCGAGGGCGAGATCTTGGTCATGATTCCCGCTGGTCGCGGCCGCCTGAACCTACGAGGCCATGCCCATTCGTCCGGTGGCCCGAGTGGCATGGGTAGAGTCTTCGTCGACGTCTTCGATGATGGCTCGATTGACTTCGCGCCGCCGGCGACGTTCCAATCCCCGCCGGTCGAACTCGACATTGCGATCGACTCCGTGACTGATACTCCGGTGCGCGTCGAGATCGACAGCTCGTTGATCGGTAGCACGTTTCTCGACGAAGCGTTCGCCGATGTCGAGTTGACGTGGATCCCGAACAACAAGGTCGTGCTACCAGACACGCACTACTTGATGGAGAGTAGCGACCAGCTCGGAACAGTCGGAACGACCAGCTTCTGGTCCAGTGCTTCGCGCCGCTTCCAGATTCTCTACGAGGCTAGCCACTTCGTCGAACACGGTGTCGCCGGGCCGATCATGATCGAAGGTCTCTACTTTCGCGGTGAGGACGGTGAGCCGAGTGCCGGCGGTCACAACTGGGCAAACGCGCAAGTGAGGGTCGGCGCAACCTCGCTCGATAGCGCGACGCTCGCGACGACATTTGCCACCAACGTCGCTGGCGCGACGACGACCATGGGGGCAACCGCCACGATCAACGTTGTCGAAGGAGCATCGTCGGGCGCTACCCCGAACAACTTCAACATCGTGCTCGATCTGACCGCAGCCGGAACGAGTTTCCTGTTCGATCCGACCAGCGCTCGGCCCAATCTGCTGATCGACATCGTGCTGCCCAGCGGCGCAACGCCGTCAAGCTTGGTCATGTCGATGCAGAACACCAGCGGCACAACCGCCGCCCTGCGTGGCGCGGCGATCTTGGGCTCCTCCGCCGGCGCGACCGTCGGTGCTCCGGCGCCACCGCTAGTCGTTGGCGTGGAGTTCGACGGCAGCGGTGGCTACAAACAGCCGACACCGGCGCGCAATGAGTTCTACGGCGCGGCTTGCGGCGGCTCGCCGTCGAGCTTCTACCAGTCGTTCCTGCCGGGACAGTCCTTCGACGTCACTGGTTTGACGTTGACGCCGGACACGTATCCATCACCCAACACGTACACGGTATCGGCGGGAGCGCCGCCGGTGGATGCGACCCAAGGGAACGCATC
>CAXBFC010000186.1:0-14578 GCA_963974725.1 uncultured bacterium | reverse complement strand
TCAAAAAGCTCACACGCTTCTTCTTTCGAGGCCACCCAGAATGTCAAAGATCGAGCCCCAAAAGTGAGCTGGGCTCGCTGTTGGGGGCGGGGAACGTTAGCGAGCTAGTCGACCCTGCGCAAGCAAGTGCTCAAGGATTTTTCACGATGGCGCTAAATAACTGCCATCCGCGGGCTTAGGCGGGCAAGTTTCTTGCCCGACCCAGGCTGTCTTGGCAACTCTACAGAGCGTCGATTCGCGCCGCCCTGCGTGGGTTCGTCACCCGCAGGCGCTCGAGCTGATCGCCCGATGGCAAGGCCAGCTCGAACGAGTCCAGGACCTCGCCATCGACGTCGCGAGCAATCACTCGGAATTCCCGGCCGGACACCTCGGCTGCACACCAGTGGTACGCCTTGTGCAGCTGCTCAGCTCCCACCTTCCACCGGGGGTTCTTGGTGATCTCATAGAGACGTTTGCCCCCGCCGCCGCTCACGACCAGCGGCACCGGCCAGTGCTCATTGGGTCCAAACCGCTGGTAGCAGTGATCATGGCCGCTCAGATACATCGTCACCTGCTGCCGCATCAGCTCCGGCAGCAGAACTGCGTTCAAAGCTCCATCCGGTCCTTGCCGCGAGGCGCTGCGGATGGGGTGGTGGCCGGCCACGATGATCCAGGGCTCGGTAGCCACTCGCAACTGCTCGGCGAGGAACCTGTGCGTCGGGTGGTCGGGCCGGTAGTGATCGCCCGCGAACCACGTATTGGAGTCAAGCGCGATGATCCGCACCGGGCCCCGCGCGAACGAATAGCATCGCTCATCACCAGTTATGTCGTTTTCAGGCAGCTGGAAGTTGGCCAACACCTGCTGCCCGGCGGCATTCATCACGTCGTGGTTGCCGACGACGACATACATCGGGGCATGCCGGATCAAGTCACCGAACGGGCGGAAGTAGCCGCTGCTGTAGTGCGCGTGCAGACCCTTCGGGTAGATGACATCCCCCAGGTGCAGCGCGAAGTCCGGACGATAGGCAGCCATCCGGGCACCAACGGTGCGCACCGCCCACTTGGGCGGCAACCAGTGCAGTCGAGACGGCAGGTGCAAGATCGGGGTCTTCTGCAACCAAACCCACCAGGCCTGATCGCCCGAATCGCCCACGAACGCGAACTTGACCGGGGCACGATCGTTGCCTGGCTTCGGCGCCGTGCGAAACGTGCCGCGCTCTTCGCCAGCGTCGCGGGAAGCCAGCGAATACGAGTATTTAACCCCTGGCTGGAGGCCGTCGACCCGCAAGGCATGCCGGCGCTGGGTAGCACTATGGACGCTGGCAACGACTTCCCCAGCGCCATCCATCACGGTCAGGTGCAGCTGCTTGGATTCGCCGGTAATCTTCGACACCGTCGCCGCAACATCACTGACGTCCTGCACATACGCACCGGTGCGCAATGGCGGATCATCGAGAACGTTCAGCCACAGGCAGCCAAAGCCCGTGAGCCACAAAAGCCGCCGAAACCACCGGGTGCGGGTCTTCACGACTCCGTTCTAGCCCCAGGCCGCGCGCGGACAAGGGTCGTCGGGAGACGCCGCCCGTCAGTCCGGATGGTGGCAGCTGACCGAGGTCGTGATCCCGCCGCGAACCTTGAACTCACCTCGAACAGTGAGACGGCGCGGACGCAGCAGCCGCATCAGGTCCGAAAAGATGTCGTTGGTCACCTTCTCGTGGAAGGCGCCGACGTTGCGGAAGCTCCACAGGTAGAGCTTGAGACTCTTCAGCTCGACGCACTTCTCGTCCGGAACGTATTCGATCAGGATCGTGGCGAAGTCTGGCTGGCCAGTCTTGGGGCAGACGCAGGTAAACTCGGGGCACTCGAACTCAATCTCGTAGTCGCGCCCCGTTTCGGGGTTCGGAAAGGTATCGAGGACGGCGCGATCAAGCGGTGCGGGTTCTGGCAGCGACATGCCGCGAGCGAAGCACGTGCGCGAGCTGCGAACAAGGCTCAGGCGAGATCGGCTGCCTGCCAGGGGCCCGCGCCAGTGGCGCCAGCGGGCGGCAACATCGAGCGCACGGGGGTCAAGGTGGCCGCGTCAAACTCCATGCAAAGCACGCCTTCTGGGTTGTTGCAGCGACGGTTGCGGCAGGGCCGACAGGCGAGCTCGCCGGTTCTAACCATCGCCTGGGCGGTCACGGGAGCGGTGCGGTGTGGATCCTGGCTGCCGAAGAATACGCGGCCCGGAGCGCCGCTCGCCAACAACACATGCGTCGCTCCCTGATCGGGGCCGAGAACTTCACCGCCAGCAGTCGAGACCAACTTGCCGAGCGCAATCATGCGCCGAACATCGCCGCGGCCATGGCGAACGACCATGCCTTGCGGAGTCGGCACGCCCGCCTCGCCAGGCCCCAGCAGCAACACGGTCGGCATGCCATCGCGAGTCAACTCGCGCACGGCAGATGGCCGCAAGGCTCGCGGATCCGACGTTTCGGTGACGACCACGACGTGGAACGCTCGATCCACATCGATGCCAAGTTCGGTCAAGACAGCGCGCTCATCGAGCAGTTCGGCCTCCGTGGCGAGCAACGCTGGATGGCAGAACGGCGCGTCCGGGGCAGCCTGCTTGACCAATTCCCAAGCGGCGCGCGCGGGATGCGGCGTCGCGTCGCAGGCAATCGTGCGCCGCAACAGCCAGGCACTGCGCGGCTCTTGGCGCCACGCGCCCGCCATGCCAATGCGGTCGCGCGCGCCGGACAACCTGGTCACCATGGCACTCTTCCAATTGCCCTGCAGGTCGAGCGCGACGTCGTATGGCTCACGCCGCAACTCGCGCCGCAAGGCCCACAATGCCGGCAAGCCACCGCGGCGATGGAATGGCACGACGCGGTCGATTCCTTCGACGCCTTCGAGCAGAGGCACCCACTCGCGTTGCGTGACCACCGTCACCCGCCAATCGGGGTGAACCTGACGCAGCGATGCGACAGCACCCAGCGACTGCACCAGGTCCCCCATCGCCGACAACCGGACCAGCAGGATGGACTTCACTTAGGAGTCGGCACGCGTTCTCTGAGCACGAACGTCTTGAATGGGAATTGCAGGCGCCAGCGAACCACGTGCTGCGCGGACTGAATACGCCGCAGGTTGGTGTCTTCGTGCAGCACCCACCGAGTATCTGGAAGGCGGCGACGCATCTCGTCCCCTTCGGGCCACAGGCCGCTCGCAAGCAGTACCGCCGAGTCGAGATGTCCGTACGAACCAAGATCCTCGGACGCCGCAAGAGCATCAAGCTCTCGCCGCAGGAGCTCGCCGGAAGCGACTGTAGCCCGCTTGCTCTCCGCCCATCGAAGGCTGCGCTCGAGGCCAACCGTCCACGATGCAAGCACCGGTACGATCAAACTTGCCAACACAACCTGGCGCGGTGTGCGCACAACCAATGGCAGCAACGCAGCCACCAGCGCCAGACCGACGGATGCGTCACCGGCGCGTGGCACGAACGGAATCACCATCAGCGCAACGGTTCCGAAGAAGCCAAAGAACCACAGCACCCCGCGTGCAAAAACCGGGACCGTGCCACGATGACGGAAGAAGTGCGCAACCGCCGGTGCAACCGCAAACGTGAACAACATCACGTTCGGCAACAGATAGCGGGTCGGCCGCCCCGGAAAGAGAGTGAACAACACCACCGCGAGCACAGCGCCACCGCTGCACATTCGCAGCGTCAGATCGTTCGCGCTCATGCGGACGTCACGGGCACCACGCCACTCCCAGAAGCACCAAAAGCCGAACGGCAGCAACACCATGATCGCGCGCAACCAGAAGAACGGCGTCTCGCGCACGTGCTTCCACTCGAAGAACTTGATGCGGCCGACGGACTCCTCGTTGACGACCTTCAGCATTCCAGCCGGATCGACATACGACAGCCACAGCGGGGCAAAGTAGGCCGCAATCACGAGCGCCATTGGCACGAAGTGCCAGAACGCCAACCGCAAGCGACGATGCCGAAACCAAACCAGGTAGGCGCCGAACGCGAACAGGAAGAACGGCGGGCCTTTCTGCAAGAATGCCAGGCCAGCTAGCAAGCCGCTCGCCAACACCATCATCTTGCGCTGGTGGGCGGAACCTGCAGCCAGCAGCCAAATCGACATGCCGGTCAAACTCGCGAACAACGGGTCGATTTCGGCGGTCGGCCACACGAACACGACGAGTGGCGAACAAATGATGCCGAACGCGACCATCCACCCTGCGGTAGCCCCAAACCGGCTGCGCAGAATCTCGCTGGCTAGCAGCGACGATGCAAACACCGCCAAAACAGCCGGTAGCCGCAACATCATGTAGTCAACGCCAAAGCACTTGGTGCACAGCATCAACAACCAGTAGTGCAGGGGTGGCTTGGCCCAAGTCGGCTCGCCGCCGAGCATCGGGATCATCCAATTGTCGCCGTGCAGCATCTCAAGCGCGATCTGCACACGTCGACCTTCGGTGCCGTCCCAGTCGCCACGCAACCAAGTCGGCAACAAGACGAGCAACGTCGCAAGCAACAGCACGAACGCTCGCATCAACATGCGATCACCTCAATGGGAGTAGCCGCATCAGCCCAATGAATCTGCATGATCACGCGGTAGCCTCACGGCGTCTTGATTCACGAATCAGCATCAGGTTGCGCGCATAGATCACGCTTCCAGTCACCTGGCCCATGATGAAAACCGGGTCCTCGCGGTAGATCGCGTAGCACAGACTCAACAAGCCGCCACTGATGCTCAGCCACCAAAAAGAGATGGGCATCACGCTCTTCTTGGCTCTCTCGCTGGCGAGCCATTGCACCCAGAAGCGCGACGCGAACACCAACTGGCCACCGAAGCCAATCACCCACCAATACCACGGTGTCGACCCAATTCCGGTCTCCGCCGCGGCGCCATCGAGAACAGCCGCATCGACAACCAAGGCGAGCATCAGAACTCCTCTCGCACTTCGTGCAGCAACAACCTGGCACGCACCCAGCGCATCGCGAAGCAGTCGCGCAACCCCTTCCACATGCGATTGCCGATGCCGTATTTGGCGGTCCCGGCGTAGCGTTGGCGGTGGTTCACGTCTTGCTCGATGACCTTGCCACCGAGGTAGCGAACCAGCGTCGCCATGAAGCGGTGCATGCCAACAAAACGTGGCGCCCGCATGAAGAACCGGCGACGGATCACTTTGATGCCGCAGGCAGCATCCTTGACCCTGTCGCCGGTCAAGAAGTTGCGCACGCCGTTGCCGACCCGCGACGACATGCGCCGCGTAAAGGTGTCTTGACGTTTGGCGCGAACCCCCACCACAGCATCGCATTCACCACTTTCGACGCGTTCGAGCATCGAAGGAATGTCGCGCGGATCATTTTGCATGTCGCCATCAAGCGTCGCGATGATCGGCCCACGAGCCTGCTCGACGCCGGCCATCACCGCAGCACTTTGCCCGCTGTTCTTGACGAGCGATACGATGCGCAGCCAGTCCGCGCCGCGCTCCTTTTTGAATGCGCGCATCTTGGCGACACTGGTGTCCTTGCTGCCATCATCGACGAGCAGCGCCTCGAATGGTCCATGCGGCACGAGCACTTCCTCGACCTCCGCGAGCATGCTCGCGACGGTCTCTTCTTCGTTGTAGATCGGGATCACCAACGAGAACCGGAGCGCACCGTCTGTCATGAGATCTCCACGCGCATGCGACCATCGACTGCGACGCTTGCCGCGCCCTTCTTGGCCAAGATGAACGGATTGACTTCGACTTCCGCAATCTGCGGGAAGTCCGTGACCAACCGCTGCAGCCGCCACAACGCATCATACGCGGCGTGCAGATCCGCCGCTGGAGCCCCCCGGAACGGCCCGAGCAACGCCGCACCCTTGAGGCCGCCCAACATCTCTTCGGGATCACGACCATCGATCGGGCCGACCCGAACCGCGACATCGCGCATCAATTCGACCTGCACGCCACCGAGACCCGCGGCAAACAACGGTCCGTAGCGTGGATCGCGCGTCATGCCGAGCAGCACCTCACGGTGGCCTTCCGCATGCGCCTGGACCTGAAGGGTGAGCTTGCCAAACTTCTCGCCAAGACGCCGCGACAGATCCTTGGCCGCTGCGAACACTTCGTCACCAGAACGCAGCCCCGTGCGCACCCCACGGTGCTCACTCTTGTGCAGCAAACCGTCTGCCTCGGCCTTGAGCACTACTGGGTAGCCGAGTTCGTGGGCCGCGGCGACCGCATCGCCAGGATTGGCGATGCGTCGACTGGGAGCGAAGGGGATGCCATATGCCTGCAGGATCGCTTCCGTCGTCGCCGCTGGCAACCATTCCCTACGGACAGTGGCCAGCAACTTCGAAACCACGGCCTTTTTGACTCGGAAGGCCGGCAACTTCGCCGGCGCCCTAGCCAACCACCGCGAACGGCGACACATCAGCTGCAACGTGGTCGCCGCGTCCTCCGGGTAGCGGAATACCGGGATCCCCGCGGCGCGCAGAATCTGGTGCGCCTCATCGCTTCGCTGCCGGCCCATGACGCACGCCAAGACCGGCTTGCTGAGCCCCCGGGTCTCATCGACGATCGCCTGCGCGACCGCCGCGGCATCGATCATGATTGGCGACACAAACAGCACCACGAGGCCGTCTACAGCGCGATCCCGGGCCACGATGCGCAGCGCATCCTGGTAGCGTTTCGCATCGGCCGAGGCGATCAGGTCGACGGGATTGTGCACGCTCGCCTCCGCCGGCAGCACCTTGCGCAGGCGCTTCTGCGTAGCCGCGGTCATCGGTTTCATTTGCATGCCAAGACCGTCGATCGCGTCCGTAGCCAAGATTCCCGGGCCACCGGCGTTGGTGACGATTGCCATGCTCGTGCCCTTGGGCGTCGGCTGGCACAGCAGTGCTTCTGCCAGCGAAAACATGTCGCGGAAATTGTCGACCCGCAGCACGCCGCATTGCTGCAACAGTGTGTCGGCGGCGATATCCGCGCCCGCAATCGAACCGGTATGCGAACTCGCAGCCACCGCGCCGGCGTCGCTGCGCCCCGATTTGACGGCGATGATTGGTTTCTTTCGCGCCACTTCGCGCGCGATCTGCAAGAACTCCTGCGGCTCACCTACCGTCTCAAGGTAGAGCAGGATGATCTTGACCTGATCGTCGTCACCCCAATACCGGACCAGGTCCGCCGCCGTGACATCGACGCGATTGCCGACGGACGCGAACATCGCAACGCCAAGCCCAGCCTGGGCGGCATCGGCCAGAATCGCTTCACCGAGCGCGCCAGATTGCGAAACCATCGCGACACTGCCCGCCGGCGGCGGGGTTGCCGAAAAGCTCGCGTTGCACGCATACGCGGCCTCGGTATTGATCACCCCCATGCAATTAGGGCCGACGATCCGCATGCCGTAGCGCTTGCCGATCTTCTGCAAGTGGTCCTCACGGTCGGCCCCGGCGCCCCCGATTTCGCGGAATCCTGCGGTGATCACAACCAGCCCCTTGACACCTTTCTTGCCGCATTCCTCCGCAACCTTCAGCACGACATCCGGAGGCACCACCAATACGCAAAGGTCGACGGGAGCCTTGATCGCCCGAACGGATCGGTAGGCGGGGATGGACAGCACAACCTCGGCCTTGGGATTGACCGGATACACCGGTCCTTGAAAGCCACCGGCGATCAAGTTCGCCACCACTTGGCGACCGATAGAGCCTGCTCGCCTGCTAGCGCCCACAACCGCCACCGATCGTGGCCTGAAAATGCCGTCCAAACCTCGCGAGTTCACCATGAGTATGGCCAGCACGATAGCGGCGCGGCGTAGCAGACGAAACGTTGCCGATACGCTTGCATCAATAGCTCCTGCACTGATGATCCTCTGAATCGCCATGCCCGCGTTCCTCCAAGCCCTCCGCCCGCACCAGTGGGTCAAGAACCTGCTGGTTCTCGTTCCGCTGTTCTTCACCGACCAGGCCTTCTTGCTGTCAGGTTGGTTGGCGGCGTTGCCAGCGTTCGGCTCCTTCTGCTTCGCGGCGAGTTCGATCTACCTACTCAACGACATCCTCGATCGCCACGAAGATGCGCTGCATCCCAAGAAGAAGCACCGCCCGATCGCGTCCGGTCGCCTACCGGTGCAAGCAGCATGGATCGAACTGCTGGTCACATTGTCGATATGTGTCGGACTGGCCTACCTGGTGCCGGTCTCGCACCTCTCGTTCCTGATCTGGCCAGGGTCGTATCTCGCGCTCAACGTCGCCTACAGCTTCTACTTGAAGCGCCTGGTGATCGTCGACTGCATGTGCATCGCGATCGGCTTCCAACTTCGCGTCATGGCGGGCGCCGCTGCGATCGGCGTCGAAGCCTCGAAGTGGCTGCAGCTATGCACGTTCTTCTTCGCGCTCTTCCTCGCGTTCTGCAAGCGCTACGAAGAAGTCGGCCGACAGACCGAGGCTACTGGGCAAACGCGCAAGACGATGTCCGACTACACGCTGTCGTTCTTGAACATGCTGATCGGCCCACTCGCGGCACTCAGCATCCTGAGCTACGCGCTCTACACGGTGAGCCCCGAAACCGTCGACCGCCACGGCACCGAGCAATTGATGCTGACGGTGCCGTTCGTTTGCTACGGCGTCTTCCGCTACCTGTTTCTCGTCTACAGCAAGAGTGAAGGCGGGGACCCAGCGAAGCTGCTGTTCCGTGACTTCCCGCTGGTGCTCTCCGGCGTGTGCTACGTCGGCGTTGTGTTGCTGATCCTCGGCGCCGCACCAGCGACCTAGAAACGGGTTGAGCGCACTGGCAGGCGGCAACTCACCGATTTCCGGAGAGTCCGGCGCAACGAACCACGCCGCGCCGAAGAATCGCCGCTCAAGACCTGATTGCGACGTGAGAGTCGGGGCGAACTCGCGGCTATGCTGCCGAAGGTCCCGACCCTCTCACGACTCGCCCGTTATGGAGAGCACCCAATCCCCGTCTCAAGTCCGCGCCAGACTCAACGAAGACCTCGCCAACGGCAAGACGATCGTCTTGTCTTCGCAAGAGCTCGATGACCCTTCGCTGCGTGAGCAACTTCCGCAACTGCTCGAAGACCTGTCGCACGCGCAGCCGTCGAAAACGCAAATCGGGCCGAAGATCCGGGGCTACACGATGCTCGGTGAGATCGGTCAAGGCGGCATGAGCACGGTCTACCTGGCGCGCCAGGACAACCTCGGTCGACATGTCGCGATCAAGATCGCGCCGCGGTGGTTAGGCGGCGGTGACCGCGCGCGCCGCATGCTCGTACAGGAAGCACATGCGATGGCACGTCTATCGCATCCAAACATCGTCGTCATCCACGACATCATCGATGTCGACGACACGTTCGCCATCGCGATGGAATGGGTCGATGGCCGCACCCTGACCAGTTTGTTGCGCGCCTTGCCGCCAGAGCCCCATGCCGACGACATGGTCTTGTTGCGAACAGCGCTTGGCACACCGACCGACGAAGATGAGAACTTCGAGCCAAGTGCCGAGCGACACTTCGCGCGACTGATTCGCGACATCGCACGTGCGACCCAAACGGTTCACGACAACAACCTGCTGCACCTCGACATCAAACCATCGAACGTGTTGGTGCGACGCGACGGCACGCCACTGCTCGCCGACTTCGGAGTGACGCGCGACATTTCACTAGAACTCGACCAAACTCGCACCTTCGCGGGCACACCGGTCTACGCCGCCCCCGAACAACTGCGCCGCGACGACCAACAGATCGGCGCGCGCACTGACGTTTACAGCCTCGGCGTCACGCTTTACGAAGCGCTCGCTCGGACCCAGCCGCTGCAGGGCATGGACCTACCCAGCATCGTCAAACGCATCGAAAACGGCGACATGCCGCCGTTGTCGCAGAAGACGCAAGTCTCGCCCGACCTGGAGAACATCGTTCACAAGGCTATCGCGCCAGAGCCCGAGAACCGCTACGCCACGGCCGCGGAGTTGGCCGACGATCTCGACGCCTTTCTGGATCACCGCCCCGTCGCGGCGCGACCGTTGCGCCCCATTCAGCGGATGCGGCGATGGGCGCGTAACGAACCATGGAAGGCCGGACTCGCGGGCACACTGGCGATCGTGCTACCGCTGATCACGGGACTTGGCATCTACCTTGCAGTGCAGTGGCCGAGCCTGGTTGCAGCGGACGCCAACTCGGCGCGCATCCACGCCAACCGCCTCAAGCAAGAAAGCTTCCAACGCTGGCTGATCAACGACCTGCAAACAGATGCCGCGATCGAAGCGCTCGAGCAAGCGGTGCAATTTGGGTCCACGGACTCGGCCATCGCATGCATCCTTTCGCTGGCCAACGAAGAAGGCTGGCAGCAAGCGACCGACGCAATTGCAAAGCACGCAAACCCCGATCGGCCGAGCCTCGGCATGGATCTGTTTGCCAAGAAGGTGACCGAGCGTCGGTCGTTCTTCAATGAGCATGAGATCGAGGCGCTTCGCAGGAGCGACGTGGTTGGTGATCGCTACCTGGTCGCGCTGGACCAAGTCTTCCGGGCCCGAGACGACCACCTCGAAACGAGTGCCAAGCTCGCGCAAACGTTCCTCGAAGACGCCTCGCTGGGCGCGCCCCAAGATCCACTGCTGCTCGGCTTGATCGGCTGGTTCGCAGTACGCTCACAGGACCTCGAGCGCTACCGGTCCAGCATGCGCACGATGCGTCAACGCTGGCCCGATGACCCGGTCGCCTTGGCGTGGGGCCCGCTGGCCATCGAGCCAACCGATTCGGGACAGGCCAAGAAACTGGCCGACGAGATCATCGCTGCGATGCCGCAACATTCGCGCGGCTACGAACTGATGGCCGGCGCCGAAATCCGCGGAGGCAACCCCGAAGCGGCCCTGGCAGTGCTCAAGATGGCCGAGCAAGCCAAAGCCACACCGCCGATTCCAGAATCGCTGGTGCTGAGGATTCTCGCCGCGAAAGGCGACAAGGATGCGGCGCAGCAACGCCTCGAATTGGCAAAGCGGAGCCACGACCTGATGATGGAGCTCAGCGCCACGGAAGCAATCGATCCGGAACTCCTCAAGCCGCTGATCAAGAAGATCGCCGACCTACCTGCTCCCTCGCCAGCGGCGCTGGAACGGGCCTACCAATTCGCTGCCAGGTTCGACTTCAACAGTCGCTCGACGGAGCAAAGCGAACCCATCTGGCAGCGCTACACCGATCTGTATCCGGACCGGCACCGCATCCGAGTGCCGCGCTTCTTCCAGCTGTTCTACGCCAACAAGATCATCGACGCAGCCAAGTTGGCTGCCGACATCACCGCGGTGCGATCGAGTATCGACCAATACTCGCGGCTGGCAACCCGCGCCCTGATTCGCACGCGTGACTACTACAACCTGACTCGAACCGCCGAACGCTGGCAAGCGATCGGCAACGACACACACGAGGCGGCGAGCCTGGCGGCGATCGGTCGTTCGCGCCAACAACAATACGCCGAAGCCGCACAACGACTCGGCCATGCGCTGGCGGCAACCGCTGATGACAAGTCGTGGTACGTGCAGGCGCTGCTCGAAGACGCGTGGCTGCGATGCAGTCCCGAGACACCCAAGACGCTGCACAACTACGAACTCGCCAAGACACGCCTCGACGACTTCGAGCGCCGCAACCCGGATCTGAATCCACCACATCGCGGCCCCTGGACCAGCCTGATCCGTGGCGAGGTCATGCTGGCGAATGGCGACAAGGACAAGGCCATCGAGTGGTTCGAACTGGGTCTGCGACCGCGACAACGCCGCGAAGTGGTCGCCCCAAGCAACTACCGGGCTCTGCTGCAAGCCGCACTCGACCGCGCCAAGAACCAATAACCTGCGAACGGATCTTTGAGTTGCTCAGGCTTGCTCGACGGATGCGGTCGCCACCAACAGCCAGGGCACACCAACAGTCAGGCCCACCACCAGCCAGGCCACCAGTAGGCTAGTCGTGCTTGGAGCGGGCGGCTACCTGCAGGCAGCGCGCGGTCGCCAACAACAAGAAAAGGGTGCTCCAAGCAACACTGCCGTATGCAAGTACGACGTTGGCCATCGACCTGCCGAGCATGCCCTTCGACAGCATGCCGAGCGCCAACGCCACGGCAAACAACAGGATGGCGGTCGCGTCGCGGCGAGTGCGCACCAAGTAGTTGACGACGAACGCGACCGGGAACAGCCAGATGCAGAAATGGGCTTTGCTGCTCTGCGGCGATAGCAACACCATGCCGCACGCAAACGCTCCGACTTCCCCAAGCCCCAGCGTGCGCTGCATAGCCGCCATGCCGTCACCAGCCGCGCGAACGGCTCGCTTGGCGAACAAGACGCACATCGAAATCACGCCGAGCACGAATCCGAACATCACCAGAGTCGCGACTTTGGTCATCGTTGCCGACATCTCGAACAACAATACGTGGCCCTTGTCGCCAACGACAAAGTTGCCGTCCGGCACCTCAACCGCCGTGAACAAGCGCCGCATCGCGCCGCTGAGCCCCTGGTTGAGCACGCTATGTGAGTTCCATGCACCGGCCGCATCGGCAGTGCCACCCAGCTTGAGCCCGGCCAGATTGACGTCGTACCACGAACGCCACCAAGGGACGCCATCCGCACGAGGAAACACATAGTCCGGCAACAAGGTCGCGCCGACCGTCGTAAGCAGAATCGCAAGCACACCGAGCCAGTGCAGGCGCAGCCCGAACAGCCCCAAGAAGATCAACGGCGTCGCCTTGGTCGCGGCGCCGAGCCCCGCCCAGATTCCGGCCCACATGCCGGAGATGCGCTTGTGGCCACACCACGACACCGCAGTCAGCATGACCAGTCCGGCGATCGTCAGGTCGTGGCTTTGGTTGGTAAATACCGACACCACATGCCGGCCGCCAAACACCGCCGTCAGCACCCAGAACAACCACAGCTTCGGCGGCGATCGACCAGTTTCTTCACCACTGGCATAGCGATGCAGCCAGCGGATCATGGCAACCAAGATCAGGAAGTTGACGACGAACCAAGCCGAGGGATGCCAAGACACCGGCAGCTTCGCAAACGGCACAAACGGCACCGCTGCAAACGGCGGGTAGGTGAAGGGCTTGGCATCGAGCCCGCGGCGATAGATCTGTTCGCCCGCGGCCATTCGCTGCCCCCCCGTCACATAGACGTTGAGTTCGCGATCCCCCTTCGCAGCCTGTCGGTCGGAATAGAACGATCCACCAACCATCACCGCCAACAGCAAAGGCAGGAGCCACAGCGAAGAGCGCTTCACGTTTTGCGTTATGACAGCTGCGCCGGGGCTTGTCCACGTTCGACTGTGGGCAGCGGGCCAATTCGCTGCGCGGCCTAATTCGCTGCGCGGCCTAATTCGCTGCGCGGGCCAATTCGCTGCGCGGCTAATTCGCCGCACTGGCCAATTCGCAATTCGCTGCACGACGGAGCGACGCGCTGCAGCTGCACACCACTCGACCTAACGAACCAGCTGAGGCGCGCGCTGGTCCGCTGGGCTTACCCGCTGGGCCGGTTCGCAGCCGGCGCCATGGGTCGAGAACCGGAACGGCCGCTAGCAGGCAGCACTTCTACTTCGCGACTTTCCACTGCTCGGCGACGTAGTTGCCGTCCTTCATCAAGCCGGCGACCTTGATCTTGACGCCCGCAGCCTTGTGCTTGCAGAACTCCATCTTGCCGAGCGACGGGTGGATCAACGGCACATACTTGCCTTCGACCATGACGTAGTTGCCGCAGTGGCCAACGCCTTCGATCGAGCAGCCGCATTTGGCCTCACGCACTGCGACTTCCTTGGTCTGCGGGCCGAAGGGCTTGGCCGCGGCATCACTGCTTGCGGGCATGCCACCTGTGGCCGGCACGACGTTGTCGGCCGAGCCAGCGTTCTTGGCTGGCTCGATGTTCGCTGGCTCCGTGGGCTTGTCACTGACATCGGCGGAGCAACCGGCGGCGCACAGGGATAGGAGGAGGAGAGACAGGGAAATCAACTTCATCATGGCGCGGAGCATACGTCTGATTTCCCTGCAGTTGCAGTCCTGACGTGCCGCCGAGACCACGAATCAAACCCAGCCCAGTGCTGGCCTGCGCCAAGTCCTCAATGCGACGGGGCGGTCCCGCGCCGGTGCCAATCGCACTACTGGTCCAAGCCGCAGGCCCAAATCGCAGCCTCAAGCAAACCGCAGGCCTGCCAGGCAAACGCCCACGGCGACCTTCGCCGCGGCATTGACGAGGCCCGAAGCCACCCCCACAAATCAGTTCCCGCAGGAAGAATCGACCGAACCTCTGCAACCGACAGCCGTTTCGGTATCCTCCTTCGCCCTCCATTGGCCACGAAACCCGCACAAGTTAAGAGTCGACGCCTGGGCGTCTGGCTATTCGGCGCCTATGGCGGCCTGGCGACCACCCTGGTCGTGGGCGCGCGCGCCATCGCTAAAGGCCTGGCGCAGAGCCAAGGTCTGACCACCGAAACCGACGTTGCCGCGGGCATCCCTTGGCGGCCGCTCGACAAACTGGTGTTCGGCGGCCACGAGATCCGCGAGTGCGATTACGCCACGGCCGCGGCGGAGATCCACAGCCATACCGGCTCGCTGCCGCCAGAGCTGGTCAAGGTGCTGAAGCGGGATCTTGCCAACCAGAG
>CAXBFC010000185.1:0-14628 GCA_963974725.1 uncultured bacterium | reverse complement strand
AGGCCTGCGAAATCCATGGCTCGGAATCCCATGTCTTGCGTAGAGAGCGCCCCGCCGTACCGTACGGCGCACGACTCCATCGAGTCGCCACCTCAAAACAGCACGATTACGACTATGCGCCTCCCCATCCTCTCCGCCGCCCTCGCGGCCATCTGCCTCTCCCTCCCCGCCACCGCACAAGTCCAAGTCTTCGGCGGCACCGGCATGCGCGCCAACAGCACGCTGGTGCTGTTCGGCGCCGACCTGATGGCCGGCATCACCGTGACGCACGGTCAGCCCGAATGGCATGACGACTACACCAGCAAGCTGGACTCGCTCAAGGGCAAGACCCACCGTCTCGGCAAGGACCTGTGGACGACCTTCATGACCAGCATCCCGGTTGCGATCGGCGGCGTCACGGTGCCTGCCGGTAGCTACGTGGTCGGCCTGCATTGCAGCAAGGACGGCAAGTTCGCCCTCGCCCTGATGGACGCGACCAAGGCCATGAAGAAGGGTGCCATGCCCTTCGTGCCGTGGACCTGGAAGGCCGACGTCGTCGTGCCGTTCAAGCTCAACAAGAACGTCGCCAAGGAAAGCGTCGCGAAGATGACGATGACGCTCGCCGCCAACAAGGACGACCCGATGACGGGCACGTTCACGCTCGCCTGGGGCCCGCACACGCTGACCAGCGCCCTCAAGGTCATGCCGAAGAAGATGAAGGCCACGAAGCTGGAAGGCCATGGCGAGCATGGTGGCAAGAAGGCGAAAGCCCACAGCGAGCACGGCGGCAAGCAGTAGCCAGCCGATTCCTTGGCCGTTCGGCTTGCGAGCCCTACGGCCAAGGCGCCCGCAGTTCGTATGCTGCCGGCATGCTCCGCCGCTTGTTTGAGACGCTGGTTCTACCGCCAGCGTCGGTACTCGTCCTGTTCTTGCTAGGCACCGCGCTGTTGCGCTGGCGCAAGAAGCTTGGCAGAACGCTGCAAGTTCTCGCCCTGGTCTGGCTATGGCTGGCCGCGACCCCCTGTGTTGGCGGCATGCTGCTGCACTCGCTACAGAGCTATCCAGCACTTGCTGCCAACGCAGCAAAGCCCGACGCGCAAGCAATCGTCGTGCTCAGCGCCGGCGCCGACCGCATCGGCAGCGAGTATGGCGGCCCCGTCATCGGACCAATGACCCTGCAACGACTGCGCTACGGAGTCGCCCTGCAACGCCGCTACTCCCTGCCACTGTTGGTCAGCGGCGGCAAGCCCGCAAGTCACACCCCATCGCTGGCGCGCATGATGCAACTCTCGGCGGAGCAGGAGTTCTCGGCCAAGGTGACGTGGCTCGAAGAGTCCTCCGCCGACACCCGACAGAATGCGCAATTCAGCGCCAAAGCACTCAAAAGCCAGGGCATCACGAAGGTCCTGCTGGTAACCACGGCGTGGCACATGCCGCGCGCCATGGACTGCTTTGCGGCCGCTGGCATCGAGGCAATCGCAGCCCCAACCGCATTTCGCGGCGAAGTCTTCGCCAGTTGGACGAGCTTCGTGCCCCACTGGAACGGCTTGCGTGACACGTGTTTGGCGATGCACGAGTGGGGTGGCCGAATCGTCTACGCGGTCAGCAGCTGAGTTTTGCCAAGCTGCCAGTTGCTTTGCAGAGCCATATGCATAATTATGCCTTGCACTGCATAAGTATGTATCCCGCATGAGCAAGCCAAGCACGACATCCGATCCCCGCACCGAGCGCCGTCAGCAGATCCTGCAACTGATCGAGAAGCATTCGATCAAGAGCCAGGCAGTACTGAGCGACGCCCTCGAGAAGGCTGGCATTGAGGTCAACCAGGCAACGCTGTCCCGCGACCTGCGGGATCTTGGCGTCGTCAAGGGCAAGGACGGCTACGAACTCCCGAGCAGCATGCAGGCGACCAGCAACCACCACAGCCTCTGGCACACGGTCAATCAGTGGGTGTTGTCGGCGACGCCGGCGCAGAACCAACTGGTCTTGCGCACGCCGCCCGGCGGCGCCCAAGCACTCGGTCTCGCAATCGACAACGGCGACCTGCCCGAGGTCATTGGCACCATCGCAGGCGATGACACCGTCTTGGTCATCTGCGCCAGCGACCGCAAAGCCAAATCCCTCGCGCGCAAGCTGCAACCCAACCAGAACCAACGGAGCGCACCGTGAAGTCCGTCGCGATCGTCGGCGCCACTGGCTACACCGGCCAAGAACTGCAAAAACTGCTGGCAAGGCACCCGAGCCTTGAGCTGAAGTTGCTGATGAGCTCGAGGGATGCCACGCCCTCCACGGTGACATCTACAACTGGTGCATCTACAACTGGCAACAGGCCAACGCAGTCCAACATCCTACCGCTCGATATCCTGCCGCTCGATCCGGCGCGCTTCGAGGAAGTGGACGGCGTGTTCTTGTGCACGCCGCACGGCAAAGCAAGCGCGCTGGCCAAAGCGGCGCTGGCAGCCGGCAAGGTGGTCGTCGACCTGTCTGCCGACTTCCGGTTGCGTGACCCGCAACAGTTCGCCAACACCTATGGCGACGTGCACGCGGCTCCCGAACTGCTTGAGCAGGCCGTCTACGGCTTGACCGAGCACTACCGCAAGGAAGTAGCGAGCGCGACCCTGGTCGCCAACCCAGGCTGCTATCCGACCTCGATCCTGTTGCCGTTGTTGCCGCTGTTGCGCAACGACTTGATCGACGCAACCGCACCGCTGATTGCCGACAGCAAGAGTGGCGTCAGCGGCGCCGGCAAGCAACCCAGCGAACGCACGCACTTCGGCAACGTGCACGAGAACTTCCTTGCCTATGGCATCGGCAGCCATCGCCACGCACCGGAGATTGCGCAAGAACTCGGCCAACCGATCGTGTTCACGCCGCATCTCCTGCCAACGTTCCGGGGCATCCTGAGCACGATCTACGTGACCCCGACGGTCGGAACGAGCGCCAAGACGATGCGCAGCTGCCTGATGGAGCAATACGAGCACGAACCGTTCGTGCAGGTCTGCCCGGTTGGTTCACCTGAACTGCGCGACGTCTTGCACAGCAACCGCTGCCACATCGCGGTGCATGACAGCGGCCCACTGGTCGTCATCACCAGCGTCATCGACAACCTGGTCAAGGGCGCCAGCGGCCAAGCCCTTCAAAACATGAATGTGATGCTAGGACGCAACGAATCTGAGGGACTGACGTGAGAATCCTGATCAAGATCGGAGGCGCCCAACTCGAGCAACTTGGCCCACGCCGGCAGTTGTGCGAATCGATTCGCTTGGCCCAAGAGGCAGGCCACGAAGTGCTGATCGTGCACGGCGGTGGCAACCAGATCCGCACCACGACCTTGGCGCTCGGCCTGCAAGACCGCTACCACGAAGGCCTGCGCATCACCGACGCGGCGACGGCCGATGCCGTGCTGATGGTGCTCGGAGGCAAGGTCAATCGCACGCTGGTGCACACGCTGGCCACCTGCCGGGTAAAGGCCGTCGGACTGACGGGCGCCGATGGCTCGACCTTCACGGCGAAGCCACTGGTGCGCAGCGGCGTCGACCTCGGCTACGTCGGCAGCATCGACAAGGTCGATCGAACGCTGGTCGAAGCCCTGCTAAAGAGTGGCCACGTGCCAGTCATCGCCACCGTTGCCCCGGGCACCCATGAGGCTAGCGCTGCGCCTGCAGCGTCGAACACACCGGCAGACAGCTCCGAAGCCATCGAGTCCGAAGCCACCGACGAACCGTTCTTCAACATCAACGCAGATCACGCAGCGGGCCCGCTGTGCCACGAGTTCGACTGCGATGCTTTGCTGTTCTTGACCGACGTGGACGGCGTTCTCGATCGCGAAGGCCGTTTGATGCCGCTGCTGACGGACAACGACTGCGAACGCCTGGTGCTCACCGGAGTGGTCGCCGGCGGCATGCAACCGAAGCTCGAATCGGCCCAACTAGCAGCCCACGCCAACCCCACCGCGATCGTCAAGATTGCCCCAGCGGCTGCCGACAACTGCGTGCTTGCCGGCCTGCGTGACGGCGCCGGCACCAGGTTTTTCGCGACGGCCAACAAGTCGACACCCGGAGAGCTTCAGCATGGCTAGCCACGCCAACGCGACCATCGAACCCGGGGTCATGCCGACCTACGCCCGCAGCGATGAGGTGTTCGTCGACGGCGACGGCGCCATCCTGCGCGACGCCGGCGGCCGAGAGTTTCTCGACTTCCTCGCCGGCATCGCCGTCAACGCGCTCGGCCATGGCCATGCACGCATGACCGCCGCGCTGCGAGACCAGATCGGCAAGGTCGTGCACATAAGCAACCTGTTCCGGCATCCATACACCGAATCGGTTGCGACTCGCTTGTGCGCGCACACTGGCATGGCCGCTGCCTTCTTCACCAACTCGGGCACCGAGTCCGTGGAGTGTGCCATGAAGATCGCGCGCAAGGCGATGCACGTGCAGGGCACGCCCAGGCGCACGTCGTTTGTCGCCCTCGAAGGCGCGTTCCACGGTCGATCCCTTGGTGCGTTGTCACTCACCCACAACAGCTCGTACCGGGCTCCGTTTGCACCACTGCTCGACGTGACGTGGGTCACTCCAAACGACACCAGGGCCCTCGCCGCGACCCTGCGCGAGCAACGACCAGCGGCCTTGTTCGTCGAACCGATCCAGGGCGAGGGTGGCATCGGCGAACTGTCGCGCGAGTTCTTGCAAGCGGCGCGCGAGCTGTGCACAGAAACCGACACCGTGCTCGTGCACGACGAGATCCAATCTGGTTGCGGCCGCACCGGCACGTTCTTGGCGGCACAACACCACGACGTGACCCCGGATATAGTGACCCTGGCCAAGCCAATCGGCGCGGGGCTCCCGATGGGTGTTTGCCTCGCCAACGAAAAATACGCCAACACGCTCGCGAAGGGCGAGCACGGCACGACGTTCGGCGGTGGCCCGCTGGTTTGCCGCGCGGCAGCTGTGTTTCTCGATGAGCTCGACAACGGCCTGCTGGACCACGTCGCTGCCCGCGGCAAGCAACTGCTCGCTGGCTTGCAACAACTGCAACGTGAACTACCGGCCGTCACGGAAGTGCGCGGCCGCGGCCTGATGCTCGGCCTGCGACTCGACCGCCCCGCGGCAGACGCCCAACTCGCTATGCATCGCGACGGCCTGCTGCTGAACTGCACCGCATCCGACGTGCTGCGCATCGTGCCGCCGTTTGTCGTCACCGAAGCCCAAGTCGAAGATGGCCTGCAACGAATGCGCAAGGTCCTCGAGTCCCTCCCTCCCATCCGCTAAGAATCCCCAGCCTTCCCAGCCCCTGCTGGCCCGTCGACCCTAGCCATGACCAGTCACCCGTCCCTTCCCCTCCCTGAGCTGTCCGTGAGCGACCTGCTGTGCACGTCAGATCTCACGAGCGAAGACATCGAACACGTGTTCCAAACCGCGGTCACCCTCAAGGCGGGCCGCGACGAGCACAACCAGGTGCTGCGCCAAAAGCGCCTGGCGATGATCTTCGAAAAGGACTCGCTGCGCACCCGCTTCACGTTCGACATCGGCATGCAGGACCTCGGTGGCAGCTGCGTCTTCATGGACCACCGCGATGCCCGCCTGGGCTCGCGCGAATCCGTCAAGGACATGGCGCGCAACCTCGAACGCTGGGTCGACTGCATCGTCGCGCGCACCTTCAAGCACAAGGTGCTCGAAGAGCTGAAGACCAACGCCGACATCCCGATCATCAACGGCTTGTCCGACTTCGTGCATCCATGCCAGGCACTGGCCGACTTCATGACCTTGCGCGAGCGCTGGGGCAATCCCGCCGGCCGCACGCTGACCTATGTCGGCGATGGCAACAACACCTGCCACTCGCTGATCCACACCGCCGCCAAGCTCGGCACCCACATCCGGGCGTGCTCACCTGACGGCTACGAACCAAACGCGCGCGTGGTCAACGAAGCGATGCGCGTCGCCCAGCAGACGGGAGCTGAAATCTCCATCCTCAACGACCCCGAAGCGGCGGCTGATGGCGCCGACGCCATCTACACCGATGTCTGGGCAAGCATGGGGCAAGAAGATGAAATCGAAGAACGCAACGGCGTGTTCGCGCCATACCAAGTCAACTCGGAGATGATGGCGCGCGCCAAACCCGACGCCGTGTTCATGCACTGCCTGCCGGCACACCGCGGCGGCGAAGTCACCGCCGAAGTGATGGATGGCAAGCAGAGCATCGTCTACGACATCGCCGAGAACCGACTGCACGTGCAAAAGGCCCTGCTCGCCCTGTTGATCCGTTAACAATCATGTTCGCCGGCCGTGCGTCCTGGCTGCAGGGCGACAGATCTGCCGGGCGGCGGGCCTGCCGGACGGCGGACATGCCGGGCCGGGCATGCGGCTCCCCTAAATCACTTGACGCCGATCGAACCGACCGAGACGATCGCGCATAATCATGCATGAAGACGCATAATCATGCACATCGGACACTGACTATATGACTAGCAAACGCAAGATCGTGCTCGCCTATTCGGGCGGCCTCGACACTTCGATCATCGTGCACTGGCTCAAGGAGCGCTACGACTGCGAAGTGCACGCCTACTGTGGCGACGTCGGCCAAGGGGCAAGCGAACTCGCCGGCCTCGAAGAAAAGGCCGCGGCGTCCGGTGCGGCGTCCTGTCGGGTCGACGACTTGCGCAGCGAATGGCTGACGGACTACGTCTGGCCATGCATTCGTGCGATGACGGTCTACGAAGGGCGCTACTTGCTCGGCACCAGCATGGCGCGCCCGATCCTGGCCAAAGGCCAAGTGGAGTATGCACGAGAGATTGGCGCCGACGCCGTCGCGCACGGTTGCACCGGCAAGGGCAACGACCAGGTGCGCTTCGAACTGGGCTACCAAACGCTGGCGCCGGACCTAGAAGTGATCACGCCATGGCGCGACTGGGACATCGTCAGCCGCGAAGATGCGCTCGACTACGCCGACAAGCACAACATTGCCGTGACCGCATCACGGACCAAGATCTACTCGCGAGATCGCAACCTCTGGCACATCAGCCACGAAGGTGGCGAACTCGAATCGCCGGCCAACGCGCCGCCGGACGACGTGTGGATGCTGACGACCGATCCGAAGCTCGCTCCGGACACTCCGCAAGACGTCACCGTTGGTTTCGTCGCCGGTGTTCCGACCTCGGTCGATGGCGTCGAACTCGAGCCAGTCGCTTTGCTCGAACGCCTCAACGAACTCGGTAGCGCCCACGGAGTCGGTCGCATCGACATTGTCGAGAACCGGCTGGTCGGCATGAAGTCGCGCGGCGTCTACGAAACTCCCGGCGGCACCATCGCCTTCGAAGCGGCGCGGTCTTTGCGAGCACTGACGATGGAACGCGACACCATGCGGCTCTGCGAGAAGCTGATGCCGGACTACACCGACCTGGTCTACACCGGCCGCTGGTTCCACCCGATGCGCACGGCCCTCGACGCACTGTTCCTCGATGCAACCAAGCACGTGACTGGCAGTGTTTGCGTGCGCCTCTACAAGGGCACGGCGATCGCGATCACCGCCGAATCCCCGCACAGCCTCTATTCCGAGGACTTGGCGACGTTTGGCGACAGCGCCTCATTTGACCAGGCAGACAGCCGTGGCTTCGTCAAGCTGTATGGCTTGCCGGGAGCCGTCGCGGCGCAGGTCCAGGGCACCGATGCGAAGATGAAACACGGACGGAAGCCCGGACAGAAACCCGGACAAAAGCCCGAACAAAAGCACGGAGCAGTGCAGTGAGCGACAACGGCAAGATGTGGGGCGCGCGCTTCGAAGGCGAACTCGACCCCCAGTTCGCGGAATATCAAGACAGCCTGCAGCACGACATCAGCTTGGCGTTCGCCGACCTCGACACCAACCTGGCGTGGAGTGAAGCACTGGTTTCGGCTGGTGTGCTCACGGACGACGACTTCGACAAGATCGCGACCGTGATCGAAGGACTCGCTGCGCATTGGCATGAGCACGGCATCCCAACGGACAGTGATGCCGAGGATGTGCACAGCTTTGTCGAGCAGCAATTGGTCGCCAAGCTCGGCGACCTGGGCAAACGCATCCACACCGGCCGTTCCCGCAATGATCAGGTCGCAACCGACATGCGGTTGCACCTGCGCGAATGGGTCGGCTGCCTGGTCGAATCGATCGAAGGCCTGTGCCTGGCCCTGGTCGAGAAGGCGGCGGTTCATGCCGGCGATGCGATCCCGGGTTACACCCACTTGCAACGAGCCCAACCGATCACGATCGGCCACCACGCCCTCGCCTACGTCGAAGCGTTGTCGCGCGACCGCGAACGCCTGATCGATGCGCACAATCGCTTCGACCAATGCCCGCTCGGCAGTGGCGCACTAGCCGGCACGGCCTTCGACGTCGATCGCGACGCGCTGGCGGCCCGGCTTGAGTTCCAACACGGGCCGACCCGCAACAGCCTCGACGCAACCGCATCGCGCGACCACCTGTGCGAAGTCGCCTTCGCCTGTTCGATGACGATGACGAACCTGTCGAGGCTCGCCGAGGACTACGTGTTCTTCGCGGCCTTCGAGACCGGCTTCGTGCGCTTTGGCGATGCCGTCGCAACTGGCTCAAGCCTGATGCCACAGAAGCGCAATCCCGACGCGATGGAGCTGATTCGCGGCAAGGCAGCCAAGGTGCAAGGCGCGCTCCAGTCCCTACTGACGCTGATGAAGGGACTGCCGCTCGGCTACAACCGCGACCTGCAGATCGACAAGGAACTGCTGCTGCCCGCGCTCGAAGCCACCAATCAGAGCATTCTGGTTGCCGCCACGGCGATCGAAAACGCCGTCTTCGATACCGAACGTTGCGCCCGTGAAGCGGGCCGCGGCTACCTCAACGCCACCGACCTGGCGGATCTCCTGGTCAAAGCAGGCGTCCCGTTCCGCGACGCCCACGGTATCGCTGGCACGGCCGTGAATCGCGCCGTTGAGCTCGGCGTCGAGCTCCATGAATTGCCTGCCGCCGAGCAGAAGACCCTGTTGCCGCAACTGAGCGGCGACCTCGCCGAGTCGCTATCGGTACAGGCAGTGCTCGACCGCCGCAACGTCATCGGTGGCACCGCGCCCGTGCGAGTGCGAGCTGAAGTCGAACGCTGGCGCATCCTGATCGCCGAATGGGCCGAGGGCTACCACGAGTTCGAAGACTTCGACCCCGACGAAGAAGACCTCGAGATCGAGTTGGAGCAACCGGATGCCGAGTAGCCCGCGCGTATCGGTGCGCACCTCAACTGCGGAGGATGTCAACCGCATCCTCACCCTGGTCAACGAACTGGCCGTGCAGCAAATCATGCTGCCGCGTTCGCCGGCGTCGGTCATCGAGAACCTGCGCGACTTCCTGATTGCCGAAGTCGACGGCGTGTTCGCCGGCTGCGGTGCGCTCGCGATCACGTGGACAGATCTCGCGGAGGTGCGCTCGCTCGCGGTGCATCCGGACTTCCAGGGTCACGGCGTCGGCCGCGCCCTCGTCGACGCGCTGATCGCCGACGCGAAACGACTCGGGATCCCCCGCCTGTTCGCCTTCACTTACGTTCCGGGGTTCTTTGAAAAGTTGTCGTTCACCATCGCCGAGCACGAACAGCTGCCGCACAAGGTCTTCAACGATTGCATGCACTGCCCGAAGTTCCTCGCATGCGACGAAATCGCGATGACCCTGGTGCTCGACGCCAACGCCACGACTGCGACGCTGCTGGGTAAGCCCCAGCGAGCCTTCCCGCTGCCTCAGCGCACGCCGCCCAAACAGCCGACGCAGCCCACGGACTGATCACTTGGGTGTTGGTCGAACCAAACCGCGTCACCAACAGCGGTTTTGGGCCCCGCGCAACACCAACTGCCGCGTGATCTGTTCAGGAACGTTGCCGCGGATTACCCACCAACACCCAAGGAACCAGCTGGGTGGTCGGCCCTCCAGAGGCGGCCAGGGTCAGGTCATTTCAGCTTTTTCGTGGCATCGAATCCCGGGGCTCAGACATGCCAACTGCGGCGAATCCGACTGCCGCTCGCGCCTCATTCCGAGACGCACCGCCAAGCATGCCACCGTCATGGCACGCGCCACCCGCGGCATCACGCGCCGCGAGGCGTATTGCGCCACAAATACCGCCTCGAGCGCTGCTCCGTAGCCACACGCGTAAGGCGCAATGACAAGGGCATTTGCCACCATGCCACGAGCGGAATCGCTCCAATCCACGAGCGGGGACGCGCAAGAATGAAAACGCTTGAGAAAGCCTAACCCCAGTGCCTTGACCGCTGTGCGTGGGAGGTCACAATTTGTCTGCCACCAACTTCTGGTTAGGCACGCCAATCGCAGTATCGCACGAGTCTCGTGCGGCTCCCGCTGCGCTCGGCGCCCGCTGCGCCAAACCAGGATAAGGTTTCCTAGGTCATCCCATGAAGCGATCTGATTCCGCCTCGTTGTCACGCGCCAACCCCATTGGCGTCATTCCATTTGCTCTCTCCCTGCTCGCGTTTGCCGCGTGTAGCGGTAGTAGCGGCGGCTCCGTAGGCGGAGCCGGTACCAACACGACTGGCGATTTCGTCGTGCTGAAGACCGACCCGGTTAACGGGGCAACGATCTTCCTCAACGATCCGGTCAATATCGACTTCACCACACGGATCGACATCGACTCCGCGACCTTGTCGACCATGACCTTCCAGGCCCTGGATCAACAGGGGCTTCCGGTCTCCGAACTGGTCGTCGGCAACTTCTCAATTGGCACCAGTCCCGGCGACACCGCCCCGGGCCGCCGACTGCAGTTCGTGCCGCGATTCGCCAGCAACAACGCATACACGAATGGTGGCTTCAAGGCCGGCCGCTCGTATTTGGTGCAGTTGGTCGGAGGCGCAGCCAATAACAACACGGTTCTTCGCGACACGTCGGGGCGCGCCCTGTCGCAACCGATGACGTTCCAGTTCTCGACGCGTGATGGCACCCAGCCAACGCAACTGTTCCGCAATCCCAAGGCCGGCGGCCCAACGCGCACGGGGCTGGCAGTAACAACAGCCACGTCGCTCGAGAGTGTCCCGCTCGGATTGTTCGGTGCCCCGCCGCTTGAGGTTCGCCTCGACTTTGACCAGGCGCTGAACCCGAACGACGTCAACCTTCCTACGTCGCTCAATATCGACCCGACCGTCCGCGACATCAGCAATCGCGGCCGCGTCTACCTCGAATACGACGATCCCGATCTCGGCCCCGACACTTGGATTCCGGCAACCGTCGAGATTGAGCGCAACGACCTGACTGGCGCAACCTTGGCGCTGCGTCCGGCCGGCGTATTGCCAAACAACGCGACCGTTCGCGTGATCGTCGAGCAAACGCTCGAAGACATCTCGGGTGAGAACAACCTGTCGAACCCCGCCTTCCAGCGCATCTTCGGCACGTTCAAGACCGATAGCAGCTACGCGCAGCAGTGGAACGGAATTGCCGAAGACTTCAGCGCCTCGTCGAACATCGACTTCGGTGCTTCCTTCCCCGAGTCGCAAGCACAAGTCGGCCAAGGCTACATTCGCGCTGGCTTCGCCTTCGAAGGCAACTCGACCAGCCTCGAATACGAGCCGCAAGCCAATGAAGTCGTGCTCAACACGTCCTTCACGCAAATCGTGCCGAAGACGGGCCTGCCCTTCACGGTCGCTGGCGGTGTCTTCAACTTCAAGAACGTCTCCATCCCACAGGGTGTGACCGTTCGCGGCACCGGCCCGAACCCGATGGTTTGGCTATGCAGTGGCACGTTCAACGTGTCCGGCACCTTGACGGTCAGCGGTGGTGATGGCGCTCGCGTCGACACGCTCAACTCGGCCAACTTCGCCAAGGCAGGCGGCGTCGGTGTCTGTGGCGGCGGCAACGGTGGTGACGGCACTCCAAGTGCAACCTTGCGCGACCTGCGCGGTGGCTCGGGCCGTGGCCCGATGCAAGCGGCAGGTAAGGGTGGCCGTGGTGGCTACCTCGCCTGCACCAGCGGTTGCTACATCGGCTCGGGCTACAACAGCTCGGGTGGTGGCTCCGGTGGCGGTGGCGGCACGATGGCCACGCAAGGTGACCTCAACTGGCGCGGCACGATCCCGGGTGGTATCTCCCCGAACACGGTCGGCCAAACGTCCTTCCAACAAGTGCTTGGTTACGGTGGCGCCGGCTGCAGTGGCAGCAGCGCGACCCGCTCCGGCTACCTCGCCGGTGGCGAGCCTGGCGACCTGCTCTTCACGGACACGCGCCAAGACAACAACTTCTGGGGCAGCGCCATCGACGTCAACCGCAACCTGCGGATCACGGGTGAGCTGAGCATCCCAGTTGGTGGCGGTGGCGGTGGCGGCGGTGGTGACACCTCCCCGACGCAGAACTGCACCCTGACGGGCGCCGACCCCAAGAATGACTACAGTGGTGGCGGTGGCGGCGGCGGTGCCGGCGTGCTGATCGTCAAGGCACTGCAAGAGATCACGATCACGCAGACCGGCAAGATCGAAGCCAACGGCGGCCAAGGTGGCGGCGGCGAGCAGGTAGGTGCGTGTGGTGAAGCAGGTGGCGGTGGCGCCGGTGCCGGCGGCATGGTCATCCTGATGTCCGCCAAGGGCATCATCATCGAAGCCCACGGCGACCCGTCGGTCGGCACCAACGGCCGGTTCGTCTACGGCTCGCCGTCGACGAGTGCGACCGCGACCCACCCCTACACCGGCGACGACTACAACTTCGCGATCTCTGCCGACGGCGGCGTCTGCAAGACGGGTGGCTTCGGCTCCGTCAACGTGCAGGGCAAGTACCGCGCCTCCGGCCAAGCGATGCTCGCTGGCACGTCCTACGATGGCGAGCCGCTCGGTGGCCTCGGCGGCATGGGCATCGTGCAACTGATGGTTCCGCCCGGCGAAAACCTGACCGACGGCACCAACACGCGCCTGGATGACAACATCCAGTTCCGCCTGCCTGGTTCTACGAACGACCTGCTTGGTGCGTCCAAGCGTCAACTGATCGGCTGGCGCGGCTTCCCGAATGCGCAGGGCACCTACGTTGACGACTTCGGCAACCCGACGGACATCGGCAACAACGAAGGCGACATCCGCCCTGCGCCGACCCTGATGCCGGTTCCGTTCAACTCGAAGTCGCGCGTGCGCTCCAAGTGGATCGACACCGGCTCTAGCCAACGTCGCGGTCTGACCGCCACGGATGGCCTACCGCGTGGTGTGCTGCTCGATAACGGTGCCCAAGTCGGCCCGGTCTTCGAGTTCGCAGGCACGGACGTGCAGAACGTCGTCGCAGGCTACGTCGACTACGAAGTGGTCGGCCAGTCGGTGCGCATCAAGTACCCGACCGCAGTGGCGCCGACGACCATCGCGTCGATCGACACCAATGCGACCTACTTGGGTGGCCCCGCCTACCGCATCGCACTCACCACGCCGCAACTCGGCGACAACGACCGCTACACGCAATACCAAGCGGAACTGCTGAACTCAGCAGGCTCGGTGCTCGCTGGCTACCGCATCCTTAGCCACACGGCCGACGAACTGATCGTCGAAGCTGCTGCCGGCCTGATTCCGCAACAAGCCGAGCGCGTGCAAGTTCGCGCCAAGTTCTTCAAGGTCACCACCAACGGTGCCGAAGGACTCGGAACGACCTACGCGCCACTCGGTGGCTCGCCGATTCCGATCTCGAACGTGCGCATCGGCTTCGCGTTCCACCAGGATCCCGACCCGACGAACATCCTCGCTGGCCGCTACCCGGAATCGAGCGAGCAAGAATATGTTCGCGACATGAACGACCCGGGCCTGCAAGCCTGGATCCAAGCCAACGGTGCGCCGCGTTACGTGCAGTGGGATGTCGTCTTCGACATGGCCTACAAGCCGGGCGCCGCAGCCCCGCCGGCCCTCAACCCGTCGACGCCGCGACCGCAGCTCGACTTCTTGCGCATTCCGTTCCGCTTCTAAGCGCAACCAGCAACTTGGCCCGCTCCGCTGGAGCGCTGGCCATCAGCGACGGCTCCTTCGGGAGCCGTCTGCATGTACTGTTTGCATGCACTACGGGCGATGCTTGCCGCCGCCGCGCACGCTACTGTGGCGCAGCCATGAGCTCTCGCATCCCCCCACCCAAGACAACCGTGAAGCTGCCCACCGGGTTCTTGGCAGCCGGAATCCACTGCGGCCTGAAGACCGCCCCTGCGCGCGACCTCGGCTTGCTACTGGCCGAAGAACCGACCGAGGTCGCGGCGATCTTCACCCAGAACGTGCTGCTCGGTGCGCACATCCCGGTCTGCCGCGATCACCTGCAGCGCAGCAATCACCAAGCCCGCGCCATCCTGGTCAACTCGCGCAACGCAAACTGCGCCACCGGCGAGCAGGGCATTCGAGATGCCATCGCGTGCTGCCGAGAACTGGCGCAGCGGATCGACTGCCCCGAAGAGCAGGTGTTGATGGTCAGCACCGGACCGATCGGCGCCCCATTGCCGACCCAGAAGATCGTCAGCCACCTGGACCAACTGCTCGATCAAGCCTCACCGCAAGGCGGCATGGACTTCGCGCAAGCGATCATGACGACGGACACGCACCCCAAAGCTGCCACAGCTGAGACAACTGACGGCGCGCAAGTAACGGGCTTCACCAAGGGCTCGGGAATGATCCACCCCAACATGGCGACCATGCTCGGGTTCTTGCTAACGGACGCGCGGGC
>CAXBFC010000184.1:0-14647 GCA_963974725.1 uncultured bacterium | reverse complement strand
CGAAGCGGAATGGCTGGCGATGTTTGCTCGGTAGACTCCGTTCGCCAGGCTCCTAGCCAAACGGCAATACTTGCTGGCTCGCCCGTAGCTGTGCCCCGTCCCTCGCTATGGTTGACCTTCCCACGGGTCCCATGGCCCATGCAACAACCAGGAGAGTCCATTGGTCCGCACCCGAACTCGTCGTCGCAGCCATCGCAGTAGCCGCATCAACCCTCGATCCGCTGGCCAACGCACAGGCCTTCGCAGCATTGGCGTCATCGTGTTCGGGATCGGCTTGGTGTTCACGGTTGTCGGTTTGGGCTCGTTCTTCTCATCGATGGGTTCGTTTGGTAGCCCGGACAAGTTCTGGTGTGCGTTCGTCGGGTTGCCCCTGATGGCCATTGGTGGCCGCATGCTGATGCTCGGCTATATGGGCACGGTTGCACGCTATGCCGCTGGCGAACTGGCTCCGGTCGCGACCGACACGCTCAACTATGTGGCCGATCAAACGCGCGGCAGTATTCGCAACGTGAGCAGCGCCGTCGCAACTGGTATTCGCGACGCGGATGCTCGCCAAGAGGACGCCGGGGGGATGCAGGTCGCATGCGGCAGTTGCAGCCACCCGAACGATGTCGATGCGCGCTTCTGCGACCAGTGCGGTGCGGGGATGCCGGGTCCCAATACTTGCGGTCAGTGCGCCAAGACCAACGACCCGGACGCCCGCTTCTGCGACGGTTGCGGCTCGGCGCTCGGATAACTGAAGCGGCTCAGATCCAGGATTCTGCCGCGGCTGACACCAAACCGCGACAAGTCGCGTAGCATCCCGGCTATGCACAAGTTGGCCGCCATCGTGTTGTCCCTCACCGTTTGCACCGCCCAAGATGACGGCGGCAAATCAGCCGCAGGCAAGCCGACCCCAGAACTCGGCGCCGTCGTCTGGGAACGCGACTTCGACAAGGCCCTGAAGCTGTCGGCGACATCGAAGCGGCCAGTGTTCTTGCTGTTCCAAGAGATCCCGGGCTGCGACACCTGCACCGGGTTTGGCAAGGAAGTGCTCAGCCACCCGTTGCTGAAGGACGCGATCGAAACGCAGTTCGTGCCAATCGTAGTTCGCAACAACGTCAAGGGAACAGAGGAGCAGATTCGCGAGCGCTACAAGGAGCCGAGCTGGAACAACCCGGTCGTGCGCTTCGTCGACGCTGCCGGCAAAGACATCCTGCCGCGCAAGGATCGCGTTTGGGATGCGCATGGAATCGCCACGCGCATGATCGCAACGCTGAAGGCCCAGCAGCAACCGGTGCCTGGCTACCTCGAGATCGCAGCCGCCGAGACGGCGCCGAAGACCGAAAAGGCCGTGTTCGAAATGCACTGCTACTGGGAAGGCGAGGCGCATCTAGGCGCACTCGAAGGCGTCATCAAGACCACCTCCGCCTGGGTCGGCAAAGCCGAAGTCGTCGAGGTCCTCTACCGCCCCGAAGTGATCAGCAACAAGCAGCTGACCGCTGCTGCCCAAGCGAAGAGCTGCCAGCCGGTCACCACCGACCGACTAGCCACCGACCAGCTCCGAGTCGCCAAGCAAAGTGACCAACAGCACTCCTTGACTGGCACGCCCTACGCCAAACTCGACCTGTCTCCGATGCAGCGCACCAAGATGCACGCCGACCTCGCCCAGCAGCAAAATCCCAACCGCTGGCTATCACCCTCACAAGCCGCCGCGCTGCGCAAACTGCAACCGCGCAAGATCGCCAAGTAGCCATTTTCGGTGGTGTGAACCGGGTACCGTACGCAGATTTTGCGTACGGTCCTTGGTTCACACCGCAGATTTGCTGCTGGCCAGTCTCCCCGAAGGCCTAGTCCCCCAGTAGCCCCAATCCAGACCCGCTCTTGCTATTGTTCTCGAAGCAGGTGAAGTCGATCAGGAAGGTTGCTACCAGCAGGATGGCGCGCAGTTCGTTGGGGACGTGCGGTTCGACTTCCATGCCGAAGACGTCGGCGTCGGTGAACATCTCTTTGAGCATGCCACCCCACTTCTTGCTGATGCGGCCGACTTCCTGGTCTTCGAATAGGAGCTTGAAGGTCCAGATGCGGAAGATCGGGCTGTAGATCTGCATGACCTCGCGGCCCGCCTCGTTCTCGATGGCGAACTTGCGGCTGATCCATGACCACTTGCGCTGGATGGCGCCGATCTTCTTGTCGCCGTCGTAGACTTCCATGCGGTGGAAGAACCAACGGAACGGCTTCTCGCCGCGGCCGATTCGGTTGCCGGCGTCGTCGTAGATGTGGATCGTCGCCTTGCGGCACTTGCCCAGGAAATTGCGCGCGAACATCGCGCCGAAACCTTGCGACTCCTCAGCGGCGAGGCCGAGGCGATTGCCTTCCTCGTCGGATAGCTCGAAACGATTCTTGGACTCGAACCCGATCAGGATCTCGCCCCACTCCTTCTGCTGACGAATCATGACCCGCGTGCGGTCACCTACAATCGCTTCTAATCCAGCCATGGTGGCATGGTGAACCAAGCGGGCGATTCGATCACGATGCGAGTTGCAGTTCCGACCCGGATTTCGTCCCTACACCTGCGGGCGCTCATCAGGCGCCACCAGCAAGCATGCCAGCTCGGTCTCGGCACCGCCCCGAGCGCTCAGGCTCACGAGAACCCGACCACTCCGGCAGCCACCAGGAACAACGCCAACACAACCCAGCACACCCACAGCACGATCAGGCGCGTCGCACCTTCTGGCTGTTCTTGGTGCGCATTCTCGTTGGGGCGTTCCACGAGAACGGTCATCGACCAGCTCCGCGCTCGCCATGTAGCCGATTCGAGCCGAGCAACAGGCTCTAATCCGGTGCGCGGCGCCGTTCTTCGAGTTCGGCGAGGGTCTTGGGCCAGTCCTTCTTCATCAACGTCGACAGCCCTCGGTCCGCCAGCAGCTTGCCACCACATTGGCACGTCGCGCAGTAGTTGCACTCGTTGTCCGCGTAGCGAATGCGCTGAACAGGCGAGTCACACACCGGACACGGCTTCTGGTAGCGGCCGTGAACGGCCATGCCATCGCGGAATGCGGTAACCTTCGTCGGCCAACCCACGCCGGCTTCTTGACGCAGATGTTCGGTCCACTTGGTAATGGTGTCGACGATTGCAACACGTAGCTGTTCGACCTCGTCTTCGCTGAGACGCGTGGTCCACGTCACCGGGCTGAGTCGGGCGCGATGCAGGATCTCGTCGCTGTAGGCATTGCCGATTCCCGAGAACAATCGAGGATCGGTCAACGCCCGTTTGAGGGTGCGATTCTCCAGGCGCAATCGCTCGGCAAACGCTGCGGGAGTCGCCTCGAGCACCTCCAACCCGCCGCGGTCGAACTCCGACAGACCAGCCCGACCTTGCACCACATGCAGCGATGCGCGCTTCTTCGACCCCGCCTCGGTCAGCACCAAGGTGCCCTGTTGGAAGTCCATCAAGCACAGTTCGATCTTGCCGGCGAGCTTGGTTTCGCCCGGATACCACTTGAGCCGTCCCGCGATCATCAAGTGCAGCACGAGGAACACTTCGTCCGAAAACTCGAAGGCCAGGCGCTTGCCCAGACGGTGCACGGCGACCAGCTTCTTGCCGTGCACCACGTCCGGTTTCGGCTCGACGGAGCGCAGCAAGAACGAGCTCCGAAGCCGTAACTCTTCGAGCACATCGCCCACTAGCATCGCATCGATGCGTTCCTTGTAGACGGTGACGTCGGGAAGTTCGGGCATGCTGGACGTTCTTGGCAAGCGTAGCCGATACAACGGCCACCGATGCCGAACCCAACTCCGTTCTTCACCTGGCGCCCCCACCCATGGCATGGCGTCGACATTGGCCCCGATGCGCCGAACATCGTGCAGGCCTACATCGAGATTACGCCGTTCGACCTCGTGAAGTATGAGATCGACAAGGTCAGTGGCTTCTTATGTGTCGACCGACCGCAGCGCACCAGCTCGCAGCCACCGAGCCTGTATGGCTTCATCCCACGCACCCTGTCCGGTCAACGGGTTGGCGAACTGACTCCGGAGGCGTCCGGCGGGGATCACGATCCGATTGATATCTGCGTGCTGAGCGAACGCCCGATCAACGCCCGCGACATCCTGTTGAAGGCCAAGGTCATCGGCGGCTTGTCGATGATCGACGGCGGCGAGGCGGACGACAAGATCGTTGCCGTGTTAGCTGGTGACTTTGTCTGGGGCGAGGTCGAAGATATTCAAGACCTGCCACCGGTGCTGGTCGAACGACTGCGCCACTACTTCGCCACCTACAAACTCTTACCCGGCACCGACACCAACAAGCTGACCGCGTATGGCAAAGAGCACGCACTCAAGGTCATTGCGGCGTCGCTGCTCGACTACGACGAGGTCTACGGCAATGGCGAGTCCCAATCGCCCGCGCACTAGACCGCCTTCGCACTAGGCTTCGTCACCTGGGCACCTGGGCTTCTTCACCTGAGCTTCGTCACCTTGGCTTCGTCACCTGGGCTTCGTCATCTGGCAAGCCCGCCTGCCTTGCACCGAGCACGCGCAACAGCGACGGCAACAACACCAGTGCGGACACCACGGCGGCCAACAACGACAGGTCGACCAGCAGACCGAACGTATGCGTGCCGCGGAAGCCGCTGCCGAGAATGGTCACGAAGCCGACGAACAACATCAGCGTGGTGATCACCACCGGCCGGCCAGCAGTTGCAAGCGTCCGCTGCACGGACTCATCGCGGTCGCGACCATCTCGCCGTTCTTCGCGCCAACGCGAGGCCAGATGGATGGTGTCATCGATCATCAAACCGAGCGCGACACAGAACGAAATCACGGTCAGTGGTCGCAGCGTGATCTCGAACACCGCCATCACGGCGAGCACGCAGACCATCGGCACCAGGCACGAAAACATAGCCACCGCGGCCAATTGAAAGCGCCGGCACTGCAACCAAACCAGCGCGAAGATTACAAAGATCGAACCGAGGAACGAGTTGCGCAAGTCGCCGGTCATCGCCAGGACCTGCGCCGTGCCGACCATCTGCAGCCCCGCGAGTCGAACCGTTAGATGTTCTAGATCCGCGGACTGCTCCCGCACCGCCGCCGCGAACTGCTGCCAGGCACGCGTGCCGAGGTCGCCGCGGAACACCAGGATACGGGCGCGCTTGCCGCTTTCGCCAATCATGCCAGCGGGCAACACCTTCGCCGCGCGCAACGCTCCCAGCATCAACGGGGACAAGCCATCGGCGAACAAATCGGCAATCGACAGCGATCGCGAAACACCATCTAGCGATTCCAGGCGGCTGACGAACGTCGCCAATTCCACCCGTTCGGTCTCACCAAAGCCGCGTTCGACTTCGACGATGATTTCGCCCGGCACAATGCCGACGAAGCGCTGCTCGAAGAACGTCAGCTGCTGCATCACCTCGGAGTCCGGCCACAGATCGGCGGTGATGCGATGGTCGGTCTCGAGCTTCGTGGCTTTCCAGGTGCTGACGATCGCCACAACGGCGGCAGTGCCAATCCACCAACCCGGCCGAATGCGCTGCAGCCGGCACGCCGCGCGCACCATCATCGCCGCCGGGTCGGTCGGCCGCTTGCCGATCTTCGTATCGACGAACGACATCGCCGGCGGCATCAACAGCATCGTGTAGAGGAACGCGAAGCCCATGCCGATGGCCGCAAAGCCACCGAGGTAGCCAAGGTCGCGCAAGTCGGCATGCAGCAGCGACGCAAACCCGACGATCGTCGTCAGCGAAGTCAGCAGGCACGGCACAAACAGCGACGCAAACGAACGCACCGCGGCCTGCCTGGCGTCGCCATCGCGTTCTCGCTCTTCGAGAAACCGGCCGACCATGTGCAGCCCATCGGCGACCGACATGCACAGCAGCAACGTCGGCAGCGTCGATGTCAGCATCGTGATTTCAACGCCGCACAAACCCATCACGCCGAGCGTGCTGACGAGCGTCAACGGCACCACCGCCAGCGCCAGCAGAGCCAGGATCCAGTGTGGCACCAGCCAGAACAACAGCACCGCCGCGACGGTCGTGCCGATTGGCAAGAATTTCGCCATGTCGGCGCGCACCAACTGCCGGCTGATCATCGTGTGGTAGGGCAAACCACACAGATTCAGTTCGCGGCCGTGCTGCGCCACCTCGGCCTGCAGCGCGGCGCACAGCGCCTGCAGCTCTGCGTGATGCCAACCTCGCTGCAGCACGATGATGCCACCGACCGCGTCGCCCAAGCGCGAGACCAGCAACTGGCGGAACGTTGCCGACTTGGCGACTTCGGCCGGCGTACTGCGCAGCTGGCCCGGGACCCGCGCATTGGCCAGCGTGGTGATGCTGCGGGCGACCTGGTGCTGGTCACAAACCGCCTCGAACGAGCGCAACCGATCGAGCGCAACCGCCGCCAACGGATCCGGCTCGTCCCAGGCAAACAACAGCAGCCGGTCTGGTGGCTCGTAGCCGTCCTCCCCAGAATCGCTGTAGTGCCGCATCGCCAGCTGCAATTCGGGATCGCTGCTATTGAAGAATCCGTCGACCTTGAAGCCCAGACGGAGATCCTTCAGCCCCCACGCAAACACGCATGCGGCGCCGAGAACGAGCAACAACGTGGTCTTTCGGCGTCGCACCAGTGCTGCGCCGATCGCCATCAGGGGCCCGTTCGTCGGGCAAGTAGGGAGCTGTGGGCGAGTCGGTTCCAGAAGCTCCAGTCTATGGCCCAGCAGAATGATCGCTATGCTGCTTGCCCGATGTCGCCGCCGTCGCCAGAGCAATCGTCCACTCCCAAGCCGCACAACCCGCGCATGCACCAAGGCGGGAAACTCGCGTTCCGCAGCCGGGTTCAGGACCTCGAAGACCAACCCGGGGACCGCTTGCTGATTGGCGGCGACGATCCTCCGTCGCTGGCTGCGATCGTGCCAGCAGGCTTCGACGACGTCGAAATCGAGATCGGGCCCGGCAAGGGTGCGTTCGTCATTGCCGCGACCGAAGCCAAGCCGGACACGTTCTTGCTCGGCATCGAGGCGGCTGCAGGCTACGCCAGCCTGGCCGCGACCAAGCTGTACGAGTCCGGTCGCCAGAACGGCATCTTCCTGGTCGATAACGGCAAACTTTTCCTCGAAGACCGGGTCGAAGAAGGCGCGCTCGCCGCCGTGCACGTGTACTTCCCCGACCCGTGGCCCAAGCGCCGCCACCGCGGTCGCCGCTTCTTCACCGATGACGTGCGCGCCGTCATCGCTCGCGTCATCCGCGATGACGGCTACTGCCTGATCGCGACCGACAACGCCTGCTACGCCGGCCAGGTCGCACGCGTCATGGGCAACGCCGCGATGTTCGAACGCGACGAAGACGAAGAGCAACGCTTGATCGCCCGCGGCCCTGGCCACGCGTTTTCGCCAACCAACTTCGAACGCAAGTACATCGAGCAGGGTCGCGTGATCCGCCGCTACGCGTTCCGTCGCCTACCGCGAAGCATCACCGACCCCACAACCGAACCAGCCACCGCTGGAGATTGCGAATGACACGTTGGCTCGATGCCGGTCCGATCGCGGACCTCAAGTTTGATCCGGGCGCCCCGCTGCACATCGGCGGCAAGTGGCTGGCAGTGTTCCAGCTCGACGGCGCCTACCACGTCATCGACAACGCGTGCCCACACGCCAGTGCGCCGCTGTGCGACGGCACCGTGCTGGACGGCAAGGTCGTCTGCCACCTGCACCTCTGGGAGTTTGACATCAAGACCGGAGTCTGTGATGTCGGCGGGGAGTGGAACGTGAACAGCTACCCCAATCGCGTGGTCGACAACCGACTTGAGATTGAGCTGCCTGAATAGCACCCAAGTAGAGTCGGCATGCGCCGGCTGCCACCTCGCGGCTCAGCGCTTCGAACCGCGAGCACGGAGCGCATCGCGGCATTTCTCGGTCAACTCGGCCGCTTCCCGGATGTTCTTGCTGGCACTGGTGCGTCCCAGAAAGACCAACTGCGCCATGCCGTAGGTCGCCTTGTCCTTGATGCTGGCATCGTCTGCGGGGGCAACCAGCATCTTTTTCGTTCGCTCATCCACCAGGCGCAGCCACTGTCCAAAGGTCACCTGGCCGGAATCCGGTTTGGCAAAGATCTTGGCAGTCAACTGATCCAGGTAGCGACGCATGTCGGCTTCATCGTAGCCGCCGGCAACGTTCATGTGCATGTCACGCAACCTGGGCTGATGTAGCGCGATCAACTCAGGAATCTCACGGCAGAACATCGCCGTGTAGGCCTCGATGCCAGCCTGCGCTTTGGCATGAGCATCCAGCTCGATCGCATATCGCGCCGCATGCGTGGCCCAATTCTGATCGCGACGCAGCGCCACAATGCCGTTGTGAAGCATCTGCAGCGCTTCGCATTCTAGCCGCCCCAGAGCTACGGCTGCAGCCGTCCCGAGGCCGATCCGGCGATGGCGCACATAGCGCAGCAGCGTGCACGCATCGTCACACGTCGCAACTGGCTTCTCCTTGAGATTCGCCCGCGCATGCAAGGTGATCAAGTCGATCAGTCGCTGCAAACGCTTGTCGCCGGTGCTGCCGACAGCAAACTCTTTTCCGAATCGGCAAACCGGCCGGGCAGAAGCCTGCTGGAACAAGGAGCGCGCCATCACGGAGTTGCGCACCGAATCGTCTTCTTCGGGGGGCTCCGGCTCGCCTGCGCCATGCAGCAGCACCATGATCATGGCCCCGTTCGCTACCTGCGCCTTTGGCCGCGGGTGTGGGTCAATGAGCCCGCTGCGAATGCCTCGCTCGAGTTCCGCTACGGCCAACGCATACAAGGTCGCCGCATTGTCTTGCTCTGTTGCCGGCTTGGGTCTCACGACCTGACCGCGGGCGATCGCAAGCAGGCAAATGATCGGGATGATTCTCCGCATAGTTGCCAGGGCCCTCCGCATGGCGGTCGAGTCTACGACATCTCCCTCCCCGGTGTTGGTCTGTGCCGAGGAAGCGGGTAAAGCCCAGAACCCCGCGCCGTTTTTCCTGCGCCTTAGCGCTGCACCACCACTGTCGCTAACATCCTTGCCCAATGACGGACGGTATTGCAGGTGATCGCCACGACAAGCTGACGGCGCTTCGCGCCGAAGGCGTGGACCCGTTTCCCGCGCGGGTGGCCAAAGGCCAGCCGATTGCGGAGGTGCTGGAGGGCTTCGATGACAAACTCGAGTCCACCGTCACCATCGCCGGGCGTCTCTCCCAGGTGCGCGACTTCGGCAAGCTCAGGTTCTCGCACCTGACCGATCGCTCCGGATCGCTGCAGATCGGCTTCGAGCGCGATGCCCTGCCGGAGTTCTGGCCCACCCGCAAGAAGGTTGAGAGCAACGACTTGGTGAGCGTCACCGGCGTGCTCGGCCACACCAAGAAGGGCGAACGCACCTTGTGGGCCAAGGACGTGACGTTGGCGTCGAAGGCTCTGCGCCCGGCTCCCGAGAAGTGGCACGGCCTGCAGGACCAGGAGCAGCGCTACCGGATGCGCTACGTCGACCTGTTCGCCAACCCCGAGGTGCGCGAAACCTTCGCCACCCGGTCAAAGATCGTGCGCGAAGTACGTCACTACTTCGACTCGCTCGAATACCTCGAAGTCGAGACGCCAATCCTGCAGCCGCTGTTCGGTGGTGCCGCGGCGCGGCCGTTCACGACGCACCACAACGCGCTCGACATGCCGCTGTTCTTGCGGATTGCGCCGGAACTCTACTTGAAGCGACTGATCGTGGGCGGCATGGAGCGCGTCTACGAGATCGGCCGCGTGTTCCGCAACGAAGGCATCAGCACGCGGCACAATCCCGAGTTCACGATGCTCGAGAGCTACGAGGCGTTCGCGGACTACAAGGACATCATGGACCGCGTCGAAGGGCTCTTTCAGCACCTCGTCGACAAGGTGCTCGGTGGCGAGGGCAAGGTCACCTTCCGTGACAAGGAATACGACCTGAAGCCGCCGTTCCAGAAGGCGCGCTACCTCGATCTGTTCGCCGAGCAGAACCCTGGCGTCGATTGGTTCGAGTACGAGCAAGTAGTTGCGCGCGCCAAGGAGCTCAAACTCAAGACCGACGACATCGAACCCGCAAAACTCGCCAACGATGTCTTCGAGGCAACCGTAGAAGACACCTTGATTGGCCCCGTTTTCGTGCACGACTATCCGACCGCGATCAGTCCGCTTGCCAAGCGCATGGCGGATGATCCTCGCGTCGCCGAACGGTTCGAACTGTTCGTTGCCGGGATGGAGTTGGGCAACGCATTCAGCGAACTCAACGACCCGATCGATCAGGAGCAGCGCTTCGAAGAACAGGTCGTCGACAAGGATGACGAAACACCCGGCGAGGTCGACGTCGACTACGTCACGGCGTTGGAGTTCGGCATGCCACCCGCCGGCGGACTCGGCATTGGCATCGATCGATTGTGCATGCTGTTGACGGGTTCGACGTCGATTCGCGATGTGGTGTTGTTTCCATTGCTGCGCCGCATTGACCCGAATGCGAACCTGGCACCGGAGCAAGATGCCGCCGAGCAGAGTACCGGCGAGCGGGGCGGGAACGAACCAACCCCTGAGGCAAGCAAACCGCAGTGATCCGCGCGTTCAGCCCATTCCTGGCACTGCGCTACCTGGTCACCCGGCGCATCAACATCCTCGGCGTGCTCGGGGTTGCGTTCGCGGTCTGGGCGATGTTGGTCGTCGACGGTGTGTTCACCGGGTTTGTCCGGGACATCCGCGCCAACGTCGAGAGCAGCGCCGCGCCGCTGCTGTTGACGGACTTGCCGCACGAATCGAGCTTTACGATCCTGCACGACGCGTTGGCCGACGACGACGACGTTGTGGCACTCGCTCCTCGGCTGCGGCAGCACGCAATGCTGCAACCGATCCGGCAAGATCGCTTGTCCCGCGTCAAGCGCGGCAGCAACCAACTCGACTTCGACCACACCAAGAACGGCTTCGCGATGTTGATCGGCATCGATCCGCTGCTTGAGACCAAGGTCGTGAACATCCCGGCGTGGCTGAAGCGCGGCGCCGAGGAGATTGCGCGCTACGGGCGCAGCGAACCGGCATCGACCGTCTTCAACGAACCGGACGAAGATCGCCTCTCCGAGATGCTGTTGCCCGACCGCGTCGAGTGGCAGATGCGCCGCGCCGCCGGCATGCCGCACGACCCGGAGATCAACAACCACCGCAGTTCCCTGCCCGGCATGCTGATGGGTTGGCGGCGGGTGTTCAACCTGCCGCACATCCGCGACGGCGATCCATTCGATGTGGTGTGCGCGTCGTTCCCGGACAACGGCAACGGCGTTGCCACGATGCGCACCACCCAGAAGCCGTTCGCGAGCGCTGGCTGGTTTGGCTCCGGCAACCGCATGTTTGATGAGGTCACCGCGCTGGTGCCAATCGAACCGCTGCGCACGATGCTCGGCCACGACCTCGACGACCTGACCAGCATTCCGTTGGTCACCGACGTCGCCATTCGTCCGCGCGACGGCATCACCGGCAACGAACTCGTCGCCCTGCAACGTCGACTCGAACAGAAGGCGCAAGCCGTACTGCCCGAAGGATCGAAGCCGTGCTCGGTGCTGACCTGGCAAGAACAGAACTCGGTCTACCTGAAGGCCGTCGAGCAAGAACACTCGATGATGCAGATCGTGCTGATGATCGTCATGCTGGTCTCGGCATTCGTGATCTATGCGACCTTGCACATGATGGTCGTGCAAAAGATCAAAGACATCGGCATCCTGGCCGCCGTCGGGGGCTCACCGCGCAGCGTTGGCTCGGTGTTCTTGATCACCGGCACGGTGGTTGGTGTGCTCGGCTCGCTGCTCGGCGTTGGCGCCGGCATCCTGTCGGCGATGTGGCTCAACCCGGTCAACGACTGGCTCTATGACAAATTCCGGATCGAACTGTTTCCGCGCGAGACGTTTGACCTGCAAGGCATCCCGTGCCACCTCGAGCAATCGTGGGTGCTGTCGGTTGCCATCGGCGCGATCCTGCTGTCGATCATCGTCGCCTTCATTCCGGCTCGCAAGGCCGCCCGCATGAACCCCGTAACCGCGTTGTCCTACGAATGAGCACCATCCTGCGTGCCACCGGCATCACCAAGAACTACGCGATCGGCAAGCGGGAAATCCCGGTGCTGCGCGGCGTCGACCTCAGTATCGCCGCCGGCGAGAAGGTCGCACTACTCGGAACTTCAGGCGCCGGCAAATCGACGCTGCTGCACTTGCTGGGCCTGCTCGATGCGCCGACCAGCGGTACGATCGAATACGACGGCCAAGAGGTGCATACGCTGCCAATCGGCGAGCGCGCCCGCTTGCGTCACCAGCAGGTCGGCTTCGTATTCCAGTTCTACCACCTGATCCCCGAGCTGACGGCACTGCAGAACGTGCTGCTGGCTCGCATGATGGATTCGTCGGTGCTGCAGTATTGGGGCCGCCGCAAGCAGGCCAAGGCCAGCGCGATCGCGATGCTCGAACACGTCGGCCTGGGCGAGCGCCTGCACCACCGCCCCACCGAACTCTCCGGTGGCGAACGCCAACGCGTCGCGATCGCTCGCGCGCTGATCGCCGAGCCCAAGGTGATCTTGGCCGATGAACCGACCGGCAACCTCGACTCGGCGACCGCCAAGGAAGTCGTCGACCTGATGTTCACGATCCAACAAGAACGACAACTCGCGTTCTTGCTGGTCACCCACGACGAGGGCCTCGCCCAGCGCTGCGACCGCATCATCCGCATGAAGGATGGCTGTGTCGTCGACCAAGAACTCGTGCAGCCACAACCGAGCAACTGATGTATCGCCTGTTCCTCGCCATCCGCTACCTGCTGACCCGCCCCATCAACCTGTTGGGTATGGGCGGGATTGCGATCGGGGTCTGGGCACTGGTCGTCGTCGTTTCGTTGTTCAGCGGCTTCTTGCAGGTCATTGAGGAACACGTGCAGGCGTCGAGTTCGGACATTGTCGTCAGCGAGTTGCCCGAGTGGTCCGAATGGCCAGCGTTGCGCGAGGCCTTGAAGGACGATCCCAACGTCGCCGGCATGGCGCCGCGGTTGCTGCACTACGGCTTGCTCGTCGAACCCGGCAAGCGTCCACCACCGGCGCCGCTGCCCGGCCGCGGCGCGATGCACGGCGGCGACCAGCCGTTCTTGTTCGTGTTTGGCGTGCAGGCAGAACTGGAAGCCAAGGCGACCAAGTTCGACTCCTGGATCCGGCATCCGGATGTGCCCGAAGAGCTGCGGGCCCGCAACCTCGACGACCCACTGGCGCCGATCAACAACGTGCCAACCGTGTTGCTCGGTCTCGACCGCATGCAGCGGGAAGGGCTCAAGCCCGGCGACTCGCTGCGGCTGATGACGGCCAACCTCAAGCGCGACCAGGCCGGCAACATGACGCCGATCGAGATCGACGTCGAGCTGGTTGTCGGTGGCGCCTACCAGACCAACCACGGTGGCTTCGACGGCAATAACGTGTTTGTCGCGCTGTCGACGCTGCAACAGGCACTGTTTCCACACGCGGTCAACCCGGTGCAGGAGATTGCGATCCGGGTCAAAGACGAAACCCAGTTGGAGGCAACCGCGAGTCGCCTGCAGCGTGAGGTGGGTCGCGCCGTCGAACGCGACGGCAACCGCTTTGGCCTGGTGCAAACCTGGCGCGAGAAGAACTCATTGTTCATCAAGAACGTCGCCCACCAACGGGAACTGCTGAAGATCGTGCTGACGGTCATCATGGTCGTCGCGGCATTTTTGATGCTGGCAACGCTGTCGATGATGGTCACCGAGAAGACTGCGGACATCGGCATCTTGACCGCCATGGGCGGCACCCCGACCGGCGTGACGATGGTGTTCTTGTCGTGTGGTTTGGTAATCACCGGCGTCGGCGTCGTCATCGGGCTGCTGACGGGCGTGGTGACGGCGGTCTATCTCGAGGAAATCCGCCAGGCCTGGCTATGGGCCACCGGCCACGACCTGTTTCCACTGAGCGTCTATAATCTGACCCGCGTGCCGTGCCGCATCGAGCTGTTGTGGCTGCTGCAGGTGACCGGCATGGCGATGGCAACCGGAGTCGTGGTCTCGGCTGGCCCGGCGCTGCGGGCCGCGCGCCACGATCCTTTGATCTCGCTGCGCGGTGCCTGATGCCGATGAAGCCTCCACGGGCCGAACCAAACCAAGTAAGCTGCTGCCAGCACTACTTCCCAACGCCAACTCCGTGAACCGCACCTGCAAGCACTTCGCCTTCGGGATCCTCGCCTGCGCGATCCTGGCCACCAGCATGGTGGGTTGCGTGGCGCGGCCAGGTCGCGACCAGAAAGGCTTGCTGGTCGGCACCCAGCGAGTGCTTGCCCTCGATTTTGGCCAGCGTGTCACCGGACCGCGCTTGCACCGACTGAGAAGGCTGCCCAAGGTCTTGAGCGGCGAGTTCGGCCGCGCGCACGCAGCACTCGGACTGGACGAAGAACGGCCGCTGACGGCCACCGTCGGCGACGAACTCCAGCGCACGAAACGCATCTACGAACGCGGCGCAGAAGCCCTCGGGTCCGAAGTCATGCGCCGACCGAAGCTGTTCCGGGGTGCCTGGCCATCGAGCTTCGAGTTCGCCCAGAACACCGCCAACGGCATCGACACTCTCGGCCGGCTGCTCGGTCCAACTCGGCGGCCGCTCGGTGAGTTCGACGACTACACCCACC
>CAXBFC010000183.1:0-14674 GCA_963974725.1 uncultured bacterium | reverse complement strand
GGGGCGCTTTGCTGGCGTTCTTCGGCGCCCAGAGCGGCCGCAAGAAGTCCTGATCTGCGCGAGATGATGCTGCCTCTCGCGGGGCAGCGGTTGCTGCGGCGGTGGCGCAACTCGTGCTGATCAGCAGTGCCGAGCTAGCAAATACCGGGCGCCGTGTTCGGCGCGAACGTGCCAATTGTCTCCGTTGCGGATGTGGCTATCCCGTCGATGCTGCGGGCCTCCCCGGCGACTGCATGGGGATGCTGCACGCACCCGTCAAGTACACGTAACGGAATGCCGAAGCTGCCTTTGTGTTTCGCTTGTCGACAGATATCGGCCTGTTTGCAGGCAAGGTGATTGCGTGCGCTGCCATGGTCGGTTGCGGCGTTGCCCAAGCGCCGAAGCTCGACGACCCGCAGCACACGGTCTTTCACGCGTTTCCGGCGGCCAATTCGTATCGAGTCATCGTTCGCGATGTCGATGTCAAGGCGCGCAAGCGGGTTGAGCAGAGCCTGCCGTTTTTGGTGCACTTCGATGAACTTGGCACCCACTCGCTCTACGTAGCGCATCGCGATCGCCGGCCGATCGGAATGGTCTACGTGCAGTACGAGGAAAGCGCCTTTGGACTGACGGCAGTCGAGTGGGCGCTCAACTTCGACTACGAAGTGGTTGGCTTTCGTTTTCAGCGCGTGCGCAGTCGCGTGCGCTCACAGTTCGTCAAGTCAGAGTTTGTCAGGTTGTTGCGAGGCAAGTCGTTTGCCGATCTAGGCTGCTTGATTGATGGCGATGGCAGCCTGTCGAAGCAGGCTAGGGGAGTGGTGCCGGGCACCGAGAAGCTCGCAGCATCGGTTGTCAGATCCGGCATGCGCACGATCGCCGTCTTGGACACGGTGTGGGGGGATGAAGTGACCAAGCTTCGCGACCGACATATCGGTTTGAGGTCCTTTCCACAGGCCCGATACTTCGTGCGCCTTTGGCCACAACCTGAGACGAAGGCACCGAAGCCCAAACCCAAACCGAAACCCAAACCGCAACCAGGAGCGGCACCAGCGGTTGAAGTGCAAACGCCGCGTCGACCAGTTCCCAAGTGCGTCAAGTGGGCCCTGCAAGCCTACGGCAAAGAAGGCAAGCTGCTCGGTGTCGCCGCGGACGTCGTGCTGGATGAGAAGGACGACCGCGTCCGAGCATTCGTCGTGGTGGGGCTCGGCGGCCGCCTGATCCGTGCCGAAGCATCTCCGATAACACCCGATCAGATTCGCGCGGCGTGTTCTGCAGTCCGTGGTCGTGCTCTGACGGATTTCGCGAAAGACGGCGACCACATCGAGACGGCTTTGCACGAGCTGAACACGATGCTTGGGTGGCAACCCCAACAAGGACGCTGAGCGGTGAACATCAAGATTCACGCGACGCTGGTATTGCTCGCATGCACGGTGAGCGGTCTGAGCCTTGGCGGCTTTCTGGTCAATCGATATTGGCATATCGAAACCAAGATTCGTGAAGTCGAGCCCGCATCGTATGCGATGCGAAGCGTCAAACTGCTCAGTCGGGACGTCGGTCGTTGGATGCAGATCAACGACAACGTGCTGTCGAAAGACAACAGCCACATGACGGGTTCGTCGATTCGTCAGGCGACCAACTTGCGCGAGCTTGTATCGGAGATTGCGCAGACGGAGTTGGCAGAAGACCAAGGGTCCCTTGTTGCCAAGATTCGCGCCGAGATCGGCGACCTTTCGGAGCTGATCCAGCAAACCGGACACATCGTTGACGGCGATCGCAAGGAGCACCTTGGCCGCATCAGCAAACAGGCGGACACGGTGGCCGCTGCGCTTCTTGCTACCGTGGAGGAGCTAGCGGGACGCATGCAGCGGGGCTCGAATTATCGCCATCAGGACCTGGAAGAGCAGCGCGACGGGCTTGCACTGCTGGCGTGGTTGGCGGGCTTCGTCTACTTCGTGGTGGTTTGGTTGTGTTGGCTTTGGATCGTGCACCGAGTGGTCAATCCGATCGAAGAACTGAGTTCGGCAGCCGGTAAAGCAGATCATGAGGATCGCGACTTTGAGCTACCCGAAACGGGACCTGACGAAGTGCGCAAGCTGACCGAGAACATCTCCAGCTTCGTGCTCAAGCTGCAGGACGCCAAGGCGAACACCGAAGAGGAAGTTCGACAGCGTACCGAAGAACTGGTGCAAGCAAGTCAGGCCAAGGGGCAATTCCTGGCGACGATGTCTCACGAGCTGCGCACGCCGCTCAACGGGATCATCAACATGAACGAGCTGATCCTCGATACGCAGCTGGATGGCGAGCAAACGGGTTTCGCAAAGACGGCCAAGAACGCGGCCGAAGCGTTGCTCTCGTTGATCAACGACATCTTGGACTTCTCCAAGATCGAAGCACGCAAGCTGGAATTGGAAGCGGTCGACTTTGATTTGCGTGCCATCGCGGATGGCGCGACCGAGATCCTGGCCGGCGTCGCTGAGAACAAGAACCTCGAATTGCAGTGCGTGGTGGCGGCAGACGTGCCCGCTCTCGTCATCGGCGATCCAACGCGTCTTCGTCAGGTCCTGATCAACCTACTCAGCAATGCGCTGAAGTTCACTTCGGTTGGCAGTGTTGCGGTTCGGATCAGCGTGATCGAAGACACCCCGATCGATACGTGCTTGCGCATGGAGGTTCGGGATACGGGTATTGGCATCCCCGAAGATCGGCGCGAGTCCCTGTTCCGGGCGTTTGAACAAGTCGATTCGTCGACGACCCGAAAGTACGGGGGCACCGGGCTTGGCCTGGCTATCTGCCGGGAGTTGGTTGGGCTGATGGGCGGCGAGCTTGATGTGGCAAGTACCGAAGGCGAGGGCTCGACGTTTTCGTTCTGCGTGCGCCTTGGCAAGGCCGCTGCTGCGCCCTCACAGCCGATCACGGCGACCGCCCAGGGCGTGGTCGTCATCTCAAGGCGCTTGCCGGTGAAGGACCGACTGCTGGCGCAGCTGCAGTACCTGGGGATGCCTCAGTCGGCATTGCTCAGTGTGGAGGATGCTGCGGATGTGCGAGTTCCGCAGGGTCAAACGTGGCTGGCGATCGTCGATCCGTATCAACGCGGAGACAGTGCGCAAGCTGAGGTCGAACGGGTTGCTGCGGCGTCGGGCATTGACTCAGACAGGGTCGTCGTGCTCGACCACTGGATGCGGCATTGGCAGCCGGAGATGGGGCCTGCGCCAAAAGGCGCTCTGGGGTTGACGGACCCGACCAACCTCGACCAACTCGCGAGTTGGTTGACCGGCGGGCAAACAACCATCACGATTGGCGCACCGTCATCACGAGTGCTTGTCGAGCAGGCGCTGCCAGCCTCGAGACCCGAAACCACTTGCTCTGGGCGCATTCTGGTGGCAGAAGACAATCCAGTTAACCAACGGGTCGTGAGCTCGATACTCAAGCGAAGCGACTTCGAAGTGGTGATGGTCGAGGATGGCAAGCAGGCTTTGGATGCTTTCCTTAACGACACGTTCGATCTGATTCTGATGGACTGTCAGATGCCGGTCATGGACGGCTTGGAGGCGACTCGGCAAATCCGCAACGTGGAGCAAGAACGGGTCGCCAGCTCGTCGCTACCGTCACGCATCCCCATTGTGGCCTTGACGGCGAACACCGAAGAAGGGTTCTCGGACCAGTGCTTTGAAGCCGGCATGGATCGATTCTTATCCAAGCCGTGTCGAAAGCAGCCTCTGTTAGAGACCTTGCAAAGTTTGCTTGAGGCCAAGACGAAGACCAGCGAGACCGCCGTCCGGGTATTGGTTGCAGACGATAGCCCGATCAACCGCAAGGTCGTCGAGAGTGTGCTCGGGCGCGCGGGCTACGAATTGGTCATGGTCGAGAACGGTCAGCAGGCTGTCGAAGAAGTTGAGAAGCAGGCATTCTCGATTGTCCTGATGGACTGCCAAATGCCGATTCTGGACGGCTTGGATGCCACCCGGCAGATTCGTCAGTTGGAAGCGGAAGGCGGGTTGGCAGCAGGCATGCCACATCGCTTGCCAATCATTGCCCTGACCGGGAACTCACACGAAAACGATCGCCTAGACGTCTTGGATGCTGGCATGGACCGGCACGTTGCCAAGCCGTTCCGGCCAACGCAGCTACTTGCGGTGGTCTCCGAGTTCGTCAAACCGCGACCCTCCAAGTAGGGCCGTAGCGGCGATGCCATCGCCCTGACCGGGGTTCCTACAGCCAGCACTCGGGTCGCGTCGATCTCATCTTGGGCCTCCTGGTATGTACCCAGAAGTCCGCGATGCGAACGGCAGGACGACTATGAGCAAGCGCAAGAAGGGGGGAGAGCACGGTCCCAACCACAAGCCCAGCAAGAAGCGGGGGCGGCTGCAAGGCGAGAGCATCGAGTCGCGGATTCTGATGTCTGGGACGTGGATCGACCCCAGCACCGGCAACACGATCCCCGATGCGACCACCGGCGACGACGTCTACCAGGGATCGTCGGGTGACGACCTGCCGAGCTCCGGAGGAGCGGGCAACGACGTGATGTTCGGTGGTGCCGGCAATGACACGCTCAGTGGCGCGACCGACCTCGATGTGCTGATGGGTGGTGCCGGCAACGACACGCTCGATGGTGGTGCCGGTGCCGATGTGCTGGACGGCGGCACCGGTGATGACGTGCTGACGGGCGGTGATGGCGCCGACACGTTGATTGGTGGCGGTGGCAACGACGATATGTCCGGCGAGGCCGGCGACGACGTGTTCCGCTTCACCGGTGCTCAGGATGGCGATGTCTACACGGTCGACGGCGGAACCGACAGCGACACGATAGACCTGTCGGAATACGGCTCCGGAACGGTGACCGACAACGGTTCGGTGATCACCGTGGATCTGGGCAACAGCGAGTCGTTCACGATCAACTACAGCAACCTCGAGAACGTGGTCACGGCGGACACGGCTGGTAACCACGGTCCCGACGCCGATGCTGGCAACGATCAGAGCGTGCGCAAGAACACCAGTGTCACGCTGGACGCATCGCACAGCGACGACTTCGACGGCGATGTGATCACCTACAGCTGGCAGCAGATCGGCGGCCCATCCGTGTCGCTGAGCGACCCGGCCGTGGCACAGCCGACGTTCACGAGCCCGTCGGTCGCCACCGAAACAACGTTGACGTTCTCGGTCGTCGTATCGGACGGCACGACGTCGCACGTCGACACCGTCACGGTGCGGGTGTTGCCGATCGTGGCGGGCGAAAGCAACGTAACCGGAACGTCGGACGGCGAGTACCTGCGAGATAGCGACCTCGACGGTGGCACGCTCTCCGGTCTGGGCGGCGACGACGTCTTGCGGAGCCGGTCGTCTGCCGAGACTCTCGATGGCGGCGAGGGCACCGACATCGTCGACTACAGCCTCGTAGGCAGCGGAGTAACGGTCGACCTGACGCTGACGACTTCGCAGAGCACCGGGGGCGGCGGCAACGACACGCTGTCCAGCATCGAGGGCGTGATCGGAAGCGCCTACGACGACACGTTTGCGTTCACCAACCCCGCTGACGGCGCCGTGTACACCGTCAACGGCAGCGGCGGCAACGACACGATCGATCTCAGCGGTTTCTCTTCGACGGCGGTGACGTTCGGCGACGGCACGATCACGGTCGACATGGGCGGCGGCCAGTCGTTCACCGTTGCCTACGAGCAGGTCGGCAGCATCGCGTTCAGCGATGTGACGGCGACGGTGCTGAGCGGAGACCACAGCGCGAGCGGATTCTCTGGCACTGGTTTGTACGTCGACGGTGACGAAGCATTCCGGATGCAGTTGACGGGCGGGGGCACGATCAACTGGAGCTACGACCGCGGCAGCGACACGCTGTCGATCACCAGCTCGTCGAGCACTGGCGCGGGCTCTGCGCTCGCGATCGAGGACCTCAACGGCCAGGACCTGCGCATCGACCAGGTCTCGATAGGCAGCGATCTCGGCTCGCTGACCAGTGACGCCGACATCGGCACGTTGACGCTCACCTCCGACAGCAGCATCACGACCGTGACCGTCAACGGCGGGCAGGGCACGATCGCGTTGTTGGACGGGCAAGGCACGATCCTGACCGACATGACCGTCAACGGCGACGTCATAGCGGCAGACCTGATCGGTGGAATTGAGAGCCTGGTGACGGTCAACGGTGACATCGGCTCGCTGAACATGAATACGATCACCGCTACCGGCACGCTGCATGTCACGGGCTCAGTCGGACCAATTGTCATGACCAGCGACCTCGGTGGGCTTCTGCAGGTCGATGGCGATATGACGTCATTGACCGCGAACAAGATGCAGACAGAGGGGTCGCTGATCGTCGGCGGTGACGTCGGCTTCCTGGGGACGTTTGACGTCAGGGGGCCTGTTTCGATCGGTGGCAACCTGGACACCTGGACTCCCGGCAAGACAGACCCCGCTGGTCCGATTACCATTACAGGTGACGTCGGCACGATTACCTCGAGTGACGGACTCGACGCCGACCTCACTATCGGTGGCGATCTCGATTCCGCGACGTTCGCCAGCGTCGGTTCGGGAGTGACCGTCACGGCGAACCAGGTCGTCGGCACACTCGTCTTCGACGTCGGCGGCACCGATCACGGCGGCACCTACGGCACACCCGTCGTGTTCACGTTCGATGGCACCAGCGCTACCGCGTCGACAACTGCTTGGATCACCGGAACGTCCGGTGGCGACACCCTCAATGGCACGGCCGGCGACGACTTCATCGACGCGCTCGCTGGCGACGACACGGTTGCCGGTGGCGCTGGCGACGACCTGATCGTCGGCGGCGACGGCACGGACACCATCGACTACAGCGGCGCCGCGGGGCCGGTGACCGTCGACATCACTGACACCACTGCGCAGAACACGGGCGGCGACGGCACGGACACGCTGTCGGGCTTCGAACGCGTAACCGGCTCGTCGGGCAGCGACACGTTTGTGTTCAGCAACCCGGTTGCCGGTGCCACCTACCACGTCAGCGGCGGCGGCCAGGCGTTTGACTCGATCGACCTGAGCAACTTCACGGCCAGCCAGATCTCGTTCGGCACCAACAGTGTGACGCTCGATATGGGCGGTGGCGACTCGTTCACGATTACCTACGACGGCATTCGTGACATGGATCTGGCCGACGCCACCGTCAAGGTGGTTACCGGCTTCGGCTCGTCGGGCAGCGGCGGTGTCTACGGCACGTGGTTCGTTGTCGACGAGGACGCCGTTTTACGGGTCGAAACGACCGGCCCCGGCAGCATCGGGATTCGCTACTACACGGCTAGCGACACGATGATGATCGAGGACAACAGTTCCGGATCGAACGCGACGACCACGGTCACCGTCACTCAGGTCATGGGCAATGCTCAGGTGAGCACGGTCGAGTTGCAGAACGACCTGGGCACCCTGACCGTGCCCGGTGACATCCCGAGCCTGACCCTGACAGGTGGCGCGCAGCTCGGCACCCTCGATCTCAACGGCGGTTCTGGCCAGGTCGGGACCATCAGCTACGACAGCGATCTCATCACCGCGTTGACCGTGAATGGTGACGTGACGACCGGCATTACCGTCACCGGCGCGATCGCCAATGCGATCGACGTGACCGGCGATGCCGGCACGATCTCGGCTGGCACCGCTAGCAGCGGCGCGGTCACGGTCAGCGGCGATTTGACGAGCGCGACGTTCACCGGCGGCTACACCGGTGTGCTGACTGCCAACCAGGTGCTCGGATCGTTTGCGATCGTCGACGGTTCGTACAGCTACACGACGACCTATGACACCGCGAAGGCTGTTGTCTACGACGGATCCACGAACACCGTGAACGGCGCGCCCACGGACATCGTCATGGACTCGGAGGAGTCCGGTGAGCAGGTCGTCAACAACTACACGTCTGGGAACCAGCTCGACGTCGAAACGGCTGCGTTCGCCGACGGCAGCTGGATTTCGGTCTGGCAGTCCAATGGTCAGGATGGCAGCGGCTACGGCATCTATGCGCAACGTTTCAACGCAGATGGCAGTGAGGCTGGTCCGGAGTTCCGGGCCAACGCCGAAACTACGAACTCCGAGACGCGGCCCACGGTGACCACGTTTTCCGACGGTGGGTTCGCGATTGCGTGGCAAGACTCGAGTGGCACCTACGCCTTCGTCGAAGCGCGGCTATTCGACGCTGCTGGCAACCCGGTCACCGGCGAGTTCGCGGTCAAGTCCGGCGTGGACACCGCCAACGAGGCCTACAACCCGACGGTGCTGGCGTTGGACGCCAACCGCTTTCTGGTCGTCTACAACGACGAGGCGAGCAGCAATACGAGCCTGATCGGGAAGATCTTCGATCGCGCCGGCGCCCAGATTGGTGGCGCGATCGACATCGGTAGTCTGCAGGGAGACATTGGCCAGTGGCTCGGTCAGCCCGACGTCAGTCTGCTCGACAACGGTGGCTTCGCGGTGGCCTGGCATGACGACAATGACGCCGGCACCAATGCCCAGACTCGCATGCGGTTGTTCGATTCGGCTGGTGTCGCAACCACCTCTGAGATCGTTCTCGGAGGCGATGGGCAGGCGGACGTTGCCACTCTCGCGAACGGCAACGTCGTCGTGGTCTACGGCAATTCCGGTCAGCTCTCCGCGCAGATCCGCGACGCCAGCGGCGCGATTGTCGTGTCCGAGTTCGACATTGGCGTTTTCGGCGCCGGGGCCGATACCGTCCCGTCGATCACCGCCATCTCCAGTGGCGGCTTCTTGGTTGCCTGGGAATCCAGTGCCGCCGATGGCGACGGTCAAGCGATCCTCGCGCAACGCTTTGATGCCAGTGGCACCGCCATCAGCGACCAGATGGTGCTCAACGAAACGACGGCCGGCAACCAGATCCAGGTCAACGCCATCGAACTGGCCAGCGGTGAGCTGCGCGTGTCGTGGGCTAGCTTCGCGCAGGACGGTGACGGATATGCAATCGTCACCAGGTCCATCGCGACCGCCGGATCAATTGCGGAGAACGCGAGCAATGGCACGGTCGTCGCCCGCGTGACCGACGTGGTCGATGCGACTAGTGGCGACAGCCACACCTTCTCACTGGAGGACAACGCCGGCGGCCGCTTCACGATCGATTCGAACACCGGCGTGATCACGGTTGCTGACGACACGCTGCTTGACTACGAGACGGCCACGTCTCACGACATTGTGGTGCGCGCGACGGATGCAGGTGGCGATTGGCATGAAGAGACCGTCACGATCACACTGACCGACGTCGACGACGCACCTACAGCGGATGCCGGCCCGGATCAGAACGTCAACGACAACGACCTCGTGACCCTGGATGCGACCGGATCGAGCGATCCGGACAGCGGGTCGCTGACCTATACGTGGACGCAGACGGGTGGCCCGGCGGTGACGCTGAGTGACGTGAACGCGGATCAGCCGACGTTCACCGCGCCGGATGCTGCGGGCAACTACGTGGTGACATTCCAGGTGGCTGTCAGTGACGGCACGACGACCACGTTTGACACGGTGACGATCAACGTGGCCGCGGTGGACGCTCCGACCGACATTGAGTTCCACGATGGTCTGACCTTCGACAACAGCTCGACCAACGACTACGTGGAGGCTACGTCGTTCAACGATGGTGCCGCCAACAGTTCGGCGTTCACGTTCGAGTTCACGTTCGCCTCGACCACGCTCTCCCCGGACTACACGGAGTACCTCTCGTACGCGACGTCCAGTGAAGACAACGAAATCAACTTCACGATGTCGTCCACGGGTCAGATCGAACTGTACGCCGCTGGCCGCAGCGCGTACTTCTCCGGCTTTGACGGTAGGGCACTCTTCGATGGCCACCAGCATCAGTTGTCGGTGACCTGGGACGGCGCGGCGGGCGAAGCAGTGCTCTTCGCGGATGGCGAAGAAGTCTCTGCGGACACGTTTAGCGGCGGTGTGAGCGTCGAATGGGGCGGCACCCTGATGATGGGGCGTGAGCAGGACGTCGAAGGCGGTGGCTTCGATGCGGATCAGTTCTTCTCCGGAACCATCTTCGAAGGGCGTCTCTATGAAGACGTTCGCACAGATTCGGAGATTGCCGCCAACGCCAACCGCTTCTTGGCCGACCCGTCAGCGGATGCCAATCTGATCAGCAACTGGCGCATGACCGACAACGGTTCGGGCGGCATCGAGGACCTGGCGGGCAACGAGGATCTGACCCTCGTCAACAGCGTCGCCCACGAGACTGCGGTCTCCGTGCGAGAGAACTCCGAGAATGGGGCGCACGTGGCGTTTGTCGGTGGCGTCGTCGACGAAGACATCGGCGACACCCACACATTCAGCCTGACCGACAACGCAGGCGGTGCGTTTGCCATCGATTCGGCGACCGGCGAGATCACCGTGCTGGATACCAGCAAGATCGACTACGAGTCCGCGACGACGCTGGACATCACCGTGCGCGCGACCGACTCGGGTGGCGGTACCTACGATGAAGTCGTGACCATCAACGTCATGGACGTCGATCCTGAAGACGACGCTCCGACGTTCACTGGCCTCGATGGCGCTCCGACGTTCGTCGAGAACGGCCCGGCGGTCGTGCTCGATAGCGATGTCGACGTCAGCGACGCCGAGCTCGACGCGCTCAACGGCGGCAACGGCAATTACTCGGGAGCTAATCTGACCCTGGTGCGCAACGGCGGCGTGAGCGCCGAGGACGTGTTCGCGTTCAACGACGGCAACGGGATCAGTCTCAGTGGCAGTGATCTGCTGAAGAGCGGTCAGGTCATCGCGACGTTCGATACGAGCACGACTCCGGGCGAGCTGGTGCTGACGTTCACCGATGCCAACGGTCAGATCCCGACCTCTGCCGACGCCGGCAACATCCTGCAGCAGATTACCTACGCCAATGGTTCGGACACGCCGCCGGCGACGGTGCAGATCGACTGGGAGTTCGACGATGGCACGAGTAGCGCCGAGCACGGCACGGGTGCCACCTTGGTCACGATCACGGCGACCGACGACGCGCCGACCGCGAACGCGGGTGAGAACCAGACGGTCACCGAAGGGGATGCAGTCAGTCTGGATGCATCTGGTTCCAGCGATCCGGAGAACCAGGGCCTGACTTACACGTGGACGCAGATCAGCGGCACGTCAGTGACGCTGACTGGCGGCACGTCAGCGACACCGACGTTCACGGCACCAGAAGGCTTGACCAACAGTGATCTGCAGTTCGAGGTCTCGGTCAGTGATGGCACGACCGTGACGACGGACACGGTGACGATCACCGTCAACGCGGACGACGACGCTGCCACCATCTCGGTGCCGGCAACACAGGCCACGGACAGTGGCACTCCGGTTGTCCTGTCCACTGGAAATGGCAATGCGATCGTCGTTGCCGATGTCGACTCTCCGACGGTGCACGTCCAGCTCTCCGTTCCCGACGGCACGATGACCCTTGCCCAGACGAGCGGGCTCTCGTTCAGCTTTGGTGACGGCAGTGCGGATGCGACGTTGACCTTCACCGGCAGCGTTGCCGATGTGAACGCGGCGCTCGATGGTATGCAGTTCGTGCCGGCGAACGGGAGTTCCGGCAGTGTCGACATCGAGATTGTCGTGAGCTCTGTGTCGGACGCTAGAGCTACCACGACGGCGATGACGCCGGTGGTCTATCTACCGCTCGATGACACAGCGGATGGTGTGGCGGAAGACGCCAGTGGCTACGACAACGATGCGACTCTAGACGGCGCCCCGAGCTCTGGCTTTGGGTTCGACTTCGATGGCGTCGACGACATGGTCCGGATCTCCGACTCGCCGTCGCTGCAGTTTACGACCGGGATCACGATCTCCGCCTGGGTGCGTCCGAGCGAGACGATGTCGAGCTGGGACACCGTGGCAATGCGTGAGCACGGTCTCGGCGGCACGTTCGACTGGGCGCTGTATGCCAATGGTGGGAGCAGCGGTCCGGCGCTGTTCTTCGACCTTGACGGCGACGGTGTCGAAGATGCCAACGAGAGTGTTTCCATAGGTACCGCGCTGCAGCCGGGCCAGGACTACCACTTGGTCGGGACCTACGACGGCGCGACCATCCGTCTGTACATCGATGGCGTGGAGGTCGCCAGTCAAGCGGTCGTCGGCACGATTGCCAACAGTGGCAACGACATCACGATCGGTGGCAATGACGTCTGGGGAAACGAGGACTTCAAGGGCGGCATTGGCAACTTTGGGCTGTTTGATTCGGCGCTATCACTGACGGACATCCAGAACCTGCACGCGCAAGGAAGTGGCGAGGCCGGCGCCACGACCGCAGCGGGCCTCGGTGCAGTAGCGGTACTTGGACTGGATGACGTCGTCGGCACCACGGCAGCCGATTCGTCCGGCAACGGCAATGACGGCACGGTTACCGGTGTCCCCGCCAACAATCTCGGCACGGGTGTCGTGTTGAACGGCGCCGACGAGATGTTGCGGCTGCCATCGGACCCGGAGCTGCAGTTCACCGATCAGATCACGATCTCGGTATGGATGAACGCGGAGTCGCTAGATGAGTGGGACACGCTGGTGTTTCGCGAGGGAGCGACTTCGGAGCTGGGCTTCGGCCTCTATGCAAGCAGCCCAAGCGGTGGTGGGCCATGGTTCGAGATGAACTTCGACGACGACAGCAGTTTTGGCGAGTCCGGGGAGGTCGCGTCGAGCTCGACGGCATTGCAGGCTGGGACGACCTACCACGTGGTCGCGACCTACGATGGGCACACCATGAAGCTGTACGTCGACGGTGTGCTCGCCGGCAGCACGGTGCACGAGGGTGGCTTGATCCCGAACAGCACGAACGACATCACGATCGGTGGCAATGACTCGTGGGACGAGTACTTCACGGGGGCTCTGGGCGGTGTCGCGATCTTCGACCAGGCGCTCGACGGCGTGGACGTGCAGGCTCTCTACACCGCCGGCGCGGGAGCGGGGCAGGGCACTGCCGCGACTGTCGGCGTCACCGTCAACGAGCTGCCGACGATCGATGCGCTCGATGGAGCCCCTACGTTCGTCGAAGATGGCCCTGTGGTCGTGCTCGACAGCGATGTCGACGTCAGCGCCCCCGAGCTCGATGCGCTCAATGGCGGGAGTGGCAACTACGGCGGTGGGAGCCTGACCTTGGTTCGTGCTGGTGGCCCCGTTGGCGAGGACGTCTTCGCGTTCAACGACGGCAACGGCATTACCTTCAGCTCAGGTAACCTGCTCAAGAACGGCCAGATCATTGCGACGTTCGATACCACCGGCACCAATGGGGAATTGGTGCTGACGTTCACTGACGGCTACGGGGAGATCCCGACCTCGGCGGACGCCGACAACATCCTGCGCCAGATTACCTACGAGAACACCTCGGATACGCCGCCAGCTGCGGCACAGATCGACTGGACGTTCGATGATGGCGTCGGCAGCGCAGAGACGATGCAGGGCAGCACGACGGTGACCATTGTCGCCAGCGACGACGCGCCAATTGCCAGTGCGGGCCTGGATCAGACCGTTAACGAGAACGATCTCGTGACGCTGGACGCATCGGCAAGTAGCGATCCCGACGGCGACCCCCTGTCGTACCATTGGGTGCAGACCGGTGGTCCGACGGTGACGCTGGATGACCCGACGGCGGCGAGTCCGACGTTCACGGCACCCGACCTGGTTGGCAACACCGACCTGACGTTCGAGCTACATGCCACCAGCGATCCCGGCTTGCAGGACGCGATGACGGCTCAATCGCCGATCTCGCACTGGTCGCTGGGCGAAAACGGGGGGAGCACGGTCGCCGATGGCTCGGGTAGCAACCCTGGTACCTACAGTGGCGTCACGTTTGGGGCGCCCGGTGTCAACGGCATCGGCAGCGCGCCGACCTTTGACGGCACCGACGACTACATCGAGATCCCGCACAGCGGCGACTTCCTGCTCGATGACGGCACGGTGCAGTTGTGGTTCAACGCCGATGGCAGCTCTGGCGGGTCGCTGCTTTCGAAGGACTCTTCGGGCTATGACGACGGCGGCCACCTGGATATCTACCGCAACGGAAATCGCGTCGAGGTGCGCCTGCAGAGCACGACGACCAGTTACACGCTGACGTCTAGTTCGCTGCCGACGACTGGCTGGCATCACGTCGCGTTCTCGTTCGGGTCGGGGGGCATGCAGCTCTATGTCGACGGTGTGCTTGAGGCCACCGATGCCTACACCGGTGGCTTGGGGACGACTTCGGGTGGCACCGGCAACACCGAGCCAATCGTCATCGGTGCATCGACGGGGTCGAGTGGCAACGGCACGACTGACCCGCTCGATGACTACTTCCAGGGTCAGATTGACCAGGTAGGTATCGCCTCTGGTCAGCTGACCGCGCAGCAGATCCAGGATGTCATCGATGCGGCGCAAGCCACGACCTCGGTGGACACGGTGACGATCACGATCAATGCCGATGACGATGCGCCGTTGGCGAACGCAGGCTCAGACCAGAGCGTGCAGGAAGATGCCGTCGTGACGTTGGATGCCACTGGATCGAGCGGTCCGGAGGATCAGCCGCTCACCTATACGTGGACCCAAACCGGCGGCCCGGCAGTGTCGCTGAGTGACGTGAACGCCGCGCAGCCGACGTTCACCGCCGCGAACACGCCGAGTGACTACACGCTCACGTTCCAGGTCGAGGTCAATGACGGAACGACGAGTTCATTCGACACAGTCGTCGTCAACGTCGCGGATGGCAACG
>CAXBFC010000182.1:0-14710 GCA_963974725.1 uncultured bacterium | reverse complement strand
CTAAACACAACACGAACCGGTGTCTCACTCATGTTGGCACGGAGGGGGCGGGCCCGGGCTAGATGACGACCTTCTTGCGGCCAGTGACGAAGCTGATGATCAGCAGAACCAAGAACACGAAAAACAGGATCTTGGCGATGCCGGCAAAGCTCGCGGCGATTCTGGTGAAACCGAGGACCAGGGCAACGAGCGACAGGATAAGAAACGTGACGGTCCAGTTGAGCATGATTGAACGTGTGGTTGGGGAATCGAACGTCGACCGCAAAGTCGACAAGCGGCGTTAGAGCAACCGCTGTGCCATCCGCAGCAATCCACCGCAGCAATCCAGCGCGGCCCCTGGGTGCCCCGCGCAACGAACCAGGGTCGTCGACCCAGTGTGCCGGCAGCGCCCATGCAAAGACTGCTCACCATCTGCGCCTGTGCTTTGTCGGTTTGCACAATGTGCACAATCGTCTCCTGCCGATGTCGAGCGATCCTCCCCAGTCCCTCGCTGCCAGCGATCCTCGATCCGGCACACTTGTTGAACGGCGGCGGCCATGCTGAACACGATGCAACACGTTGCCGGGCTCGCCTTGCTCGGCACTCTCTTGACCGGCTGTAGCGACTCCAATGCGGCCACAACCGATACGGCTCGAGAACTTCGCGAGGCACGCGACGCGCTCGGCGACTGGTCGGAGATGAAGGCCGAGCAATTTGAGCAGGCAGCTGGCCGAGCGCTGCGCGCTACCGAGCAACAGATTGCTACCTTGCGCGACAAGGTCGCCAACTCCGAAGCAGCCGACGACGCACGCGCCACTCTCGCCGACCTCGAAGCTCGCCGAGAGCAGCTGGTCAAAGACATCGCCGAGCTGAGCAACGCGACTGGTGAGAAGCTTGCCGCCGCGCGACGCTCCATCGTTGACAGTGTCAACGACGTGACGGATCGCCTCGGCAAGGCTTGGCAGGCTCTTACTCATAAGTAGTCAACGGCTCCCTTACTCGCCCTACTCACGACCGCGCCTGAACTTCTCCCCGACCTCCCATGCTGCAACAAGCTTCAGACCCACCGGCATTGCCAGAAACGCCTTCCGAGTGGGCGCTCATTGTCGACCAGATAGACGGCATTTGGCGATCCTTCTTGGCGGCGACGCCCCGCCTCGGCATCGCCGTCACGGCTCTGTTGCTGACCTGGCTGGTCGCGAGCGTCGGCGCGGCAATCATGGGTCGCATGATGAACCGCACGAGCGTGCGCGCATCGTTGCGAGACTTGTTGCGGCAACTGTTCTACGCAGCGGTTTGGATCATCGGCGTGCTGGTTGCTGCAAACCTTGCCTTCCCATCGTTGACTCCTGGCAAGACTCTGACCGCGCTGGGAGTCGGCTCGATTGCCATCGGCTTTGCCTTCAAAGACATCTTCGAGAACTTCTTCGCTGGTGTCCTGATCCTGTGGCGATTCCCGTTCGAGAACGGCGACTTCATCCGCTGTGGCGACCTCGTCGGCAAAGTCGAACAGACGACCATTCGCATGACTCTCGTTCGCCAGGTCGACGGACGCTTGTTGGTCGTACCGAATGCACGATTGTTCAAGGACCCAGTCGAGGTGCTAACCGCCGAAGAGCTGGCGCGCGTCGAAATCCTCGTAGGTATCGCCTACAAGGAGAACGTCGACCAAGCCCGCGAGATCATCAGCGACGCAATCCGCGATCTGCCGACGGTGGCGAACAACAAGCCGATCGACGTACAGGTCTGCGAGTTCAACAGCAGCAGTGTCGACTTCCGCGTGCTGTGGTGGACCGGCTCGGATCCGGCTTCTCGCCGAGAATCTCGCGACCAAGCGTTTACCGCGATCAAGCAGGCGTTCGACGACGCTGGCATCGAGATTCCGTTCCCCTACCGCACGTTGACGTTGGCAGATGGCGAACCCAAGCGTCTGGCAACGCTGTTTGCGCCGCACATGGACGTAGCCAGCAGGAACGAAACGCCGTCGAACGCTGCCGATCGCAGCGACGACGCAACGACCGAAGAAGCTTCGGCGTGATCAAGCCCAACTAGTCTGCGCTCTCGTCGAGTTCGTAATCGCTGAGTCGATTGTAGAGTGTGCGCAGGCTTACGCCGAGCACCTCGGCAGCGGACTTCTTGTCACCGTCCATGCGATCAAGCGTCGCTTCGATCAGCCGGCGTTCGCCTTCCGCGATCGAAATCCCCACGTCGATGTTCAAATCGCCACCGGTCGTCGCTGCCGAACTGCCTTCGAGACCACTACCCGTTTGGCCATTTGCTTCGGGGCCACGCGACTGCGGCAGGGCCACGTCTTCGATGTCCGCAACGGATTCTCCGATCTCAGACAAGATCTGATCCGGAAGGCACGCGACATTGACCACGTCGCCATCTGCCATCACCGCTGCCCGCTGCATCGCATTGCGCAACTGCCGAATGTTGCCTGGCCAGGCGTAGCGCCGCATCGCCGCGATCACACGCTCGGTCAGCTCCAGCGGGGTCGGGTGGAACTCTCGCAGGAAGGCCTTGGCCAACAAAACAATATCGTCCGAGCGGTCGCGCAGCGGCGGTACCGCAATCGGGAACACGCACACGCGGTGAAACAGGTCTTCGCGCAGAGCACCTTCAGCGATCGCCCGATCAAATGGTCGGTTGGTAGCCGACACGATGCGCACATCGACTTCGATATCCACTTTGCCGCCAACCCGTCTCACCTTGCCAGTTTCCAGAGTGCGCAACAATCGGACTTGCAGCTCGACCGGCATCTCGGCGATCTCATCCAAGAACAGAGTGCCGCCGTTGGCTTGCTCGAACACTCCCTGACGCGCACTGTCGGCGCCCGTGAACGAACCTCGCTCGTGCCCAAACAGCTCGCTGTCGATCAGGTTCTCGGGCAACGCCCCGCAGTTGATTGCGACGAACGGACGTCGCTGGCGAGGGCTGCCGGCGTGTATGGCTCTCGCGACCAACTCCTTCCCGGTGCCGCTCTCGCCTTCGATGTAGACGGCCAACTCCGTCGCTGCGACTTTCCGAATCAGCGTCACCACGCGGCGCACCGGGCCCGATTCGCCGAGGATGTCCGTGCCGATCTTCGCGTCATCGTCGCGAGCCGGACGCGGGCAACGCCGTCGCATCTGCTTGAGGACCGCATCGAGCTCCTTGATGTCGACAGGCTTCTGGACGAAGTGCAGTTCCTTCATCGGCAACGCGGCGAACGCCGAGCGCACCGAGTCATCACCACTCATCAGCACGACCTGAGGTCTTTGCTCCTGAGGGATTTCCAGCAAGAGATCGATGCCCGAGCCGCCTGGCAAGTGCACGTCGAGCATGACCGTATCGAACGTCGTCTTGGCCAGTTCGCGGCGCGCGCTGTCCAAGTCGACGGCAGTAGCGGTCGAGAAACCGCGACGCTCGACGAGCGTGGTCAGGGCCTTCAGGGCAGCGGGATCGTCTTCAACGAGAAGTGCGTGCGGCATGGTGGTCTAGGGCAAGTGGATCGAACCGATGCTAGCTGGGTCGGGGTCGTTCACAGCGTGAGCCACCGAGAGAGTAATCGCACGATCCCGGTTACGTCGCCACTTTGCAGTTTCGCATGTGGATTCCCGCGAGCAACGCTCGGCTCGAACGGACCAAGCAGTGCGGTCAATGTCTCGCTGTTATCGCTGTACACACTGTCTAACAGGGTTTCGCCGGGTCCATCGACCAGCTCCGTCTCGGCAATCAACGCCTCTGGTACGTTTGAGTCCACGAGCGCCAAGGCATCCGCGGAGGACGACGCAACCTGGACTACGTGCCCGTGCTTGGCGAGTGCCTGGCGCAGCTGCTCGCCTCGGTCGCGATCGGCGCAGGCGAGCAGCACCCGCAAGCCTGGGGTGGTGCGCGAGCTCGTCAGGATCTCTTCGAGCGCGGTCACCAGTGATTCCATGCGCACCGGCTTCTGCAGATAGCGATCAAACCCCGATCGCCGCACGTCACGCCGGTCATTGGGCCCCCCGCGGCCGGTAATGGCAATCGCCGGCAGCCGATCGAAGCCGTTTTCAAACTCGTCCGCTCGGATTGCCTCCATCAGCTCGAAACCTGAGCGCCCGGCCATCATCAAATCACTGATCAGCAACCGAGGCCGCCGCTCCTGGATTTGCCCAAGCGCTTGGTCGGAACCGCTGGCGACTCGCGCTGCATAGCCCCGCATCCGCAAACCAATCGCGATTGCTTCGACCGTCGTTGCATCGTCGTCGACGATCAACACGTCTCCCTCCAGGCGTTCGCCAGAAGCAATGACCGGACTTAGAGGTGCGGCCGGAAGCCTGTCGGTGGCATGCAACGGCAGTTCGAACATCAACGACGCACCTTGGTCGAGTCCATCGCTATGCGCTTCGACGACGCCGTCATGATTCTCGATGATCTGACGCACGAGATTGAGACCAAGTCCAAGTCCACCGACCGTGCGCGTATCTCGGTCCTCAGCCTGCCAGAACTGCTGGAAGACATCCGCCAGCTTCTCAGGAGCGATGCCGCGGCCGGTGTCGCGAACGACAACACGCACCCGCTTCGGTAGCATCACTACGGAGACTTCCACCAAGCCACCAGATGGAGTGAACTTAAGCGCGTTGTCGATCAGGTTCTGCAACACCTGATCGATACGGCCGGGATCGGCCAGCACGGTTGCTTGCGGATGGGCGGTTTCGAACGTCAAAGCAAGGCCTTGTTCGGCGGCAGCAGGATGGTTGCGCCCGATCGCCTGACGCACCAATTCGACCAGCTCGACAGCCCGACGCTGTAGTTCGAGGCGACCACTCTCGAACCGAGACACATCGAGCAGGTCTTCGATGATCCGGCTCTGCGCAGTCACACCATTCTCGATTTGCTCGACCGCCCGCGCGACCAGATCGGCGTCTACGGTTGGTGACGACTGCAACAGCGAGGTCCACAGACGGATCGCGTTCAGCGGCGAACGCAGCTCGTGAGATACGACCGTCAACAGCGTTTCGCGCGCTTTTGCGGCGCGCGCGGCGCTCTCTTCGTTGACGATCGATTCCGCCAACAAACGTTCGTGCTCGGCCGCAAACTCCATGCGTTCGGTGACGTCATCCTGCATCCCCAAGAAGTGGGTGACGCGGCCGGACGAATCGGAAACTGGCGAAATCGTCAGCTCATTCCAAAACGTCGAACCGTCGCGTCGGTAGTTGCGCAGCACAACGGTCGTTTCCCGGTGTTCTCGCAAGGCAGCGCGAACCTCCTCCAAAGCTGGCTGCTCCCGTTCGGGCTCATTGAGCAAGCGGCAGTTGCGGCCGAGCACCTCGGTTGCGCTGTAGCCCGTCAACAACTCGAATGCGTGGTTGGCATAAACGATCGGAACGTCTGGCTCGAGCGCGTCACAAATGACGATTGCGCAGGTTGCGGCATGCAACGCACGTTCGGTCAAACGCAGCTGATGGAACTGTCGCTGCGACTCCGTCTCGTCGCGAATCGTCATCAGGCAACCGGTGACCGCAAGGTCCGAGTTGGCGATCGACTCGGCCTCGAGATGCACCGGCAATTCGGACGTGCTACCAGTCCGTAGCGAAGCACTGCTGCTTGCGTGCCGCTGCTCGCCAGCAACCACCAAGTCGAGTTCGGCCGCCAGGGATGGCCAGGACGATGCCGCCACAACATTGCGAACAGGCTGTCCAAGCAGCGCGTCTGGCGAACTCGCAAAGAAGTCCGCCAGTCGCTGATTGATGAATTGCCAGCGCAGTTGCCCGTCGACGAGGCCACAAGGGCCATGAACGGCATCAACGGCAGCCCGCCAACGCAAAGAGTCGGCCAAACGGCTAGCGGCCCGGACTCGGCGACGACTGATGACACCCCATAGCAGCGCCGCAACCAGAGCGCCTGCCAAACCAACCGTGACGTATGGCTCCACACTCCCACCCTAGGCCCAGTGCACAGATGTTGGGACTGCAAACTCTGAGGCCCGCGGAGCTTTGTTGGCGCCGTTTGCAAACCCTGCACGGCTGACATCGGCGCACCGCGCTGGGCCGAGGCTCGTTCTGCCCAGACATTGCAGATCATGCAATTGAGACCGTGGCACGCCCCTTGCATCTCAACCGGACAACATGAACCGCATCCTTGCCATCTACCGAGACCAGTCGCGAGCAGCTCTGGCCACTCGCGAGCTGCAGGCCCGGGGCATCGCGCCGGAGCAGATTTCATTGATAGCCGCAGATAGCGCCTCCGGCCAGTTGTTCATCGCCAAGCAACGCAGCGCGTCTCGCGCCGGAGCGACCGAGGCGATTGGCTCAACCAACTCCTTGAATTCCGGCCCGGGACTTGGCGCCGGCGCGATCTTTACCGGGCCGATAGCGCAAGTCCACAAAGCCGATGCTGACGACGGACTGTTGGTGCAGATGGGCATTCCGGCCACCGAAGCAGTGCTGCGAAGTCGCGAGATCCTCGATGGCGCCATTCTGCTCGGCGTAGATGCCGAGGACTCGGCACACCGCTCGGTCACGGAGGCGCTCGGCGCAACGGACTACCTGCACTTCACGTCGATCGAGCAGCCGAAGTCGGCAGGGCAGAAACCACATCCGCCAACTGCCAACACCAACCACCATGACAGCCACCCGCACAGCCGCCCCGAGGCCCTCGGCCGGAGAAGTGATAATGAGGAGTGACAACGACGAGTGACGATCCGTCGCTTCCCCTTTCCCGACCCCATACCAACCACAACCAATCGGAACCTACCATGACCACTACCGTCCCCACTCTTCGCCCGATTCCATTCGACCTCGCCGAGGACGCTCGCATCACTGCGGTCGACAGTCTCAACGCTTGGCTAGTCGACTTGATTGCGCTCGGCCTGCGCTTGAAGCAATCGCACTGGAACTTGCGCGGAACTCGCTTCCAGAGCGTTCACGAGCAGCTCGACGAGATCCTCGTTGACGTCCGTAACGCCACTGACGACATCGCCGAACGCGTTGTGACTCTGGGGGCTGCGGCCGACGGCAGGCCGTCCATCGTTGCGAAGCATATGACCCTGAAGGACTTTCCCAGCGGCCAGCTGACCGTGGAACAGGCCATTCGCGCGTCGTGTGGCGATCTCGGTGGCGTGATCCAACATGGGCGCACCTGCCTTGAGGCAGTTGGTCGTGCCGACCCAATCAGCGAGGACCTCGTCATCAGCGTGCTCAGCGCGCTTGAGAAGCACCACTGGATGCTCGATGCGCAACGTGACGAAATCTGATCGCAAGCACCCGCGTCAACGACCCGGCGCGGCCAGTTCGCCGAGTAGCCAACAAAACCCACCCCACAACCAAACCAAATCGAAACCATGAAACTCACTATCGCCATTGCCGCCGCTGTCTGCTGTCTTCCGTTGACCTCGTCGATGCTCGCACCCAACGACGCGATCATCACCCACGAAGCTCCACGTCGCGATTCCAATTGGTATGAGGGATCGATCCACACCTGGTCCGTCGAAGAAGATGGCACCGTGATCGTCGCCTTGTCGACGGACAAGAAACCAATCTGGTTCCGCACGCCCGCCAACCAATCCTCGACCACTCAGTTCGAGCTGTTGACCCTGCACGCTTGCCTGGCGCTCGAGTCGAAGTCGAACAGCGCCCGCGTTCGCGCGGAAGATACGACCGAACTTGATGGCTCCTCCTCCGAGAAGGCCATGCGTTTGGAAGCAATCGGACGCAGCCGCTAGCAGACTGCCGGCAGCAGCACTCCTGACTCGACGCCTCGACATGAGTGTCGCACGGCTGTCACGCAAGGTGCACCGCTCGACGAATGCGCTCTGCATCGTCGAGGCACCGGCCTCCGAACAGTTCTCGTTCGCGCCATGACTCCCAACCAACCATTCCCCATGAAGTCGCCACGTATCTGTTCATCTCTCGCGCTTGCTAGTTTGCTCTGTCTGTCGTCTCGTGTCTCGGCGCAGATTTCCCCAGCACCAAAACCACCGCAGGCGCAACCGTCCATCCACGCGCTCTTCGACGGAATCCTCAAGAAGCATGTGCGCGGCGGACTGGTTGCCTATCCCCAGATCCGCAAGCAAGACCAAACCACTCTGCGTAGCTACCTGGAATCGATGAGCCAAGTGGACGTCATCAAACTCCCGCGAAAGGCACAGCTCGCGTTCTACCTCAACGTCTACAACGCAGCGATGATCCAGGCCGTGCTCGACCACACTGCGAAGAACCCGAAGTGGACACCGGCCGCCAACGAGTTCGCTGTCTTCAAGGAAAAGCGGGTCAAGCTCAGTGGCGGTGCAACCACACTTCTCCACCTCAAGAACCAGATCCTGCGCTCCAAGTTCAAGGATGCGCGCATGCACGGCGCGCTGGTCTCCGGTGGTCTCTCGTGTCCACCGTTGCTGGCACGCGCATACGTCGCCAAGGACCTGGACAAGCAACTGGACGCCAATCTCAAGGCGTTCCTGCGCGACCCGCAGCGCAACCAGATCGACGCCACCACCAAGACGGTGCGCCTGTCGAAGCTGTTTGAGGAGCTTGCCAAGGACTTCGGTGGCGAGGCCGGCATTCGCCGGCTGCTCAAGCGGGAGTTCGGGGACGCAGTGGCGCGCTACAAGATTGCCTACCTGCCCCATTCGTGGCAGCTCAACGCACAGCCGACGAAACAGTAGCCGGGCAAACGAGACAACCGCGCACCTCCGGGCCAGCCATCCCGGTGGCAGCAGCCCGGAGTCTGTTGACCACGCTGCATGTAGTGCCTCTGGACACGTAGACGGATGCATCGTCCACGCCGTGCGGTAACGTGACCGACCATGACGCACGACCCTGCCAAGAGCCGCCGGTTTCTGATCCTGCTGTTGGCCATCGCGACCCTGCTACTGGCCTTGATCGTGGCGCCATTCATTGGCGGCCTATTCAGCGCCGCAGTGTTTGCGACCGTGCTCTATCCTACATACGCCAAGCTGGCTGCAAAGCTCGGTGACCGTGGCCGACTCGCAGCCATCTTGTTGACCGCAGCAGTGACCGTCATGGTCATCGCTCCTGTGACCGTCGCTACCGTGCTGACCGTGCAAGCGGTGGCCGTCAAGACAGACGCGCTCGTCACCGTCGCTACCGACGAAGGACTGCTTGGGCTCATCCAACAGCTGCCCGAAGGCTTGCAGTCGACGGCCCGCAATGCCGCAGAATTGTTCTCGGTAGATCTGGAAGGTCAACAACCGACGGACTCTGGAGAGGGTTCGGAATCGAACGACAAACCAGCGCCTGCCGGGCGGTTTACGGGAGCATTCCAGGCTGCAGCGACGATCGTTCAGCACCTGTTGGCTGGGCTGACGACCCTTGTGTTCGAACTTGGCATCGTCGTCTTGGCGTTGTTCTTCTTTCTCGCGGAAGGTCGCAACCTGGTGCAATGGATTGGCGCAGCAGCCCCGTTGAGCAGCGAGCACTACCAACGGTTTGTCGAGGAGTTCCAAGACGTCACCGTCGGCGTGTTCATTTCAACGGTCGCAAGTGCGGCGCTGCAAACCGGACTGGCAGCGATCGGCTACGTGGTCGTCGGAGCCCCCATGCTCGTGGTGCTGATCATGGTGACGTTCGTCGCCGCGTTCATCCCAGCAATTGGTGGCGCCACCGTGGTCGTGGTCACGGGCGCGCTCATTGCCCTTGGCGGCGAGCTCGGCTGGGGTTGTGGACTGGTCGCGTGGGGACTGCTGCCAGTCGCGCTTTCGGACAACATCGCCAAGCCGCTGATGGCACAAGGGCGAGTGCGCCTGCCGACTTCGGTGATCTTTTTCGCGATGCTCGGCGGCCTCGTTGTATTGGGGCCGATGGGAGTAGTCGGCGGACCACTGATCGCGTCGTTCTTCGTCGTGGTCACGCGCACTCTCGCGCAAACGGAAGACTCGGACGTTGCGGAGCAACCGGCCTAGACGGGCAAGCTACTGAGACAGGACGCTCAGCATCGCGGGCTAACGCTCGCTACCCACCTCGCCTTCCCGACTTCGTCATGAAGGAAATCACAGCGACGAAGAGCGCTGACCCGATGATCGACCAGAGGATCGGAAACTCGACATCGTCGATCTCCACGACAAACAGCTCGGGGAGCCCCATCTGCCTCGCAAGCCAAACCCCGAGGAGCGCCCCGATGAAGCCCAGCGCGATGCTCATCAAGCAGCCCCCGCGCGAATAGCCTGCGATCGCCTGGCCAAGAGCTCCGCAAACCGCGGCAATCAACAACAGAAGTCCAAGTTCGATCAGAGTCATAGTAAGTCACCGCGGCCGTTCCCATGCCATCGACAGGCGTGGGACCATAGCACGTGCCCTGAGAAGGACGCGGCAAAGCTTTATTGGATTCGGGCGAGTAACGATTCGCATGCTGCGAACCATCAGGCCGCCAGCATCAGCAGTTGCCACGGCCCACGAAGCAAATCACTTCAAGCGAGTCGGCCGCGTTACCGGCGGCGCGCCTGGAATCGGTGGCGGACCCGGTTCTCTTTGTGGACCCGGTGCTGGTTGCGGGTCCGGTTCTCGTTGCGGACCGGGTGTTGGTTGCGGGTTCGGCTCCCGTTGCGGACCCGGTGTTGGTTGCGGAATCGGTTCCCGTTGCGGGCTCGGCACTGGTTGTGGGTCCGGTGCCCGTTGCGGACCCGGTGTGCGCTGCGGACCAGGTGTTGGTTGCGGGCCTGGCAGCGGATTCGGGTTGGGCGTTGGCTCCGCACCACCCACCTGCTCGGGATTCGGCGACACACTCATCGCCGTCCGGCCGTATTGGTGCTGCGAGCGAAACGGGTCGGTAGCCGCTGCAATAGCTTGACCGCCTGTTGCGCCGACGTTGACGTGATGCTTCATGCCACGCAACTCGCAAGCGCCATGCCCAGCTCGCAGAACTCGTGGAGTAATCCGTGTAGGCCCGCGGCCGCCACCAGCCTTGGCCTGAAGCCACAGAGCCAGCACCATGACGTGCACGGACTGCACACACCTGCAACAACTGCATGCCACGTTGCAGATACTGCAAGCTGCGGCGGTGTAGATGTTGCTAGAAGGGCGTGCATGGATCTGCTTCGCATCATTCTCTCGGTCTTGCTTCCCCCACTTGGAGTCTTCTTGCAAGTCGGCATCAAGGGACACTTCTGGCTCAACATCTTGCTGACCCTGCTCGGCTACTTGCCTGGCGTTGTGCACGCAGTGTGGGTGATCGCGAAGAAGTAGGCCGGGACGCCGTCGTTTGCCCGCACATGCAAAACTGACGCTTGCACAACTGACGCCATCGCCACAACACCCATCGGCCCCCGGCTACGCTTTGGGAGTTGCGCGACTCCCGGCAACAGCTTCGGCAACGCTGCTCATGACACTGGCCATGCCGACGGCACGTCCAGCTCGCAGCATGCCTGCCGCGGCACGTCGCACGTTCTTCGGGGAACGCAGCAGCCAACGACCGGCGACGAATCCCGACGTCGCGGTGACTGCGGTCGACGCGACCGGATGCTCACGCACCACGCTGGCTCCCGCCTTGAACAGGCGATCCTTGTCCGCCTGCAAGTTCTTGATCGCCGCTTGCTGCAATCCCTCTAGCTCGGTCGGTTCGGGCTCTGGATCCGTGGCGCCGGACCGCTTGTCCTGGCTCAGCTTGCTGCGCAGAGCAGTCGCTCGGGAGCGTTTTCCTGCGTAGCTCGCCACGGCCACGATGATCGCGCCGAGTCCGCAGAAACCGACCAGGGCCGCCAAACAACCGAGCAAGCCGCCACCGGACGCTGCCGACAGCGCACCAAGCAGATGGACGGTGCCCCAAATGGCCACAGTCGTCGCGACCGCAGTCATTGCGACGGCCGCAACCAGCAGCAAGAACAGCTTGAGAACGCCACCACGAACGGCTTCCGCGAAACGCCACATGCCAACCCTGGCGGCTTCGGAACCATGTCGGGCGGCGTCTTTGCCCGCCGCCAACAGCTCCTGCAAAGCGGCCGCAGAACCCTGCGTCGACTCATTGCGAGGTGGTCGGGGAGGCGGCGGTGGAGACGGCGGATGGCTTGCGTGACGGGGATGGTATGACGAGATCACGGCGGGGGGCTCCTGAGTTGCTCTAGTTGCTCAATCACGGTCGTGCCGGTTAACGGCGGCGGAGGATCAGACCGAGCACGGCGCCGACGCCGGCGGCGATCAAGAGCGACTTCATCGGCTTCTCGCGGGTCGCATCGGCGAGCTGGTCGCGATACCCGACGGCCTTCTCACGACCAGCGTCGACGGCATCCTTGGCCGCGGACTTGGCCAAGTCAACCTTGTCGGCAAGCGCATCCTTCGTCATGCGCCCCAACTCCTTGACATCGTTGCTGAGCACGCGAACCTGCTCGCGCAAGTCGGTGTCGTCAGTCCTGCTCGGGATGATCTTGCGGGCGGCGGAATCGGAAGCGGACATTGCATACTCCTTGGTTGGGGTTCGAAACGGGTGAGCGAGCGGATCGGCGACCAATCGGTCGCAAGCGGGGCCGCTGCTCGACGAAGAGCCCATGAACAAAGGCCATGCCAAGCGAGCAATTTGCGGCCAACGATTGCTTCCCTCTCGGGAGCAGCTCGCAGCGGCCCTGGACCGCGCAGAACATGCAATGGGCAAGCGATCGGTGGCCAACAAGTGCACATCCTGCCAACGTCGTCGACGTCTGCGTCGACAGTACAGGCCCAATGCAACATGCCTCGCGCACGGCACGGCGATTGCCATGCCGCAGCATCATGAAGCCGCAACCACCCGTCGCGCTCGGCGCGGATCCGTTCACGGATCTGACGAGCGCCGCACCACCAAGAGACGCGAAGGGTGAATCGCTCCGCCGTTCTCTGCGGCCTTCCAGCGTCGCGACCATCATCCTGGCAACGCTCGCCGTCGCCTACACGGTGGCGATTGCTCGCCCGTTCTTGTTGCCGATCGCGTTCGCATGGCTCGCACGCTCTGCACTCGGACCGCTGGTGCGGAACGCCAGGCGCATCGGGTTGCCCAGCCCATTGAGTGCCGCAGTCATCCTGCTGGCCTTGACGTCGGGTTGCATTTACGGCCTCTACGAACTCAGTGGCCCTGCCGCCGAGTGGGCCGAACGGCTTCCCGATGACATTCGCAACCTTCGGGACCGACTCAACGCCAGCGGCGGTGGCATGGAGAAGCCGATGGCATCCGTGGATGAAGCGAGCAAGGCCGTCGCCGAACTGACCGAATCGGCGTCCGAAGGTAGCCAGCTCAAAGTCACCATGGCGCCGACACGGCCGTTCAACTACTTGGTCGGCGGTGCGTGGGTTCTAAGTGCCAACATCCTCATCACGCTGGTCCTGCTCTACTTCATGCTCGCGACCGGCGACGCGCTGCTTCACAAGCTGGTGCAATTGTCCCCCAACCTGAGCGGTGCCAAAGCCGCAGTCGCAACCGTCAGAGCCATCGAGCGTGGCATTGCTCGTTACCTGCTGACGGTCGTCGCCATCAACTTCGTGCTCGGCACGCTTGTTGGCACTGCTTGCTACTTGTTCGGGCTGCCCAATCCGGTGCTGTGGGGTGTCTTGGCGATGGTCTTCAACTTCGTGCCCTACGTCGGCGCATTGGTTGGCATCGTCCTGATTGTTGCAGTTGGCCTGCAAAGCTCACCGGACTTCGGCATCGGACTGGCGCCGGCCTTGATCTACGCGATCCTCACGGCGATCGAAGGCATGGTCATCACGCCGATCGTAGTCGGCCGACAACTGACGCTTAGCCCCGTGCTGCTGTTCGTCTGGCTGTTGCTGATGAGCTGGCTATGGGGCATCCCGGGGGCACTATTGGCCGTTCCGCTATTGGCGACAGCCAAGATCACTTGCGACCACCTGCCACGCCTGAAGCCGATCGGCAAACTGCTCGGGGCTTCGTCACGCGCTAGCGACGGCAGTTCTTTGCCACGGGCGGAAGTGCAGTAGTTGCAGCAACGGACGCGGCACAGGGATTGCTCTATCGCCGGCGCCCCGGAACTACTCGTCCCCAACCAAACCAAACCATGCGCGCAACCAGCATCCTCTTTCTCGTCGTCGGCATCATCCTTCTGGTCTTCGGCCTCAACGCCGGCGACTCCTTTGCGTCCGAAGTCTCGGAGACGTTCACCGGCAACCCGACGGATCGCAGCATGTGGCTGCTGATCGGCGGCGCGGCGCTCACGGTGATTGGCGGGGTCGGCTTGCTGCGGGGGCGCAAGAGCTAGTCGCGGTTGCTCCCCCTCCCCCATACAGATCGAGGCCAGCGGTCATTGGATCCGGTCAGCGGGTCCAAGCGTCGGGCCCAAGCGTCGCTCTCGTACAGCATGCCTCTGGCGATCCACCTGCTGCCGCAACCGAACCCCCGAACCGACCATGCCTCGCGGGTGACTGAAACCTCGAAACGCCGCAGGCGACGATCGAGCACTTTGTGCAATCGGGCAAGCACAGGAATGGCCAAAGGCGGCAACGGCACTGGATCTGGGACTGTTGCAAGTCGACAAGCGCGAGGCCGAGGTGCTGGCAACCGATGGTGGCGACGAAACGATGACCGCTCGCCTGACTCCACGGACTTGCCGCACCGAACAAGCAAGCTCGCCTCCTGCTGCCTACGAGCTTCTTTTCGAAACGAGCTTCACATGGCGAAGCCACACTGTCCGTATGATCAGCAACCCAAGATCTCGGCAACCGAGATCCACAACCTGCCACCAAAAGACAACCCCATGGCAAATCCCGAACATGTAACGAAGGCCGGCTACGCAATCGCAGGCTTCAACAAGTGGCGCGACGAACACCCCGAGATT
>CAXBFC010000181.1:0-14813 GCA_963974725.1 uncultured bacterium | reverse complement strand
AAGGTGAAATAACGCCAAGCTCGCGGTGGCAACTGCGCCACGCCAGCACCAAGCCCAAGCACACTGACAAGAAGTACCACGGCCCTTCCGGCCATGGCTTCGCGAGCCAGATGCAGGCAACCGCAAGCACGAGCGCAACCATGGTTGCGACGTCGTTCGGCCGTCGCATCACCGCAACGGCACCCAGAAGCCACGCCGGGAACATCAGCGCCAGGTGATGCTTCTCCGAGATCGGTGAGATCATCAAAGCAGCCGCCAAATAGAGGCTGAACGCCGCGGCATGACAAGCAGTCGCTCGGCGACGCAACAACAACCAGTCGACGAACGCCGCGCCGCCAACGACGACGAACAAGCACACGTACTTGACTACCACGCTCGGAGACGCAGCCGGCACCAAGGTAGCCACAGCCCCGCGCAGCGTGAAGTATTCGACTTCACCGCTGCTCGCGATGGTTAGCGCCCCGTTGTCGATCGTGCCGTTCGCGATCTTTGTCGACAGTTGGCTGAGGTACTGCTCGTAGAAGGCGATCGTCTCGCCACCCCAGAACACCACGGGCAATACGGCGAAGATCACGCCGAACACCGCACACCACGCGATCGCCGCCCATCGCCTTCGCACCAACAAGTAGACGAGCAACAAGATCGGCAGAGCCTTGGTGTGCACCGCCAACGCCAACCAAAACCCGGCACGACGGTGCTGACCGCGACGCTCCGCGATCAAGAACGCGACGCACATCGCGATCAAGGCCAAGTTGACCTGACCATTGACCACGTTGCTATGAATCAGCCGGAACATGCCGAGCGCAAGCACGACCACAGCCAGCCCGCGCCAACGTGAAGCAACACCAGCGTTCGGAATCCAACACTTCGCTTGCTGCACCAGGAACAGCACCGACCACATGCTGAGCACGTACCACGCAATGATTGCGACTACCTTGGGTAGCCAAGACCACGGCACCATCAGGCACGCAAAGAACGGCGAGTAGATGTAGGGAAAGGCCAGGCCCTCGATGACGTATGGCGTCTTGCCCGCCATCGCAGCGATGCCAGCCTGGATGTACGCGTCCAGGTCGAAGCCCTGGGCACGCATTCCTTTGCGCACTGTCTGCGCACCGAGCACCACGAACGTCAACGCCACGACAAGCCAGTGGGCGTTGCGCATCGTGGGCTTCATGGCGTGTGACTACGGTGCAGTGCGCGAGAACTCCGCGCGGCCTAGAGACACGCGGAGATGATCTTCATGTCGTTCTCGTAGGAGTCCGCCTTGAGCGGGCCAAACGAGAACCGAATCAGGTCGCCGAGCAGACCGTTGTCGCCACGGCGGGCCATGTCACACAGACGACCCGGCATGACCGCGGCGTCGTGCTTCATCAAACGCTCATTGAAAGAGTCGCCAGTCAAACCAGCGGGCAAACGCAACCAGTGGTAGAAGCCTCCATCGCCGGTAAACAGCTCGAGACCGAGCTTCTCGAAGCCTTCGGAGTAACGGTTGCGCTGACTGGTATAGAACGAGCCGACCGCCGCCATTGCTTGCTTGACGCGCTCTTGCTCCAACAGCTCGGTAACGTAGAGCTGCGAGGCGCGCGACACGCCCCCCATGCCGAACGAGCTGTAGTTGCGGAATGCTTCAATGTGACGCTTGGCCGAGACGACCCAACCGACACGCATACCTGGAACCTGCAATCCCTTGGTCGCCGCGCCACAGACGAACAGGTTGGTCTTCTCGATGTCGTCGACATGCGACAGCGCGCTGATCGGGTCACCGGTAGTGAACCACTCATAGGCTTCGTCAAACAGCGCACCGCGATCCGAGGCCGAGTAGTGATCGACCATCTGTTGCAGTTCGTCGCCGGCAATCGTCACACCCGTCGGATTGCACGGGTTGCTCTTCACCAAGAACACGCGATCATCTTCGGGGTGATCGGCGAGCGTCGGCCGGAAGTTGTTGCTCGGGTTGCTGGCGATCAACGAGTGCGGCCGGCGCAGCAACTTGAGGATGTCGTAGTAGGGCGTGTATTCGGTCTCTTCGATCGTGACCGACCAGTCTTCGAGCAAGAAGCTCAGGATCGCAAAGATGCCCGGACGCCCGCCAGCGAACACAGCCACGTTCTCATACGTGATGTTGGCGCCGTGCACGGTGCGGTAGTAGTCGGCGATCGCCTGGCGCAACGGCATCTGGCCGTCGGCCTTCGGATACATGCGATCTTCGGACGTAATCGGGATGCTCTCCGGCAACGCCGGGCCACCCGGGATCTGACTCGTCAGCGGAAAGCCCTGGGCCCACGGATGCGTGCCCGCATCGCCCATGTATTTGTTCGTGACCTCAGCGAAACGGAACAACGTTTCGTAAACACCCATCGGCGGAAACCGGCGCAGAATCATGGCGGGATTCCACGGGATGGACCGACTGCTTGCAAGCTGCGTCATGGACACATCTGCACCTGCGGCAACATTAGCTGCTCACAGCAAGCGGAAGCGCGAGCCTCTGCCTTTGAGCGTTCGCTGGGGTGTTGGCGCGCCTGACCACCTGGCAGCTGACACCTGGGTAACCCAGCCGGCGACTGCTCGCTAAGCTCTAGGACATGCTACGCCTGACATCCGCCGCACTCGCACCCGTTGCGGCACTGCTTCTCTTCGCAACGCTTCCCGTCGCGCAGACCCCTACTCCCAAGCCCTCGAAGGAAGCTGAGAAGGCTCGCCGGGTCGCGACTGGCTTCCTCGCCGGATTGGCCGGGGGTAACGAAAAGCGGCAACCAAACATCGTGTTCGTCATGGCCGACGACTTGGGCTACCGCGAGCTCGGCAGCTTTGGCCAGACCAAGATCAAGACGCCGCGCCTCGACCAACTCGCCAAGCAAGGCATGCGGCTAACGCGGCACTACTCGGGCTCGCCCGTGTGCGCACCTTCGCGCTGCGTGTTGATGACGGGCCGGCATCCGGGCCACGCCGCAGTGCGCGACAACAAAGAACACAAGCCCGAAGGACAATGGGCGATGCCGGCGAGTGAACCGATGATGAGCGAGATGCTGAAGAGCATCGGCTACACGACGGGCGCGTTTGGCAAGTGGGGACTCGGTCCACCGGGAACGCACGCCGGCCCGCTGCAACGCGGCGTCGACCGCTTCTTTGGCTACAACTGCCAGCGGCACGCGCATTCGTACTACCCCGATTACCTGTGGGACAACGACAAGCGCATTCCGCTCAACAACCAGCCACCGGTGCCCGGGCGCGGCCAGCTGAAGAAGGGCGAAGACAAGAGCGACCCGAAGAACTACGCGCGTTTCATCGGCGTGGACTACGCGCCCGATCGCATCCTCGATGCCGCGAAGCAGTTCGTCACCGACAACCAAGACAAGCCGTTCTTCCTCTACTACCCGTCGGTCATTCCGCACTTGGCGCTGCACATTCCCGATGCGGAACTGAAGGCCTACGAAGGCCAATTTGAGGAAACGCCGTATCCGGGTGGCAAGGGCTACACACCACACTTCAAGCCGCGCGCTGCTTATGCGGCGATGATCACGCGACTCGATCGCTCGGTCGGTGTCTTGCTCGACATGCTCGACGAGTACGATCTGGCGGACAACACCATCGTCGTGTTCACGTCGGACAACGGTGCCACCCACAGTCCAATCGGCGGCACCGACGTCGACTTCTTCGAATCCTGCGGGGAACTGCGTGGCCGCAAAGGCTCGATGTACGAAGGCGGGATCCGCGTTCCGGCGATCGTTCGCTGGCCCGGCAAGGTCAAGGCTGGCAGTGTCAGCGATCGCATTACCGGCTTCGAAGACTGGATGCCGACACTTGCTGAGCTCACGGGCGCGACAGCCGACAAGCGCACCGACGGCATCAGCTTCGCGGCGACTCTGCGTGGCGAAAATCAAGCAGCTCGCGAGTTCCTCTATCGCGAGTTTGCCGGCTACGGCGGCTGGCGCGCGGTTTGGTCGGGCGACCAGAAGTTGGTGCAGAAGAACATGCACACGCAGCCCAAAACGGAGCTCTACGATTTGCGCAAGGACCCCACCGAGTCCAACGATCTGGCCGCAACCTCCGCACCGGATGTCGCCCGCCTGATGCGCATCGCCAAGTCCGAACACGTGCCTTCGCAGATGTTCCCGCTGAGGGCCATCGACTCCATCGACAAGAAGTGATCGCCGGCGGGTAGCTCAAGCCGGCGGGCTGGATAGAAACTGCGAGTTCTCTGCCACCGATCGGCGTCGGGTGGGATGAAACCGTATGCAGCGCACGCCACGTCCCTCCGAGGGCTCGCGCGCGACTTGCTGCGCGACACGCATGCGGCAGAAGACGTCGCGCAGCAGACGCTTACCAAGGCTTGGACGTCGCGCGACAAGCTGCAGCAGGGCCCCATAGGTGGCTGGCTTCAGCGAGTGCTGACCAACTTCACGCGCCAATGGCGGCGCGGCGAACGCCGGCGTCTGGCTCGCGAAACTCGCCACCAACTGGAACAGGGCGCGGAGAATCACCCTTCGCCCGCCGAAACCCTGGCTCGACGCGAAGCGCTGCAATCGGTCAGCAACGCCGTTCTGCAACTTGACGAGCCATACCAGACGGCCGTCTTCCTGCGCTACTTCGAGGACCTGCCCCCGCGCGTCATCGCACAACGCACCAATAGCAACGTTGCCACCGTCAAGAGCCGCATCACCCGCGGGCTGGCGATGCTTCGCTCACACCTGTCGCAAACCCAAAGTGATCGCGATTGGCGCGCTGGGTTGGCGGTGACTCTCGGACTTCCTATCGGCACGACGCTCGTGCCACTCACTACTGGAGTGCTGCTGATGAAAGCTTCCATGAAGGCGGCGATCGCCGCCGCAATGCTCTGCATTGGCGGTTTCTACCTCTATGGCGGAGACGAACCACCACCACCAGCAAGCCTTGAAGGCCCCGCAAAAATGGCTGCGTCCGTAGAGGCATCGGACGCGACTCACCGCAACGATGCGCCAATCATCGACCGCGCACCGGTCTCCACCTACGCGTTCGAGGACTCGCAGCTCAGTCACCCCTACTTGCTCGAACTGACCGTGCATGTCGTGGATGAACACGGTCTACCCGTGTCCGGCTTTACCCCAGAACTTGCGCCGCCCGGTGGCGCGATGCGCGAGGCGGATGGCGCGACGGACGACACTGGCACGCTCTTGATTCCGTGGCCTGCGCGGCAACCCAACGTCAACATCGAAGTGCTCGATCCACGCCGTCACCGCCGCCTGATCACGCTGCGTCACGGGGTGCCGAACCACATCACGCTGGTCGGCAACACCCGACAGGGCATCGCGATCATGTTCAACAATAGCACCACGGCACGCGTGATCAGCCACGACCTGACCACACAGTTGCTGCCTGGACCCGCCTCATCGACCAAGCTCGCCACAGGGCTTCACCCACACGCAATGTTCAGCGAGCAGGGGTTGGTGCCGATCGTTCCACCGCCCAACGGCATCGACCCGAACAACCAAAGCGTATTCTTGGGCGAGTCGTTCACCGTCCACAAGAGCGTAGCCTTCACCATCGGCAACATGAGTGGATTGTCGATCGACATCTCAAACCTTGGGTGGAGTGGCCTAGGTAACGACCGACCTGGCAGCGAAAAGCAGGAAGAGATCGACTACTGCTCCATCAAAGGGATCGTCTACGGCGAGGACGGCAAGCCCAAGGGCGACGTGCCGGTCGTGGTGATCGGCACAAGCCCGCAACCCCTGCATCGCAGCAAGACGGACCAAAACGGCGCGTATCTGTTCCCCAAGCTCTTGGCCAACACCTACCAAGTGCGGGCCGGCGGCACCGACTTGGGCCTCGCCACCGTTCCTCTGCAAGTCGACAAGGGCAACTACACGCAGAACCTCAACCTGCAACGCGAGGCGTGCATCCGCGGCAGTCTGCGTGATGAACATGGCGAGCCAATCCGCGAAGCGACGATCGAATGGCTTAGTGACGACGGCCAATGGGGCGACCGCACCAAGACGCGCGACGACGGCACGTTCGTGCTGGCCAACCTGCCAAGCATCGCCGGCAACTTGTATGCATGGCACGAGGACCGCCAGACGCGCTTCCCCATCGCGCACATGACCGGCATCCGCCCGGACAGTGGCGAGGTCGCAGTTGTGTGCGAACCGACGAACACCGGCTCGATTCGGGTGCAGCCAAATTCGGTAGACGGATGCAAACTAGACAAACTGCGCCTGCGACTGCGACACGTCGCCACCGGTTTCAGCCGCGGCATTCGCGTGCCGCAAGCAGAGTCGCAGTCGACCGACGCCAAAGGCAACAATCGAACGGCATTCATTCAGATGCCAGATTCTCCCTGGGAGCACGATCGCCTTCCTGCAGGCTTCTACGAAGTCGAGATGTGGCTCGCTGGCTGCGGCTTCAAGAACCTCGGCCGCCACTGGATCGACGGCAAGGCCAACGCCGACCTCGGCACCATTGTGCTGGCGGCGCCCGGCCTGGTGCACTTCGAAGTGCCAGAAAGCAAGATGCCGGGCGACCTGAAGGTCGAGATCACCGCGCTGCGTAGACCATTCGATGTGCGGATTGAGAGCCTGCATACGCTCGTCAATGACGTGCAACTGGCCGCTGGCAGCTACGTGCTGGCGACGCAGCGTGGCAAGCAACCACCGAAGTTCCTGACCTTCGAAGTACGCAGCGGCAACACTACGACACTGCCAGTTGCCTGGTAGCAAGGCGGCAACTGGCAAAGCAAACGCAGGGACCTATAGTCGCGCTGAGCCAGCAAGTGGCTAGCACCCTATGGAACCGACGAAGAGCCCCGCAAAGAACGTTCTTGGCACTGAGCTGAAGACCTGCAGCATGAAGCCGTTGACCGGTTTCTTCCGAGACGGCTGCTGCAACACTTCGGGCGACGATCACGGCGTGCATACCGTCTGCTCGGAGATGACTGAGGACTTCCTCTACTTCTCCAAGGAGGCAGGCAATGACCTGTCGACCTCCCGCCCCGAGTTTGGCTTCACCGGCTTGAAGACCGGTGACCGCTGGTGCTTGTGCGCCGCGCGCTGGGCCGAAGCTGCCGAAGCCGGCAAAGCACCACGGGTAGTCCTAGAGTCGACCCACGAACGCACGCTCGAGATCGTGCCCCTCGCCGCGCTACAGCGGCACGCAATCCCCGGCTAGAAGTGCGTACGGTGCCTGGACAAAAAAACACATCCTCGCTCCGCGAGGATGTGTTTTTTTGTCCAGGCACCGTACGCACATCCTCAGTCCCCGTGAACTAGTTCGCAGGCTTCGTAGACCGGGCCTTCGATGCAGGTCTTGGAGTAGGGCCAGTCTTTGAAGCGCTCGCCCTTTACTTGCACGGTGCAGCCGTTGCAGACGCCGTAGCCGCAGGCCATGTAGGTCTCCAGGCTGAGGAAGCAGCGCAGGCCGCGCTGTTCGCAGAGGGCGGCGACGGCCAGCATCATTGGGTCGGGGCCGCAGCAGAACACGGTTTCGCCTGGCTTGACGGTGCCGTTTGCTAGCAGCTCTTCGAGCAGGCCGGTGACCATGCCGTGGAAGCCATGGCTGCCGTCGTCGGTTGATGGGAACACTTGCGAAATGTTCTCGAAGTCTTCGATGCCCGAAAGTGCGTCGCGATTGCGGCCGCCGAAGAGCAGGCGCATTTTGCGACCGGCGGCAAACTCACTGCGCGCTAGTAGCAAGAACGGGGCGAGGCCCACGCCGCCGGCAATGCAAATCGGGTTGTCGATGTCGGTCGGAAACGTTCGGCCGAGTGGACCGGTTACGATCAGCTTCTCGCCGGCTTGCAGATCGCAGATCGCTCGGGTGCCTTCACCGATCGGCTTGACCAGGAAGCTGCCCCACGAACCATCATCGCCTCGATCGTAGAGCGAGAACGGGCGCGGCAACTGCACCGGCCAACGCTTCTCGGTGCGAAGCATGTAGAACTGACCTGGGCCAGTTTCGGGGATCGGGCCATCGACCTCGACGGCATAGGCACCGCCACCAAGGTCGCGGAGCTTCTGCATTGTGTGCACGCGGGACTGCATATCGGGCCAGCAGCATAGCGCACGACCGCTGCGATCCCACGTTGCGGCCTATTGGTCCACCAGCGAGAACGGTCTAAACCGGCTCTGGGTCGCCCTGAGCGACGGCCATTGGCGAATCCACTTGATCGACAGTCAGCTGCTGCTCGCGCACCAACGCCTTGGTCTCCGTGCGCTCAACCGGGCTGCGAAGGGTGATCATCGGCACTTCCGGCGGAGCCCCAATGCGAATCGGCAACACCGTCACGCCAACGCCACGGCCTACATACAGGCGGCTGTCCTGCTCGCGGAACCAGCCCTGCTCATAACCGAGCTTGCTGTGCTGCAATGGCGCCTTGCCAGCAATGCGGATCTGGCCACCATGCGTATGCCCCGACAACTGCAGGTCGACGCGGGCGTCGACAGCCTCACAGAAGAAGTCCGGATGGTGACTGAGCAAGATCGACGTCTCGCCTTCGCGGCGACCTTCGAGCGCCGCGTCGAGATCGGGTTCGCCTTCGGTCAAGTCATCGACCCCGCACAACCACAGGGACTGGCCGCCGTGCTGGATGCGCACGCCTCGATTCATCAACACTTGCACACCGTTCTCTTCGAGGAACCCGCGCCATAGCGAGATGTCTGGACCAAAGAAGTGATCGTGGTTGCCCGGCACGGCAAACATACCGTAGCGCGGCTGCAACACCGTCAGAGCGCCGCGAAACAACAGGATCTCGCGATCGAGAGTGTTGATCATGTCGCCGCCAAACAACACGAGGTCCGGCTGTTGCTCCTGCACGCGACGGAAGATCTCGGTCAGATCCTTCTCGTTGAGAAAACTACCGGCATGAACGTCCGACACGAACGCGATGCGCAGGCCACTCAACGCTTCGTTGTCGGGACGCAGCGGCAACGTCAGGTCGGGCATTTCCAAGCGGCTGCGTATGCGACGGTGCAGCCAGTGCGTCAGCGGAACCTTGTCCAGCCATCGATTGATCGTCGCGAGCCCCATCGATAGCGCTCGGCGCAAGCCGGTGCGTTTGCCAGAGAGCATGCCGTTCGGCCGCGGCGCCGCTCTCCGCTCACCAGGATGATTCGCCATCAGGTCGCGCAGTTCCTGAAGCTGCCATCGGCGACTCCTTCAGCTTGTTGAAGAGCGTTCGCACCCCAATGCCAAGCTTCTCGGCGGTGCGCTTGCGATTCCCTCGGCATTGCGTGAGCGTGCGCTGAATGACCTCGCGTTCCACCTCCGCCAGCGTTTTGCCGACAAGTCCACCGATTGGATCCGCAGGCTGCAGAACGACGGTTCGCTCTTCGGCGCGGGCACTGCGAGGCGCCAACCACTGGTCGACTAGTTCGCGGTCGACAGTTTCACCATCGCACAACAGGCAAACCCGCTGCACGAGGTTTTGCAGCTCGCGCACGTTGCCTGGCCACGACCACTCCGCGAGCAAGGCCTCGGCTTCGGGCTCGAAACTCAGGCCAGGACGAAGGAAGTGGCGCGCCAGGGGCACGATGTCTTCAGGTCGTTCGCGTAGCGGCGACAGCCACACCGGAACAACATTGAGCCTATAGAGAAGGTCGCCGCGGAATCGGCCGGCTTCGACCTCGACTTCGAGATCCCGGTTGGTTGCAGCCACGACACGCACGTCGACGCTGAGGGTTTCGTTGCCACCCACGCGTTCGAACTCGCCTTCTTGCAACACACGCAACAGCTTGGCCTGCATGGCTGGAGACATCTCCCCGACCTCATCCAAGAACAACGTGCCGCTATCGGCCAACTCAAACCGACCCTGCCGCCGACGCCCCGCGCCGGTGAACGAACCCGCCTCATGGCCAAACAACTCACTCTCCAGCAGGGATTCGGACATCGCTGCGCAGTTCAGTTTGACGAACGGTCGCTGGGCCCGATCACTGCGCTTGTGCACCAGCGCGGCAATGCGTTCCTTGCCGGTGCCACTTTCGCCACGCACCAACACCGTCGCCGTGCTACGCGCAACTCGGCTGACCATCTCAACGACGTCGAGCATCGCTTGCGACGTGACGACCATGTCGCCGCCGACCGCTTCTTCGCGCAAGAACGTGTTCTCGACCATCAGCCGGCGGCGTTCGCGAATGCGTTGCAGCACAGCCTCAAGCGAATCGAGGGCAACAGGCTTCTCCAACACATCGGCGGCACCTTCGCGCATCGCGGCGACCGCGACATGCATGGTGCCGTGTGCTGTCACCAACACGACGGCACGGTCTGGGTCCGATTCTTTGCTAGCCTGCAGCACCGCCATGCCGTCGGCCCGCGGCATGCGCAGGTCGGTTACGACGAAGTCGAATTGGCCAACGGCCATCGCTTCTATTGCAGACTGGCCATCGGGGACAGCAAGCACATCGCAACCAAACGACACCAGCGCTTCTTCGAGGAAGTCGCGCGACAACGGTTCGTCGTCAGCTAGCAGGACGCGATCGCGGCGACTCATGCGGACGCCTCTGCCATCGACGGCTGACTGGACGCAATCGGAATACGCACTCGGAAGCGCGCGCCCGGCTGGCCCGGATTGAGTAGTTCGAGTCCGCCGCCGAGGAACGACAATACGCGCGTGCTCAGCGCCAGGCCGAGACCTGTGCCGCGTTGCTTGGTGGAGACGAACGGTTCGAAGACGGTTTGTGCGACCTCGGCGGAAACACCGGGACCATCATCTTCGACCAGTAATTCGAGTTCTCCGTTTTGCACGGTCGCATCCATGCTGAGGCGCGCGCTGGGCGTAGCCTCCAATGCGTTGCGGATCAGATTCGACATGACGCGACCAAGCGCATCGGCATCGACGTGCACTTCGGTTGCGCCGCGCAGTTGCCAACGCGTTCGCGGCAGGTTGACGGACATCGCAATGCGGTCGATCACCTGGGCCAGCGGCGCACTACTGACCGGCTTGTCGGCCGGACGCGCAAAGCCGAGCAGCGCCTTGACGATGTCATCGACGGCGCGCACGCCTTGGCTGATCTTGCCGGCGTAGCGACGCATCGTCGGCATGTCGTCACTGCGTTCAAGCAGGTTGGAGAAGCCCATGACGCCGTTGAGCGGGTTTTTGATCTCGTGAGCCACGCCGAGCGCCAACTCCGAAAGGCCCGCCAAGCGATCTAGGCGACGCACCTCCCCTTCGAGCTGCTCGAGTCGCGAACGATCTTCGAGCATCAGCAATTCTCCATCGGGAAGCTCGACGCGACGGACACGAACGACACAGTCAGCAAACGACACTTCGCCCGCACGACGCTGCAGCAGGTCGATTCCAGCCTCATGACCGGCTTCGAGCAGACGTGCGCCTTCGCGGTTGCTGCTGCCCGGCGTGCCATTCGCTCGCAAGGCCACGACACCGATCGGCAGCGCAGAGAACATCGCTTCGCGTTCGGCGAGAGATTGTTCCAAGGCACGGTTGCTCGCTTGCAGTTGCAAATCGACCGCAGCCGCACGTTTTTTGAGCGCGGCGTAGCCGGCCTCAAGCTCACGAGCTGCAGTGACGAACTGGGCGAACCCGTCCTTCAGGATTTGGCGTTCGTCACTCACAGGTTGCGTTCGCCCGGCCAGGTCAGCGACTGAATCTTGGCGGTCTGATCGAACCCAGCGTGCACGTTCATCCAACGGAAGTGCTCCATCGCCGTCTTGGCAGCTTGCCCCCACAGCCCGAGCACTTCGGTCTCGGCAACACCTGTTTTCACGACATCGCGCGCGGTGATCTGCAAGAACGGATCGCGCACCTCTTGTTCTCTTCGCTGGAACTCGCGCTGGGCGGTATCAAGCGCCAGGCCATCGTATCGCTCGCTGTATCGAAACAGCTGCTCGCGACAGCGGCCGAGATAGAACAACGAAACGAAGTCCGGCTCCTTGGATTTGAGCAGCGGGGCGAGCTCAGTGACGGCGAGATCCAGCTTGATCTTCGCACGAGCATCCAGTTCCTTGGCGGCCTGCGGTTGCCCTTGCGAACGCAGCTCCTCGGCACGTTCCAGCAACGCCTGGCCAACCTTGAACAACGCCTTGGCGACGCGCAGATGATCGGTCGAGCCGTGAATCTGCGCTTTGAGCGGATCCAACGTCAACGATCCGAAGTTGTTGGAGCCACCTAGCTGCGGTGCTGTCTCGCCCCCCGGGGCAGCCGGCGTCGGGGTTCGTGGCGAGGCAATCGGCCGCGTGGTCACAGGCTCGCGATCACCGATCGAACTACCGGCAGCAGGAACGCTACGCCCCACGACCGGATACTGTTCATTGGCAGAGTTTGCGGCGGCGGCCAGCAGGCGCGCTTGCGCGGCGAGTCGCTCATACTGAGTGCGGTAGTACTGCGTGTCGTTCTGCAGCTTCTCGAGCTCGCGCCGGCCAACCGACATCTCACGAGTGTTCATCGGTTTCTCAATGCGAACGATGTTCTCGTCGAGTCCGGCGATCAGCCCGAGATCGTGGCGCATCCGCAAGTCCAACAGATGCTCGACCTCCGCGCTGTTCTGGCGCAGGGCTCGCTCGGTCACTCGGAACTGCTCGTGTTCATCCGATTGTGCAGTCAGCTGCACAGTCAGCATCGGGCTGGCGGCCAGCAACAGAGTCACGACGAATGCCGACTTCATCGCAGGATCCCTCGGAATGCGTCCGCGGCGTGCTCAAGCTTGTTGAGCTTGGTGTAGGCCTCACCGATCATCGTCGAGATCTTCGAACGCAACGCGTGGTCCGTCACCTTTGGCGCAATCGCAATCGCGAGCGACGGGAAATCGGCCATGTTGTCGCCTGCAACCGCTTGGTCGTAGAGCGCCTTGACGGTTTTGAAGCGAGCCAGATCGCCGATCTTGTCTTCTCGCTCGATCAACACACTGGCAACTGCGATGGCACGCTGCCACTGGTGGTCGTTCAACATCTGATCGACCAGGAACAAACTGAGCTCGGGTTCTTCCCCGCGCAACACCATCTGTTCGAGTTCGACGAACGCACTTTCCTTCTCGCCAAGCGCGAGAGCCGAGCGCGCCCAAACACGCAAGGTGCGCTGCCGCCAATCCGACGGCATGCCGACCAGATGACGTTTGCGCGCTTCAATGCTAGCCGCGCGGGCTTGCACGAAGCGTTGTTGTGCCAGGTAGGACTCCGCGAGCAGCACGTAGGCACGGCCGCGGCGGCCATCATCTTCGGCGTGAATCAAGAACCACTCGAGCGCACGCATGGCCAACTCGACCTTGCCAACGCCAAGCGCACTGAAGCCGAGCAAGAAGTGGTAGTCGAGAAACTGCTGTGGCCCGAGATCGTCGAAGTACGGCGACTCGCGTAGTGACAGCATCGTCTCGTAGCACCGCTGTGGTCGCTCCATCAAGAACTGCGCGTGTCCGGCCAGCAGCCAGACTTCGAGCAATTCGACCGAGTCGAGCAGGCGGATAATGCGGGCACGCAGCTCGTCCTGACACTTCCGGGCGATTGCATGAACCTCGATCGGGTCGGTCTGTGCCTGGGCCTGCGCGAGCAGCACGCGGCCGAGCAGGATCGTCGCCGGGGCCGTCTCGGGAGAGTTCGGCAAGCCTTCAAAGACGCGCCGCACCCACTTCTCAGCTTCCTTCAGCTGCTTGAGCTTGCGGGCGTTGTCGGTGTATCCACGCGCCAGATCCAGGTGGCATCCGGCGACATTGAGTACAGCTTGGCCAACATGATCGTGTGGGCGGTTTTCGTAGACGTCGCTGAAGAACAGGATCGCACTCTCGAGATCGCCACTATCGATCAGCAGCTGCCCGAGGTGCATGCGCACGTGCATGCCTTCTTGCTGCACGATGGCCTCGTATTTGAGTTCGTCTTGCAAGAACGAGCGGTACCACTGGCCAGCAAGGGCGCGCAACCGTTGGCGACCGGACTCGGTCTCGCCGGATGGAACGCGCACGACGTGCAGGGTGACGCGAGCACCTTCGAACCCAGCAGGCTCATCGAAGATCGAGTCCGCACCGCCGGCGACCGCAAGCAACTGCGCGACCATGCGTGGATCTTGATCGGCCAGGTTGAGGTCGACCGGCGCATAGCGAAGGTCGTTCTCCAGCGGTGTGCTCTCGAACCGGATGTTCCAATTCATCGAGCTGCAAAGCTCTCGCAATGCTTCTCGGCAATTGATCTGGCGCTTGTCCGCAGTGACAACCAGGCGCGGTGCCGCCCCATCCTCTGATGGCAACATCTTCTTGGTGAAAACCCCAGCCTCGGGCGCTTGTGGCGCTTGCAAGAAGAGCGATAGGGCACACACCAGCAGACTGCTCATTTGCCGCCTCCGAACTTGATTGCCTCGGCACGTAAGCGTGCGGCGGCGTCGTTGAGTTCCTTGCGGCGCGCGGCCTCGTCGGCAGCATCTGCATCTTTGCGGTAGCTATCGCCAAGCTGCAGATAGGCCTGGGCTACGTGCTGGTAAAGCCACGTTGGCACCTGTTGTTGCTGCAACAGAAAGCGCGCCCAGATGCGACGCAGGGATTCCTGGTCGCCATTCTTGACCGCGGCTTCCGCCATGTGCACTAGGTCTTCCGGCAACGAGTGACTTTGCTCGAGCGCCTGCGCCTGTTGGGCGTACTTCTGCGATTTGGCGAAGTCGCTGTCGCGAGACGCGTAGTGCGACAGCGCAGTCATGACACTCAACCGCTCGGCCGAGTGCATGCGTGGATTGTCTTGCAGGTAGGCTTCGAGAATGGCGACGGCTCTCGCGAAGTCACGGTTCTCGGACGCCTGCCAGGCGCGATTGACCGGCTCGCTCATCTGGCGAACCGCTGGCCCTTTGGGTTGGGGCACGACCACCGGCACCGGGTCGACGTTGTCCTCCACCTTGGCGGGCGCCGGAATCATCG